>CAYTJV010000102.1:0-16608 GCA_964438165.1 uncultured Planctomycetaceae bacterium | reverse complement strand
TCGACGCCTCATGGCGTTGGCCACCTGACGTAATCCATCAATTCAGAAAGTGCAGTCCAGGACCAACAGCCAGACGCTCCTCCCCTTCAAGGCTCGACGCACAAGATCGAAGGTCATCTTGTAGTTTGCGGTGACCAACACAGGGGACGTGCTGTCCGCACGGCCCACCGCGTACAGACCCGGCTCCACGGCGTAGCGATATCGCCCGATGCCCATGCGCATTCGCACCATCCCCAGGCGGTCACGCCAGCTCAACTCAGAATCGACTGCGTGGATCTGCCCTTCTCTCGCCCCAGGGATCGCTTGGACACCCGATGCGGGCGAGTCGTCTGCCGCCGTGGCACAACAGGCGTTCCGGCCTTTCCCATTCGTGTCCATCATGAATCTCTCCTGTTTCGCTGGTGAACGGCATCCATGCCGCAGCAACTCCGGGATTGCTGCAGAGCTTCAACCAGGACCTCCAATGACTCCAATAGTTCCTTTCGGCGCGACGAGCAGCGCAAGAAACAGCAGGCGGCCCAGAAAAACGTCCAGATTCTCTGGCGCAGCGCGCTGCGAGCCGCCGGCTTCTAAGACGGTCGTAGCCGAAGTCGCCAGACTTCGGGAGTCGTCAAGAACGGCCCGAATTCTGGCGAATTCGGCTACAAATCGCAGGGACTATCCCTTGTACCCCGACCGCTGTCGGCGTGTTTGGCCGGCTTGGCGGAACTCGATCGCGTGGTCGATCAGGGCGAAGATATCGTACTTCGGGCGGTAGCCGAGCACATAGCGGGCCTTGGCCACGTCCATGCAAAAGTCCCGGCCCACCGGGTCGACCAGGTCCAAGACGTCGATCTTCAGGCGCTTGGCGATGTAGGCGGCCACCTCGGTGTAGTCGAAGGGCTCGCCCATGGCGATGTTGAACGTCTCGCCGTCGACGCCTTCGCGCTCCAGCGCGATCAAGAACGCTTGCACGCAATCTTCCACGGCCACGATGTGGCGGCGCATCGGTTTGTTGTCCGGGTGGCGAAGCGCGACCGCGGCGTGGCGCCCGCCGGAAAAAGCCGCCTGCTGCTCAGGGCTCATCAGCTCCCGCCACACCGGCACGCCGAACGACTCTCCGCCCACGGTCAGATGATTCAACACGTCGTCCTCGGAGTGGATCCACGAGATCCGCAGCACCACCGCGGGAACGCCGGCCTGCACGAAGAACTGCCGGCACAACGTCTCCTCAAGGACTTTGGAGAGCGGGTAGTAGCCGGGGTAGGCGGCCATCGGCATGTCTTCCCGGATCGGCGCCGGCTGCGGGTTGAAGTAGATGCCGTTGACCGCGTCGCCGCTGGCCAGGATGAAGCGGGCCAGGGCCCGGGTCCGCATGGCCGCGTCCAAGAGGTTGAACGTGCCCCGGGCGCTGACGTCGATCACCCCGTGGCGATCCTCCTTGCACGTGGCCAGGTGGATCACCGCGTCGTGGCGCAACACGAGTTTCTCCACGGCCGCCACGTCGGCCAGGTCGGCCTGCACTTCGTCCACGCCGGCAACCTCGACCGGATGCCGGTGCCGCAGGCCCGTGACCCGGTATCCGGCGCCCAAAAGCGCTTCGCACAACGGGGCGCCCAGCTTGCCGCTCGCCCCGGTGACCAGGATGTGCTTGATAGTTGGCATGTGGCACCTCAGTCCTTGTACTCCATGAATTCCACCACCGCGCCGTCGGGCGTTTGATAGAACGCGACGACGGCCATGCCCGCGTCAAAAGGCTCCAACAGCACCTTCAGGCCCTTGGCACACTCGGCAATGCTGTCGACCCGGAATGCCACGTGGGGCATATCGCGCACCGGGCCGGCCACCGGGCTGTCGGGCTCGAAGCGCAGCCACTCGATGTGATACGGATGGTGCTGGAAATCGGTGACCCACACCTTGGTGGCCGCCACGTAGATCTCGTCGGCCTTTTTCTCGGTGGTCACCATGCCCAAATGATCGAATTGCATCTTCATATTTTCCTTTCCCCTATTTTCCTTTCTCCTTGTTCTCCCCTCTCACGCGCATTTCGCCCTGACTCATTCGATTCGGATTCCCGGCATCCATCGCACGGCGTTCTTGTAGTAAACCTTCTCCAGCACCTCGTCGGGCAGGTCGAGTCCGCAGATCCGCCACCGCGTGTAGACGCCAAACCGCCCAATGTAATCGGGGTACTCGAAATACTCGTCGCGCGTCTCCAGAAAACGGAAGTAGCAGCGGTAGGCCTCGGCGGAGACCGGCATGTCGAGCCCGAACAAGATCCGGTCCTGGTACTTAATGAAGAAATCCCTCGCCGTGTAAGGCTGACGGCCGAGCTCGTCGATCCGGGCGGAGAAATCGATCACCACGTTCGGGTGCGCGTCGAGCAGGGCTCCGACTGAAGCAAGGTTCTCGGGCAGATTGGCCACGTGCGGCAGGAGGAAGGTGGTTTGCGGATGCTCGGCAATCATCCGGTTCCGCTGTTCCAAGAGATCCCACTTCGAGAAATGCGAGCCGACGAAGCTCCAGCCGGGGAACTCCCGCAGCGTCAGGTAGTGCTCGTTATGGGCATCGAAGGGGAGGAAAAAGGCGATCGGGTCGGACACGTGGATCAACACGGGGATGCCCAACTCGCCCGCTCGCCGCCAAATCGGGAACAACCGCTCGTCGTCCACGCGGAGCATCGCCCCGTCGCGGTCCCGGAATCGCAGCCCGAGCTCCTTCGTGACTTTCAATCCGCACGCCCCCTTGGATACGTCCTCTTCGAGGTGCTCGATGCACCGCTCGGCGAAGCGGTCGTCTCGGATGAGGACCGGATCGCCCCACTGGGCGAAATCGGCCATCGTCAGCGCGGCGAACCGCCCGGGCCAGCGGGCGACGTAGTGCTCCAGGAAGTAGTCGATCGGCCGCCGGGCAATCGTGTACGTGTTATTCTCCAACGGCAGCGTGGTGTTGCCGGTCACGTTCACCCACACCCGCACTCCCACGGCGTCCATTACCTCGATCAGCTTCTCCGGCGCCAGCTCGCCGAACAGGTGATTGTGGGCGTCGATCACCGGGAAGCGGGCCTTCTGCGGCACCTGGGACGCCACCTTCAGCAGGCACGTGGGACGGAAGTCTTTGAGGAGTACGTCGTGCATGCCCTGAAAGCCCCTGGAAGGGGCTCCTATTGGATTGTTGTTGCCCCCGGAACCCAGGCGTTCACGCCTGCGCTAGGGAAAACAAATGAACATTCGGCCCGCCTTTTGTCTGCCCAGGCGTTTGAGCTTGGATTCCTTTTTTCTCTAGCCCAGGCGTTCACGCCTGGGCGCCTTGGCCGCAACGCTATCTCCCAGCCCCTTCCAGGGGGTTCGTCAGGGCAACACCGCCCTTATGCCGGTCATCCTACAGAAGTCGATCAGGTCCGCATAGAGTTGCGGCCCGTAGCCCAGGCAGGCGTATTCGTTGGTCCAGTTCTCCAGCAGGGCATCCATATCGCAATGGGCGGTCACGAAGCCGTGCGGCCAGAAGGGGATGCCGCATTCGAGCTTGCGGGCTTCGAGTTGGTCCGCCGGGGGCTCGAAGATCGAGGCCCGGGTGATAACCATGGTGAACTGGCCGTCGACGCGTCCCAGCCGGGCGAGCACCCCTTCGCCGACCTTGCACACCAGGTGGATCGACAGCCCGCCCGCCTCGCCTTCCGTGGGGATGCCGTGCTCCGCGAAACCCGCCGGACCGAGCTTGCCGGCCAGCGAAGGCGGACACGCCCCGTCGCCGATGATCTTGATCTCGCGGCTCTTCTTGTCGATGTGCTGCAAGTCGCCGTAGTAGACCGGCTCGCGGCTCAGCTTGGTGAGCAACAAGACCGTCATCGCGGTATTGAAGTCGCCCAGGGTTGACGTGCCGTACCCGTCCTCCAGCATCATGCTCTGCGCGAAGCAGGAAGCGCTGTAGTCGTCGCCCAGGCCGGGAAACGACTGGATCGTGTAGAAATCCCACCCGTTCCGCTCGACGAGCTTCTTGATGCCCAGATACAGCCGGATCGACCGTTCGTTGACGACGTTCTTGGCAGGCACGCTCCCGAAAAGCTGCTGAATTCTGGGCTGGAGGGCTTCAAGTTCCGCGGAACTCACGCCCTCGGCGGTGCGGATCAACTCCGTGGTGTCGCGGCTATCGATATCGACGCCAAACATCTTCATCCACTGGCTGGGGTCGGCCGCGCCGCAGGTCTGGCCCATGCCGCGGCCGCCGAACGTGCTGATCGTCGACATGTTGAGCCAGTTCTTCAGGTGCGCCGCGCGGCAGAAACTGACGATCCGGTCGATCTCCGCCGGATCGTCGGCAGCCCCGTAGACGAACTTGTGCGGGATGCCGACCTCCATCAGGGCCCCGTGCATCACCAGCCCGCCCACCGGACGCCATCCCTGCGAGCCCGGATGCGTCCAGAGGAGCACGCCGCGGCCGGTCATGGCGAAATCGCGCACGGCCGCGATCAGATGGGCCGTCCAGACCCAGGTTCCGGAAAACAGCACCACGCAATCGATCCGCTCATCGTCCTTCATGCGTTTGAGGGCCGCGGCCGCTTCCGCCTTCGTGGCCACCACCACGTCGTGAACCACTAAGTCCATGCCGCGGTCGGCAAGGGCCTTCTTGGAGCGGGCCACCAGGACCTCGTCGATGAACGGCTGGCCCATCGGGTCTTTGAGCCCGTCCTTGTGAACGCCGTACACGATGAATCCAACGGTCGGGCGAATCATGAGTATCCCCTTTCAGTGACTGAACATTGAAGCGAGCGGCGTATTCTTCGCGAATCCGCTTGATCCGTTCAACGATCGGTTACGCGGCCCTCACCTCGGTGTCCAGCAATAAACGACGCTGTCACGCCTGCAGCCAAGATCAGGAGCACCACGCCCAGCAGGTAGAAGTTAAAGTGCTTGCCGAGCGAGAGCTTAAGCCAGTCGGCGACGAACATCTTCACTCCCACCACCATCAGCACCAGCGCGAGCGACACTTTGAGGTAGCGGAACTTGTCTAGCATCCCCGCCAGCGCAAAATAGAGCGATCTCAGGCCGAGCATGGCAAACACGTTGCTGGTAAAAACCAGGAACGGATCGGCTGTGATGGCGAAGATCGCCGGGATCGAGTCCACCGCAAAAATCAGGTCAGTCGTCTCGACCACGATCAGTGCCAGCGCCAGGGGCGTGAGCATCAGCGTCCCTGGCCGGGCTTGGTCCACGGCCTTGTCTGGTACAGCGACCGCACCGGGAACCTCACTCTCATACGAGGTTGGCGCTCCGGCGCGAACCACGAAGTGCTCCCCATGAAACCGAGCGGTGACGGGGAACAAGCGTCGCGTCAGACGCACAACGAGGTTTTGATTCGGGTCGGTGTGGTCGGCCTTCAGGAACAGCATCTTGATCGCCGTGAGGATCAAGAACACGCCAAAGATGTACAAAACCCAGTGAAACTCGGCGATGAGTTTCGCGCCGACGGCGATCATCACGCCGCGCATCAGCAAAGCACCCAGAATACCCCAGAACAACACCCGGTGTTGGTAGAGGGGCGGTACGGCAAAGAAGCCGAAGATCATGGCAATCACGAAGATATTGTCGACGCTCAGCGATTTTTCAAGGACATAGCCCGTCAGGTACTTCTCCACTGCGGTCCAGCCGTCGTTGACCATGCCATCCACCGCGTCGACGGCAGTCCCCAGCCCCAACCACTGGCCTTCATAGCCGTGGTAGACGAACACGGCAAAGGCCAGCCCCAATGTGACCCATACAGCGGACCAGACGAGAGCCTCCTTCACCCGGACCACATGGGCTTGGCGGTGAAAGACCCCGAGGTCCAACGCAAGCATCAGGAGCACAAAGCCGATGAATCCAACCCAAAGCAACATCATTTGGCACCTTCAGGTGTCATGGAATCGAGCCGTCTAACTTAGCCTGTAACTGGTTTTCCTTTTCCGCGAGTATATGCGCGGGGCGGTGGTAGTTCAAGTTAGGGAGTCGCCCTCCCCCCCCCATAGGACCCCTCCCGGTGGACCCGGGAATCGCAAAGGGGCGACTCAGAAAGGATGGCGGCGTGGGTTGCTCTCACTTCAACAGGGCCTTGAACCCGGCTTGCTCGAAATGATGGTCTCCGGTCAGCGCCTCGGCAATCTGTTCCTCCGACATGACGACGAAGGATATGCAGTCGGTCAGCGACCGCTGCTTGTCGGGACGGGCATGGTAGAGTTCCACCCCTTTCTCGAAGGTCTCCGAATTGTCCGGCACGATCAGGTTTGCCTTGTTGGCTTCCAGATCGTGAAGCAGGCGACGAAACACTTGACGGCGAGGCGTGGCGGCCAGCCCGTCGGCCACCTCCGTCAACACCCAAGCGGTCGTGACCAGCGGCCCCCGGTGCTGCCGGGCAAAACTCGTCGCCTTCGCGTGGGCCGCATCGTTCGGATTGAGGACCGCAAAGAAGAAATGCGAGTCAGCGAAAATGCCGGTCATCGCTTGGGCGCTCCGTGCAGGTAATGGTCGTGCTGTTGGGCCATGTCGGGCGGTAGTTCGGGAACGCTGCCGATCACGTCGCTGAACTGCTCCAGCAGCGTCGGTCCCTCACCCGCCGTGCCCTCGCCCCGGGCCACGGGCTCGATGTGGACCTCCGTGCCCTCCGGCAGCTCGGCTCCCTCTCCCAAGACCACAACCCCGTTTTTCACAATGCCGCGATACACCATGCGGCGATCCTCCCCGATCAGAACATAGCCGTGAAGCAATGCCGTATGGTCAGGTCTCCATGATCTCCGGCCGAACGGATCATTGGGGCAACGGCCCACAGGTCTAGTTAGCCTTTGCCGCCAGGTCGTGTTTCGCTCCCACGAAGGCAGCTTCCTCCAGTTCCACCCGTTCCTGGATGATGTGCGTCAGCCATTCCGCAAGACTGCTTTTGTGGTGCAACCGAGCAAGGAACGCCGCGCGGGCTGCAAGGCTGGCGGGGATAGACAACGACGCCGGCTTGGCTCTCCGCACGCGAACGGGCTTTTCCCAAGCGGAATCATCGTTTGCTTGCGCCACGACGGCCTGGTCAATTTCCCTTTCGGAAAGGTTCTTCTTGGCCTTGTCTCTCGTGCTCATATAGACCACCCCGTAATGATGCGGACTACATTTCCCGGCTTGAGTTGAAAAATGATCTTCAGTCTGCGTCCGCCGATGGTTCTCCCAATCAGTTGAAAACGGTCACGGTACGACTTGTTCCGTCGCGCCTCAAAGTCAGAAAAGAAGCACTCGACCGCCTCTTCAAAGGTGATGCGGTGTGCGGCCAGCTCGTCTCGCTCGAAATCGTACTCGAAGTCGGCGGGCGTGAAGCGATGCCAGTTGACCACAACCTATTGTACTCCTTTACCGCGAGTATATCCGCCGGATCGTGGTTCTTCAAGCCAGCCCTTACCCTCCCTTCTTCACGAACTGCTCCGCGTTTTCCTTGGTAATCAACTCCACGCGGACCACGACATCCTTGTCGACCGGTTTGCCTTCGAGGTGTTCGTAGGCTTTTTCGGCGGCGATGCGGCCGATTTCCTTGGGGAACTGGGCGGAGCTGGAGAGGAGCTTGCCGGATTTGATCGCCGCGAGGGCTTCTTGGGAGCCGTCGACGGTGACGATGGTCACGCCCTTGAGCTTGTCGGCCGACTCCAGGGCCGAGACGCAGCCCAGGGCGCTCGGGTCGTTGATCGGGAAGACGGCGTTGAGATCCGGGTAGCGGCCTACAAGATCGCGCATTACGGGCCGGGCCCCTTCGGTGGTGCCTTTGCCCTCCTGGGTGTCGAGGACCTTCATGTCGGGGTACTTGGCGATTTCATCGGTGAATCCCTGGACGCGGTCGAGGCAGGCCTTGTTCACGGAGTGATGGAGAATGACGATCCGCGCCGGGCGGCAGACCTTGGCCAGGGCCTGGGCGGCCCGCCGGCCCGCCTTCACGTTGTCGCTCGCCACCGTGCAGAGCACGAGGTCCTGATCCTTGGCCGGGGCGTCGACCACGATGCAGGGGATCTTCTTATCGCGGGCCTGGAGCAGGCTGCCGCGGATGCCTTCCCAGTTGACCGGGTTGATGAAGATCGCGGCGGTGCCCTGGAGGATCAGGTCGGAAATGTCGTTCTTCTGCTTGAGGCTGTTGAACTGGGCGTCGAGCGTCACCAGCCGATCGCCGTGCGCCTTGACCACTTCTTCGATGCCCTCGTTCAAGTCGACGAAGAAGGGGTTGTTCATGGTCTGGAAGGTCACGCCGAACAGGCGGCCGCCGCCGGCTTGCGGCCCGGATTGGGTCGGCCCTGACTCGGGCTTGGGGCAACCCGCGGTTGAAATCAACAACGCCGAGACGAAAAGCGCAAGCCACATCGATCTCACGGATGGACTCCTTGTTGATGTCGTTTCCGTGATTATATATGGTGCGGCGGGGGCGTGCAAAGAGTGCAGTGTTATTCTTGTTCCCACGCTCTGCGCTCAGCGTTACCCACACCTCCCCGGCCAGATGCCCCTGGAGGTGACCCTCCGCAATCCCCAAGGCGAAGTCCTCCATCGCCTCTCGCAGCACATCGAGTAGTTGCTTTTGCGCGGCTCGTCGCGTAATCTTTGGAGTGCGGCGACTTGTCGCCGCTTTCTTTGGCGGCAACAATGGCCGCCCAAAGCAAAAAGGAAAGCGGCGACAAGTCGCCGCACTCCAAAGACTCGTTTGGGGGAAAACCATGAAAGCCGCGTACATCTCCGAGCCGGGATCGCCGGAAACGATCGTCTATGGGGACCTCCCGACGCCCTCGCCCACCGGCAGCCAGGTGCTGGTGAAAGTCGGGGCGGTGGCGGTCAACCCGGTCGACACGTACATCCGCAGCGGGGCGATCGCCTTCCCGTTGCCCAAGCCGTTTATCGTCGGCTGCGATTTGGCCGGGACGGTCGAGGCCGTCGGACCCGAGGCCATGATGTTCAAGCCGGGGGACCGGGTATGGGGGAGCAACCAGGGGCTGCTCGGGCGTCAGGGGACGTTCGCCGAGTACGCCGCCGTGGACGAGTTCTGGCTCTACCCCACGCCGGGGGGTGTCTCGGATCGTGACGCAGCCGCCTCGGCGCTGGTGGGCATCACCGCCCATCTTGGCCTGTTCCGCGATGCACAACTACGGCGCGGCGAAACGCTCTTTGTCAACGGCGGCTCCGGCGGCGTCGGCTCCTGCGTCGTCCAGATGGCCAAAGTCGTCGGGGCTCGCGTGGTAACAACCGCGGGCAGCGAAGAGAAAGCGGAAATCTGCCGGAAGTTGGGCGCCGATCTGGTCATCAACTACAACAAAGACGACGCCGACGCGCTGATCCGCGAGTTCGCTCCCAAGGGAATCGATGTCTGGTTCGAGACCTTGCGCGAGCAGAACCTCGACCAGGCCGTGGGGCACCTGGCGTTTCGCGGCCGGCTGGTCCTCATGGCCGGACGCGACGCGCGGCCGCCGTTTCCCGTCGGGCCGTTCTACGTCAAGGATTGCTCGGTCCACGGCTTCGCCATGTTCAACGCCCCGCCCGACGAACAGCGCCGCGCCGCCGACGACATCAACCGCTGGCTGGCCGAAGGAAAACTCCGGGCAAGGATCGGTCGCGTGATGAAACTCTCGGAAACCGCCGCCGCACATCGCCTCCAGGAAGAAAACACCCTGCACAAGTCCGGCACGCTGGCCGGCAAGATCGTCCTGGAGCCGTGAGGGAGGAGGGATGAAGGATGAGAGATGAGAGATGAGGGATAAGAGATGCGATAGAGGACAGCGTGTCCCAGACATTCTTTTCTCTAGCCCAGGCGTTCACGCCTGGGGCGTCATAGGGTAACAGCGGTGGTCAGCCCCTTCGAGGGGCTTACGGGCAACGTCCCTCGCCCCCGCCGAGAAAGCCCCTGAAGGGGCTCTCGCCGCATCTTGGCGTTTCCTTTCCCCAGGCGTGAACGCCTGGGCTAGAGAAAAGCACATGTTCCGCGTGTCCTGCTGGGTCGCCGCCTCATGGCAACACGATGAAGACCTGGCCCTCCAGCCGCTCCAGTCAGCCCACAAAGGAAACGACGATGTGCAACTTGCGTGCGTTTTTCGCTTTGGCGGTAGGAATGCTCCTCAGCCTGTCGGCCCGGGCAGAGACGCCCCAATCGCCTCCTGCCGACCGGTTGTTTCACAAACCGGGCTTGATCTACTTCTGGGCTCTCAACGACGCCTGCGCCGATGCGACCATCGACCGGTTCATCGACGCGTTCGCCAAGGGGGGCGTTTCGGCGGTGTGCCTGCACCCGCGGCCCGGGCTGCTGAAGCCCTATGGCGGAGACGCCTGGTTCGAGTTCATCAAGCGGACCGTGGACCGCTGTTCCGCGCGCGGATTGGACGTGTGGCTCTACGACGAGGACCCGTGGCCCAGCGGCAACTGCGGCGGTTGGATCACCACGGATTACCCCGAATACCGCGCGATGGAGATCCGCCGTTACGAGCCCGCGGCCGCGAAGGAAAGCCAGGGCCTGTACTGTTTTCCCTCGGGCACGCTGTTGTGGTGCGGGCTGGTCAACGAGAGCACAGGAAAGACCGTTGACTTGACGGCCCGAGTCGGGCTGGTGCGCCGCAAATGGATCAAGCTCGATCCCTGGGACAGCCGGTACTATTACCCCGCCACGCCCCTTCACTCGTGCCCGAGGGCCTGGACCCAGGAGCCCGAGTTCGGCGTCGAGGTGAGTGAAATCCCGCCAGGGTCGAAGTTGCTGGCCTTTGTGGCCCAGCCGGTCGCGAGCGATGTTTGGCCTTGGGAGCCCGACCGCATGAACCCTGAGGCCACCCAGCAATTCCTCAAGCGGACCCACGAGCGCTACGCCGCCGTGCTCGGCGATCGGTTTGGCAAGCAAGTGCGGGCGATCTTCACCGATGAGCCGAAGTATTCCAGTGCCCAGCCCTGGACTCGCGACATGTTTCCCGCGTTCCGCAAGCAGTTCGGCTACGACCTCGCGCCGCAGCTCTGGCGGCTTTTCGCCCAGACCACCGATGCCCAATCGATCCTCACCCGGCTGCACTTCCGCCAATGGTGCGGCGACCGGTTCCGCACCGCCTGGCTGGAGCCGGTCTCGCGGTGGTGCGAGCAGCATCGCTTGGCGCTGGTAGGCCACATCAGCCCCGAGGACGATCCCGTGCAGCAGAACGAGTGCGTGAGCAATCTGTTCCCACTCTTGCCGTATTTCGGCACACCCGGGTTCGACTTGATCGTCCCAGCCGTGGGCGATCGCAACCATCCGCTGATCAACATTGGCGTTCTGAGCGCGACCTCGGCCGCTCAGCAGCTCAACAAGCCGGGGGTGATGAGTGAGTCGCTGGCGTGCAGCGGATTGAAGTGTACCGCCGAGGAGGCAGGCCGCATTCTCCGCTGGCAACTGGTGATGGGTGTTACCACGCCGGTCGTGCACTGCGCGTACAACAGCGTGGAGGGCCTGCGCCTGACCGAGGCCCCGCCCGACTTCGGCCCTGCAAGCAGCCGCTGGGAAGGCATGGTCCGGCTGAACCGGGAACTGGCCGGCCTGCAAGCGGTTGTCCGCGACGCCACGCAAATCGCGCCGGTGGGCATCGTCTGGCCCATCCGCAGCTTCGCCGCCTTGCCGTCGGCCGGCTTCACGGCCGACTCGCCGCTCCGCAACGAACTGGTCCGCCTCATTCAACTCGGCCTCGACCGTCAAGTGGGTCTTCACCTCCTCGACGAGGCGGACCTCTGGCGCGGCGAACTGGCGGACCGGCATCTCCGGCTCGGCAAGGCGAGCTATTCCCACGTCGTCCTTCCCTCCTGCGTGGTCCTACACGCGCGAACGATCGGCAAGCTGCGCGAGGCGGCCGCAGCCGGCGTAACCGTACTTCGCGCCGGCCAACCGCCCAAATGGCAAGAGACCGACGCCGGGCTTCAGCCCGTCCAACTCGACTGGTGTCCCGCCGCCGAGCCGGCCGAAGCTGTCAAGCGTCTGCCGAGACTGGCCGAAATCGGCCCCGACGCCGCCGACATCCGCTGCACCGCATGGCGTCAGGGCGACAAGACAACCCGCCTGCTCATCAGTCTCCGCAGCACGCCCGCCCAGGTAACGATCGACGGCCGAAATGTAGTTCTGCAGCCGGGAGAGATCCAGGTCATGGCACAGTAGGACGGATTTCCTTCCGTCCTTCGTTAGAACAGGATGGTGTGGTGTGGCATGCCGTCACGCGGCCCTGCCGCGGGTCGGCATGGAGTGGGAGACGAAGGCCCAATAGGCCGTCTGCCCTCGGCCGCTTCGCCAGTCGTTCTCCGATTACACCTTGTGTCCGGCTACCGGTTCTGTTGCCACCACTGCTCGAACATTTGCAGATAGAGCCGCTCCATGTTCTTTGCCAGCGCGGCCGTGTCGCAGAGTGGGGATCGGGCCAATCGCGATCGCATGTTGCGGCGAAACTCGGTCAGGCGGATCGGCGTGTCAGACGCATGGGCCAGCGCGACCGCTCGCTCGATGTAATCGTTGCGGTCGGCCGCGATGAATTCTTCCATCCCGGCCTCGCTGAGGATCGACGTGCTTTGGCGGGTGGCCCAGCGATCGCCGCGAAAGGTCAGCACGGGCACGCCTTGCCATAGGGCCTCGGAGGTGGTGGTTCCGCCGTTGTAGGGGAACGTGTCGAGGGCCACGTCGATTCGGCCGTAGGCGGCGAGGAACTGGATGTGCTCGGCCGGGCCCTCCATTTCGATCCGGCTCCGCGGGATGCCGCACTGCTCGAACCGCCGCAGGAGGAACTCGCCGTTGGCCGGGCGGCCCAGCGTGGAGTTCTTCAGGAAGAGTCTCGCGCCGGACGAGCGTTTGAGGATCTCCGACCAGGTTTCGACCACTTGCGGCGTGATCTTGTACTGCGAGGCGAGACAGCCAAAGGTGATGCCTCCGAGTGTCAGCGCGGGCGGATCGACCACGTCGGGTACGAGATAGGACACCTCGAACGTCAAGTAGCAGCCCGCCAGCCGCACCACCTTCTCTGTGTAGAATGCCTCTTCCTCCGGCAGGATCACGTGCTCGTCGCCGACCAGATAGTCGTAGCAGGTCATGCCCGAGGTGGCGTACATGTTGAACCATGCGACCAGGATCGGCGCCGGCTTCAGCGCCAACACCGCCAGCCGGCTCACGCGGCTGTAGGCGTTCAAGTCGACGAGGATGTCCAAGTTGCACGCCTCAATCCGCTCGGCTGCCGCCACGTTCGATAGGGCCGAGATATCGTGGAACTGGTCCGCGGGGTGCTTGGAGTAGCCTCCGCCGCAGGCCGATTCGGCCGCATCGGAAAACAGGTACACCTGGAACCGCTGGCGATCGTGATGATTCACCAGCCCCCACACCGGCTTCATCCAGTTGCGCGAGTGGAAGAACGAGGAAATGTATCCGATTCGCAGCGGACGACCTTCAGCCGGATCGCGCAGGAACTTCTTGGTTCGGTCCGGCGGGGGCAAGTGCGTTTGGGCCCAATCGCGGCGGGCTTCCAGTACCGCCCGGTGGTCGGCGCTCGGGCTGCCCGGGATTGCGGTGACGATCGCCGTGCGCGGAAGGAAGCCCTCTCCCAGGGAAATCGCCGTGCGGAATCGCTCGAGCGACTCGTCGGTCAGCCCGAGTTTGTAGAGCGCCTTGCCCAAGTTGTGCTGCAACGGGGCATGTTCGGGGGCGATGGCCACGGCTTTCTCGAAGCAGTTCGCAGCGGTCGCATCCTCGTCCTTCCCGAGCCACGCGCACCCGAGCGAATACCAAGCCGGATGATATTGCGGGTCAATCCGCACCGCCTCGCCGTAAGCGGCGATGGCCTCTTCGCTTTGGCCCTGCGTTTGCAGCACGTCGCCGAGGTAAGTGTGGAGCCGGGCGTCGGCCGGGCGAAGCCGCAACGCCTCGCGATAGGCCGCCACCGCCTCGTCCAACTTCTTCTGGCGCACCAACGCGTGCGCCCGCTCGACGATCCGCCGGAAACAATCGCTTTTCGACATGTCGCGAAGTATAATGCCTCTTCTCTGTTCCGTCCACCTTGCCACGACGCTCGTAGGGCAAGCAGCTTGCTTGCCAATTCCGTTTGACGCGCGCGCGGGACGGGCAAGCAAGCTGCTTGCCCTACGGCGGCCATTGCGTTACCTTAGAAACCGTCTCACGAATGGCTACGAGTATCATCCGCAGATGCACGCAGATGGACACAGATCGAGTTTCTCCCACGTCTTTCGTCTATCTGCGCAAATCTGCGTCTATCTGCGGATTGATGTCCTGGTTTTGTTGAAAGGAACCACCCGGGAGCCGCGTCATGTCGAGATTGTTCATCGCGTGCCTGTTGACTTGCGCCTTCTCGGCGATGACCGCTGATGCCGCCACGTGCCGCGTGGAGATGCGCGGCGGGTTGCCCACGTTCATCATCGACGGCCGCCCGCACTCCGGCGTGTGCTATTCGAGCTATGACTGCACGCCGGAGAACTTATCGCGGCGCGTGCGCCAGTTTGCCGAGGCGGGCTGCGAGATATTCAACTTCGTGGTCGAGATCAGCGGGTACGGCTATTCGCGCCCGATGTGGCCGGAGCGCAGCCGCTGGGATTTCCAGGATCTCGACCGGCGGGCCCATACTATCCTCACCGCGGCGCCGGGCGCTTGGCTTCTGCCGCGAATCTACATCGATGCGCCCGCCTGGTGGCTTCAAGAGAACCCCGCAGAGAAAATGGTCCTCAGCACCGGCGCCACGAGCTTTCCGGCAAAGCTCTTTGCGCTTCCGCGTGCCGGCGAGTACGCGTCGCTGGCCTCGGAGAAGTGGCGGGCCGACATGAAGCACGCCCTGGAGACCGTGATCGAGCACGTCGAGCGATCCGACTACGGCGGCCGCGTGATCGGCTACCAGCTTTCCGGCCAGAAGACCGAGGAATGGTACCACTGGAGCATGAACACCGAGCTGTTGGGCGACTACAGCCCGCCGATGCTCCAAGCGTTCCGTCGGTGGCTTCGCGAGCGTTACGGCAGCGACGAGAAGCTCCGCGCCGCATGGACCCGGCCCGCGATCGGCATCGATTCCGCGCGGATTCCCTCGCAGGCCGAGCGATACGGCGACCGCTCCAAGACCTTCCGCGATCCGGTCGCCGAGCGGCCGGTAGTCGATTTCCATCGCTTCTGGTCCGACGTGATGGCCGATTCGATCGCGCTGTTCGCCGGCGCGGTCAAGAACAAGACGAACCGCACGAAGATCGTGGGGGCGTTCTACGGCTACACGTTCGAGTTCGCCGAGCTGGGCGAGGACGCGGGCCATCTGGCCCTCGGCCGGCTGCTCCGCTCGAAGGACGTGGACTTCGTCATGTCGCCGTCAAGCTACTTCAACCGCAATCTGCCCGGCACGCCCTATTTCCGGGCCCCTGTGGCTTCGGTCAATCTCCACGGCAAGGTGGTCTGGAACGATTTCGACCAGGTGAGCTACAAGTATTATGAGAAGCTCCGCACCGATCCCGGCCTGAAGCAGTGGGAATGGACCATGGGCCTGACGAAGACTGCGGAGGAGTTCGTCTGGATGAACCGGCGCGAGGTCGGCATGGAACTGGCCCAGGGCGTCCAGTTGGCCCACTTCGACATCCACGGAGGCTACTACGAGGATCCGGAAATCATGGACGGGGTCAAGAGGCTGATCGAGCTTCGCAATCAGGCCCTAGCGTGGGAGGACCGCACGTCGCACGCGGAACTCCTGGTTATCATGGATGAAGACTCGGAGCATTATCTGAGCTTTCGCAACCCACTCCTGACCGTTCTTCTCAGCGCGCAGCTCGCTTCGTTGGGCTTCGTCGCCCCGTACGATACGCTGCTTCTTTCCGACCTGGATCTGATCGATACTCGCCGCTACAAGCTGGCCGTGATCCTCAACGCGGCAAAACTCGACCAAGAGGATCGCGAGGCGCTTCGGAGCAAATTGGCCCGCGACGGCAAGACCGTGCTCTGGCTCCACGCCCCCGGTTACTTGACTACCCTGGCAAAAAGCCCCGAGAACATGCAGGCGGTCACAGGTATGCGCATCGTCCCGGATCCCACGTCGCCGGCTCGCGGCACGGCCAAGCTGACGGATCGCAGTCTCGGTCCGCCGGTCGAGGTGCCCATGATCCCCGGCGAGCAGTTCTACGTGGCGGACCCGGACGCCGCGCCGCTGGCGGTGCGGGCCGATCGGGCCGACCGGGTGGTCATGGCGCGAAAGAGCTTTGCCGACTGGGTTTCAGTCTATTCGGCCGCGGCTCCGCTCCCGGCGGCCGTGCTGCGGCGCATCGCTGCGAACGCAGGAGTCCATCTGTACACAAACCGGCCCGACTGCCTTATCTTCGCGAGTCGGCACTGCATCACCCTCGGGGCTTCGGACTCGGGCGGGCCATGCGAAGTGACGCTGCCCGAAAAGAGATCCGTCGTCGATTTCGCCACCGGGGCTAAGCTGTCGAACGGGGCATCCCGATTCACCGTGGATCTGCGGCCAAAGGAAGTGCGAATCTTTCTCGTGGAATAGTTACGAAACTGGTGGCGAGAAGCCCCCACCGACCCCGTGTCGGTGGAAGCGGGTTTGACAACTACGTGAGACCAGACGGATCCAATAACTCTACAGCAAGACTTTTGCTATTGGGTCGTTCGGACTGTTTGGTGCATATTGGA
>CAYTJV010000101.1:0-16668 GCA_964438165.1 uncultured Planctomycetaceae bacterium | reverse complement strand
GCTAGCTTGCCCGCGACCGCAAATGCGCTGTTCGTAGTCCCGCCTTTAGGCGGCTTCTCAGCGAAACGCCGCCTAAAGGCGGGACTACGAACGGGTCTCAATTCATCCCGCAGGCAAGCTAGCAGCTTGCCCTACGACCATCGCCGGTTGCCTTCTTCTTGAGATCTCCTGGAGAACTAGGCAAGGTTTGCCGATTATTCGGATTGCACAGAAAATGCGCGTGGAATCGCCATCTAGTGGTGGTACGTTCCACCACAACGGGTTATTAGGAAAGCCCGAACGCCATGACTGCATCCGAAAATCGGTCGGATTCCCGGGTTCGAAGAGGCCTATGGGGTCGGTCGGCCGCACTCATCTTGATGCTTTGCGGCTTAGCGGCGCCGGTCGCCAGCCTTTCGGCACAACAGTCCGATGGGTATCAGGCGTATGCCCTCCGCCATGCTCAGGCCGAGCAGGTCGAGGGGGCGCTTGCCCCGTTGGTGCCCGCAGGCACGGAGATCGTGGCCGACCGCAAGGGGAATCGAATCCTGATTCGCGGCTCGGCAGCGGCGCAGGAGATCGCGCAGCGGGTGGTGGACTCGCTCGACAAGGCCCAATCGGGCAGCGCGGCCTCTTTGACCCCGATCGGGGCGGAATCGGTGTTGAGGGTTTATTCCTGTGCGCCGGGCAAGCCGTCGGTTGTCACCGAGAGCTTGCAGGACGAGTTTGGCCGCAGACCCGGCGTGCGGATCGTGGCCGACCAGCGGACCTCCCAGGTGCTCGTACTCGCTCCGCCGGAGGTCCAGGCCATGGTCACTGCTCGTTTGGGGGACGCGGCGCGCGAGGCCAGCCCCGCCCAGGCTTCCCAACCGGCTCCCCAACCGACTCCAGTGCCACCGTCCACCCCGTCCGCCCCGTCGGAACAGGCGTCCGCTAGCGCGTACCTCCAGCAGATTGAGTTGAAGCACGCGACCGCGGCCTCGCTGGAATCGTTGTTGGCCTCGATCTTCGGGGAGCGACTCGTGCCGGTTGGGGCTCAAGTTCCGGGCACAGAGTCCTACCGCCTGCGGCTGAACGACGGCGGAGAGGTCGCGTTTACCGTCGATCGGGGGGCCAACCGACTCACGTATACTGCGGCAGGCGCGGCTGCGGGGGCGTTCCCGCAACTGATCCGAGCCTTGGACAGTCCCGAGCAGGCCGTCGATCAAGCCACCCGGCTCGTGCCTCTCAAAACCACGCGGGCCGCCGATGCTCAACGCACCGTCGAGGCGATCCGCATCACCAGCGCCGGGCGCGAGCGCTCGATCCCAGCCAACCAGAGCGATTCGCCCCGCGCGTCCACGAAGCTGCCGCTGGCCGCGCGGATGTTCCAGCCGGGCAGGAGAACCGTCGCGCAAGTCGTCGCCGCGGCCGATGCCCAAGCTGCGCCCGCGCCGGCCGCCGCCGCCCAGCCCAATGCCGCCCCGCCCGGGCCCGGAGTTGGCGCGGCTGGGGTCGCGCCGGGTACACAACCGCGAGGGGAGGAGGGCGGCGGGTTGATCGGGCCCGTGCAGATCGAGATGCTCGAAGGGCTCGACGTGCTCGTTATCCGCGGCAATGCCCGCGACGTGAAGCAAGTGGTCGATATCATCCAGCAGATCGAGAAGCTGAGCATCGAGACCGAGCCGGCCATCGAGGTCTACCAGCTCAACCACGTCGATTGCTCGGCCATGTCGACCCTGGTCACGCAGCTCTACAGCCAGGTGTATGTCGCCCGTCAGGGCACGGTGACGATCCTCCCGCTGGTCAAGCCGAACGCGCTCTTGCTGGTGGGCCGGAAGGAGAACGTGGAGCGGGCAGGCTCCTTAGTGAAGCTCCTCGATGTGCCCGTCAAACCCGACACTGAATTCCAGGTCTTCCGCCTGAAGCACGCCCCGGCGGCCAACGCCCAGGCGATGATCGAGGAATTCTATGCCGATCCGACCGGCTTGAGCCCGGTGGTCCGCGTCAATTCCGATGTCCGCTCCAACTCGCTGATCGTGCATGCCAGCCCCCGCGACCTGGCGGAAGTCGCCGCGATGATCGCCCGGATCGATACCGACGAAATCGAGGCGGTCAACGAGCTGCGGGTGTTCCAGCTCACCAATACCTTGGCTGCCGACCTGGCCCAGACCTTGACTGATGCGATCCAGAGCCAAGCCACCGCCCAGGGCCAGTTGGGCGCGCGGACCGGCGCCTCGGCCGCGGCCCGCACGGCTGCCACGGCGGGAATGCCGGGGGCGGCGGGACGCACGACGCAGGAACTGCGCTCCAGCATGTTGCAGTTCGTGACCGTCGACACGCAGGGCCAGCGGCGCCTCAGCTCCGGCATCCTGACCGACGTGCGGATCACCTACGACGCCCGGGCCAACACGGTCATCGTGGCCGCCCCGGCCAAGAGCATGCCGCTCATCGAGGCCCTCGTCAATCAGTTGGACAAGCCGCCCGCGGTGCGGGCCGAGGTCAAAGTGTTCACGGTCGTCAACAGCGACGCCTCGGCCCTGGTCACCATGCTGACCGACTTCTTCGGCCAGCCGACGACGGGCACGACCGGCGGCGGCGCTTTCGGGGGAGCCGCAGGAGCCGCAGGAGGACCGAATTATCAGACGGCAGCCCGGGAAGGCGAAAGCTCGCTGGTGCCGCTCCGCTTTGTGGCCGACGCGCGAACCAACAGCATCATCGCCTCGGGCACGGCGGGCGATCTGTTGGTCGTCGAGGCGATGCTCCTGCGGCTCGATGGCAGCGACGTGCGGAACCGCGTGAGCACGGTGTACCGCCTGAAGAACGCCCCCGCCACGGACGTGGCCACCGCCATCAATAGTTTTCTCCGTGCCGAGCTGCAAGCGATCAATCTTCAAACGGGGGCCGGGGGCGGGGGATTGCTGAGCCCATTCGAGCAGATCGAGCGACAAGTGGTCGTCGTGGCCGAGCCGGTGAGCAACTCGCTCATCGTGGCCGCCACGCCGCGATACTTCGAAGAGATCAAGAAGATCGTGGAAGACCTCGACCGACGCCCGCCCATGGTCCTGATCCAATGCCTGATCGCCGAGGTGGATATCACCAATGACGACCAGTTCGGCGTGGAGCTGGGGTTGCAGGACGGCCTGCTGTTCAATCGCGGGGCTCCCCCCAATCCCGGCTTCCTGTTCAACAGCCCCACGCTCGGAAACGACGGCACGACCACCGCGCTCGAACAAGCCGCGAACGTGGGCACGCAAGGCTTGACGAACTTCGGATTGGGCCGCACCACCTCGAGGGGTTTCGGCGGACTGGTGATGTCGGCCTCCAGCGAAAGCGTGAGCGTGTTGATCCGGGCCCTGAAGTCGCGCGAGCGGATCGACATCCTCGCCAAGCCCCAAATCCAGACCCTCGACAATCAAACGGCTTACATCAACGTGGGCGCGTCGGTGGCGCAAATCATGGGCGTCACCAACTCGACTTTCGGTCAAACCAACAGCATTCAGTACACCAACACGGGGATCATCATGGGCGTCACCCCGCGGATCAGCCCCGACGGGATCGTGGTCATGGAGATCGACGCCCAACGCTCCGAGCTCGGGCCGGAGGCGGAGGGGACCCCCATCTTCGTGTCCTCCACGGGCCAAGTCATCCGCGCGCCGCAAGTCAAGCAAACCCTGGCGCAAACCACGGTCAGCGCCACCGACGGGCAAACCGTGGTGCTGGGAGGATTGATCAGCAAGCAGATCTCCGACACACACCGATCGGTGCCCTACCTCAGCGACGTGCCGGTCCTCGGCCATCTGTTCCGTTTCGACGCGAAGAACGTCGTCAAGAAGGAACTGCTGATCATCATGACGCCGCACGTGGTTCGCACCGAAGAAGACGCCGAATCCGTGAAGCGCGTCGAAGCCGCGCGGATGCACTGGTGCCTGGCCGATGTGATCGAAATCATGGGCGAGTCCGGGCTCCGCGGGCGCAAGGACGATTGGCCCGACGGCCAAACCAAGGTCATCTACCCCGACGGCGACCCGCGAACGCTGCGCGATCCGTCCTCGGTGCCGCCGGGCCGAGTGCCGATGCCGCCGTCCGACGCGTCGGAGGCGATCCCCTCGCCGGGGCCCACGCCTTTCCGCTTGGAGCCCTCGGGCGCTCGGCAAGGAAAAACGCCCACGATCCGAAACGGCCGATGAAGGGAGACCGATCCGCCGAAATCCCCACCGACCCCGCGTCGGTGAAAGCGGGTTTGATGACTACGTGACCGGAGACTGATCCAACGAGCTCCCCACCGACCCCGCGTCGGTGGAAGCGGGTTTGATGACTACCGCGGCCGCGTAGTTGCCAAACCCATTTCCACCGGCACGGGGCCGGTGGGGAAAGGCAAGAACCGATGTGTCTGAAGTTGACGCCGTATGTCCTCGGAACCGTTTGGTGCTAGCATGAAGCCTCTTCAATGGCTCGCCTTGATCTGCTTGGGGCTGACGTGCGGATGCTCCGCGCTGGACCTCTCCAAGTGCAAATCGCTTTGGCCCGCGAGGCAAGCGAAGCCCCAGCAGCCGGCCAACATCGCGGCGATCTGGACGGAAGGCGTCGTGCATCCATCCGGCGGCACGCCCCTGCGAGGTTTCGCCGGCCGCGTCATTTTCTATGGCGGTGACGGAACCAAGCCGGTCAAAGTGGATGGCACGCTGACGGTATACACGTTCGACGAGGCGGGACGCGGCAGGTTCGACACCAAGCCCGACCGGAAATACGTCTTTACGCCCGAACAACTCGCCGGCCACTACGATCCGGTCAAGGTTGGGCCTGCGTACGCGGTCTGGGTGCCTTATGAGGAAGCGGACGGGCCTCGAAAAGAGATCAGCCTGATCGTTCGCTTCGTGCCGCGCAAGGGCGAGCTCGTCGTCGGCGAGATGACCCGGCTTGTGCTCAACGGCGCCGGGCTGCCGGCGGACAGCGTGGCCTCCCATCCGGCCCCCCGCGCCAGCGCAAGTGGCATTGGCGATCCCATGGTCCGGCCCGCGTCGTATGAGGCGCCAGTTCCAAACCGGCTAGGCGAATTCCCCACTGGGGAGCGGACAGACGGCGGCATCCGCAGCACCACGATTCAGCTTCCCGACAACCTCACGCGCCAACTCGCGGGGGCGCGCCCCACCAGCGCGGCTGTCGTCCAAAGAAACGGGCGCACCACCATTGTCCCCGCCGGAGTCGCGGGCAGTAGAATCAACGCCGCGGGAATGCCGCTCACGGCCTCGACGGCGTTGCCGGCGACGGATTCGCCGGCCCCTGCGGGCTGCCCACCGTCGCGCCCGTCGGTTCTACCCGGAGCTCATTCGCCACTTTCGCGACCCCGGGTTCCAGGCGTACTAGTTGCTCCGCTAACGCGCGATCATGCTCCGTTGCGACAACACCCCGCAACAGCGCCGTATCCCCCCGAACCGACACCTCCACAGGCGCCCCAGCCGGCAAACGCATCGACTTTGTCAGATGCTGCGTCACCGCGGTACTGAGCTGCGGGTTGGCCGGCGCCCGGAGGTCGCTCCCCATGTTCAGGCCCCGGAATACCTGCGCTGCGTTGGAACCAACCCCGTACCGGCCGTTGCGTGAGTTCCCGCGATAGGACGTCCCGGTGCTCGACCTGTTGCTGTAACCTGTGGAACTGTACGACGAGTCGGCGCTGGAGGAAGCGCCCGTCAGCGCGCCCAGAATACCGCTGCGGGAATCACGCGCGTCGGCGCCGACAAAGTCGCCTGTCCGTCTCGTGCTGTATTTGGGGGAAGGGAACTGCATGTTCCCAAAGGGGATCACGCGCCCGGATCGCGATCCCGATCCCAACGCTGATCCTGATCCCAACGTTGATCCTGATCCCAACCCAGACCCGAAGCTGTTGCTCGATCCCATTCCCGATCCCATGCCCGAGCCGCCGAACGAGCTTCCCCCCCCGCCCATCGCTTGGCCGAGCGAGCGAGAACCGAAGGTGCCTGACGAGGTGTTAGACTGCGCCCAGACGCCCAAAGGCGTGCTGGCGAGCAGCGCAGAAGCAGCCACCATGAGGAATGTTGGTTTGCGCATGGTCCGAACCCTCGGAATGACACTTCCCCTACATCTATTATCGTATCGGAAGATGGGGGAACTGCCAATTCCCTTTCATGACTTCTCGGTGGGTACCAGGTGTCACGGGGGGGCGACTGCCAGTTCCGCGGGGGTCCCGAAATACGACACCCGGGAGAGCGAAAATGCTTCTGGCTCTTCCGGTCTTGGGTGCAAGACTTGGAAAAAGTACGTTCGTAGTCCCGCCTTTAGGCGGAATGCCGCCTAAAGGCGGGACTACGAACGGGAGGGCTCCTCCACGTTCTCACCCAAAACCGGAAGAAGCAAGGTTATAGGAGTCGGGCCGCCAGATGCTCGATTGCTTCGATTTGGCGAGCGCTATGGGCGATCAACTCGAACCGGCGCGAGGTGTCGCCAGTGACCTCGATCCAGACGTCCAGGCGATCCGCGGGAAGATACGCCGCGACCCGGTCGGCCCATTCGATGAGCACGATACCGTCGGACTGGAAGTACTCCTCGGGCCCGAGCTCGAGGAATTCTTCCGGGTTGTTGAGGCGGTAGGCGTCGAGGTGGTAGATCGTGCGCTGGGCGTGATACTCCTGCGCTAGCACGAAGGTGGGGCTGGTAACCTCGCGGCGGTCAACCCCGCAAGCCTCGGCAATGGCCTGGACGAGGCGCGTCTTGCCCGCGCCCAGCGTGCCGCACAGCGCCACCACCGTGCCGTTGGGAAGCACCTCGGCAAGGGCAGCGCCGAGGGCGTCGGTTTGGAGTTCATCGGCAGATTCGTAAACGAGCCGGTCCATCAGGTAAACTCGTGCTCATACCCCTTCGGCGGCAAGGGCAAGCGATGGCCGGCCCCGTCGACTTGCCACAAGCCGGGCTCGCGGATGAACTCGCCGATCGCCGTTAGAAGAATTGTAAGCGGCTGGTCGGCAAGCATTCTATCCGCCTCGTTGGGCGGCACGGCGAGGACAAGCTCGAAATCCTCTCCGTCGCCGAGGGCATGATCCAGCGGAGTGGAGCCGTCGGCCAGGCGTGCGGCCAGGCGGCGGGCGTCGTCGGCAATCGGCACGGCGTGCGGCCAGAGCACCGCCCCGCAGCCGCTCTCGGTTGCCACGTGGGCCAGATCGATCGACAAGCCGTCGCTCACGTCGATCCCCGCGTGCAGCCGGTAATGCTCGGCCAGCAGCAGGGCTTCCGCCACCCGGGGCTCGAAATCCAAGTGCCGGCCCAAGATGCTGCCGCCGAATGCCCCCGTGACCACGATCCGATCGCCCGGCTTGGCTCCGCTGCGGCGCAGCGGGCCCTGCTTTGTGACCTTGCCGAGGAGCGTGATGCTGATTGCCAGCGGGCCGTCCCAACTGTTGGTATCGCCGCCGGCAATGGCCACGCCATAACGCTCGGCCAGCGGCAGCAGCCCGTCGTAGAGTGCCCGAGCGAGCTTCATCCCGCCGCTGCGCGGCAGGGCCAAGGCCACCACGCCGGCCAGCGGCCGGGCCGCCATCGCCGCCAAATCGCTCAGGTTGACCGCCAACGCCTTGCGCCCCACCCGCCGCGGATCGACCTCGGAAAGCTCGAAATCGACGCGGTCGGTGAGCAGGTCGACCGTGACCACGCATTGGCTGGTGTCCGCCAAGTCGACCACGGCCGCGTCGTCGCCGATGCCCAAGGGCACGGCCGGATTGGGACCGATGCGGCTTCGGAGGTAGGCGATTAGATCCGACTCCATCTACTCCCGCTTGGTTGGCACCATGCTGATCGGCAGGTAGCCGTAGAACGAATCCTTGCCGCGGATGATGATGAAGCGGAGCGGATTGAAGGTCGAGAAATCGGGCCGGCTGAGCACGTAGGTGACGTGTTCCGGAGCCACGGTCTCCCAGAGGTGCAATCCGACCAGCACGTCGCCGCGGCGGAGGCCTTGTTCGGCGGCCGCACTCTGCGGGCGGACCGCCGTGATGGTCAACCCGCCGCGGTACTGGGTCCGATACTGCTGCTGGAACTCCTGGGACGGAATCGGCCTCAGGTCCAGTCCCAGGGCCTCCCACACCGGGCTGCCGGCCCGCCGCGCGACAGTCGGTGGGTTCGCCAGCGTCAGGGTGAGCTTCAAGCTCTCGTCTCCGCGCCGGACGGCCACTTCCACGTTGTCCCCCGCACTCAGATCGAGCAGCGCCCGATGGAAGTCCAAGGGCCGCTCCGCCTTGCTGGCGCCGACCTGCGTGACCACATCCCCCGGTTTCAGGCCCGCCGTTTCGGCAGGGCTCTTCTCGTCAACGTCCGTCACCACGGCCCCTTGGGCAGCGATCGGGGTGCCCTGTTTGAGGCGCAGGCCGGCCCAGTTCTTCTCCCCCGCCTGCATGGCCATCAGTTCCGTGGCGACCGCGATCACCTTGTCGACCGGAATGGCAAACCCGATGCCTTGCGCTCCCGCGCGCACGGCCACGTTGATCCCGATCATTTCCCCGTCGATGTTCAACAGCGGACCGCCCGAATTGCCCGGGTTGATGCTCGCGTCGGTCTGGATCAAGTCGTCGTAGTGCTGGGCATCGCTCACTTGGACGGAGCGGTGCAGGGCACTGACAATGCCCTGCGTGACCGTGTGCTCGTAGCCGAATGCATTGCCCACGGCAATCACCGATTCGCCGGGCATCAGGTCCGACGACGTCCCGACCTTAATAACCGGCAGGCTCTCGGCCGCCTCGATCTTGATGATCGCCAGGTCGGTCTCCGCATGGCGCTTGATGCGCTTTCCTGTGTGCCGGCTTCCATCGGCCAACGTGACTTGGACCTCCTGCACGCCATCGACCACGTGATGGTTCGTGACGATGTATCCGCGCGGGTCGATCACCACGCCGGTTCCCATGCCGTTGACGCGGCGGGTCGCGTCGATCTGCCCGACCGCGGTGCCCGGGGACGAGAGCGTCTTTTCCCCGCGGATATTCACCACCGAGGCCCGCACGCTCTGCACGGCCCGGACCACCGCCGACTGGCGCGACTCCGATCCGCCCAGCGGCTGACACCAAACGCCGAATCCTCCGATGATAGCCAGCAGACACAATAGGGCCCAACACGGGCGCGACATGGGACGGGCGGGTCGGTCGGCCATGGGAAGTCTAATGAAGCGGGTTGCAGGGCTGCCTGACTGCCGCGTCGGCCTGATGGCGACACGGAAACATCGCTGCCGCATGAGCGGGTTGACACCCTTGCTAGATCGGTTCCACCGATTCGGGCCCTTGATGCGTGGGGGCCTGGGCGGAATAAGCTTCCTAGACTTCCACGTTCAACGGACCAGACGTCCACCCTCGGACGCCACGTCTCCGCCGCGCTCCAGATGCCATTCATCTTTCGGCGCAGGCGTTGCCGCGGGCAGGAAGATCCAACGGACGCTGTGGACCGCTCTGCGAGAGGCCTCGCGCGGAACCGCAGGGCGAGCCGGAGTGGAGCCCCCGCCCGACTTGGCTGGCGGCGTGGGCACGAGTTCCGGAAACGGCGCAGGCAGTTGATGCGGCGACACGGCCGGTCCTATCTTCCGCTGGCTGGGCTCACCCGATCGAACCGTTGCGCCGGCGGCCGAAGCCGGTTCGTAAAGCGATGGGAAAACAGGGCTTACGGGAACCGGATGGAATCGCGGGAAGTGGTCGTCGTAGGGCCGGTACGGCTCCCGCGCAAGCAGACGATGGCAGCCCGCCTGAATGCGCCCCGAGAGACTCCACTCCGAGCACGAATCGCACGTTTCGTCGCCCATCGTAGGATTGGCGACAATCCCCGCGAAAGCTAGAGCGAAGCTAACTGCTATCGCCATTCGAAATCGCGCAACCGATTGCATCGAGGACACGGCACCCCCCAATCGAAAGGGAGCAGTAGGATGGGTCTCCAAACCCGCGAGCGGACGGCTCTGGAGAGCCATCCTACGACGTCGAGAAGAATCGGCTCCGGCGAGCCGGATTATTAGAAATAATCGGCAAACTCGTTGCAGACTTCCTATTTGGCGTGGAACCGCACGATCATGTCCCACGCTTCCTCGGGCGTTTCCGCATAGCGGAACAGGTCGAGGTCGGCCTCGTCGATGGCGCCATCCTCAGCGAGGAACTGGAAGTTGATGGCCTTCTTCCAGTATTCGCGGCCGAAGATGATGATCGGAATATCCTGCATGCGCCGCGTTTGACGCAGGGTGAGGGTCTCGAACAGCTCGTCGAGGGTCCCGTATCCGCCGGGAAAAATCACCAGGGCCTTGGCGCGGAGCAGGAAGTGGAACTTCCGCATCGCGAAGTAGTGGAACTGAAAGCAGAGCTCGGGTGTGATGAAGGGGTTGGGCTGCTGCTCCATGGGCAGCCGGATGTTCAATCCGACCGACTTCGCCCCAACGTCGTAAGCCCCGCGGTTGGCCGCTTCCATAATCCCCGGGCCTCCGCCGGTAACGATCACGTAGTGACGTCGGCCCGACTGCTGGCCTTCCGAC
This sequence comes from uncultured Planctomycetaceae bacterium, assembly GCA_964438165.1. Lineage (GTDB taxonomy): Bacteria > Planctomycetota > Planctomycetia > Pirellulales > Thermoguttaceae > CALFBP01. The sequence goes on along the minus strand of CAYTJV010000101.1, from coordinate 6,206 downwards.
GAGACCAGCGCGGCGAAGCGGCGGGCCAGTTCGTAGTAGTGGCTCTTGGCGGCGATGCGCTCCAGGCGGGCTAACGCGCGGCGGCGGCGCGGATCGTTGGGCGTCTCGGCCAGTCGGGCACGCGTCTCCTCCAGTTGTTTCGCGGCCACCGCCGGATCCGGGATCCGCGTGCTGCCGAAGACTACGATCGTCGAATCGATCTCCTCCCGCTCGAAGACCAACTCCGGCTTTTGCAGCTCGAGCTCGATCCGCGCGGCCCGCATCTTCGGATGCGAAAGAAAATCCACGTCCTTGTACGCCACGCGATAACTGGGCGAAAGGAGGATCTTTTCCAGGTTCTCCTGACGAACGCGATCTTCGTCCATTCGGGAAGCTCCGCGAGAGGGTGCGCCGTGCTTGCACGCTGTCTACAGTCTACCATACGGCTGCTCGCGCAACACCAAGGGCGGCCTGCCGAAACGGGCCCGCAGCCAATTGATCGTGCGAAGAATCCTCTTGCGCCGCACCAGGTTCCGCACCAGCCGGCGTTTTCCCGGGAAGTCGATCAGCATCAAGCCGAGCAGAATGAGCACAAGGCCCGGCCCCGGCAGGCCGGGCAGAGAGAGCACGACGCCGATCAGGACGACCAGCCCGCCCAGCAAGTTCTTGCCCGCCACCATCGCCCAGTGCAGGAGCCAGTGCCGGTCGCCTCGGGCGGGACGAGCCGGTGGATTGGAGAAATAGTTGGCCGGCAGCCTGACGACCAGAAACACGACCACCGCGTTCGCCGCCACCAACAGGGCCGCCGCCAAGAGCAAAGCCCAAACCCCCGTGGCCGCCGTCAAGCTGAAGACCGCGAACGATTTCGTCATAGCAACATCCTACTCATTCGCGCTGAGGCGACAACCCCTTTGGAGTGCGGCGACTCGTCGCCGCTTTCTTTTTTTTGGGCCGCGGCCGCTCGCATGGCCAAAAAAAGCGGCGACGAGTCGCCGCACTCCAAAGGCTCGCCCGGTTGTCGGGGACCGTCGCGTTGCACTACAATGCCTTCGGCCTGTGCAAAGGAGCGTGCTATGGATCACCCAATGGAAAAGGGGTTCCCGAGGCGGGCCTTCCTGGCCCAGTCGGCGGCGGCCACGGCGGGTTTGGTCGCGTCGGGTCCGCAATCGCCCCGCGCGCAAGGCGCCGCGAGCCGTCCGACCGGAGTCGATCTCCGCGCCAAGCTGCTGGAGTGCCTGGGCGGGCCGTGGCCTGAGCCTTGCGACCTGAAGCCGATCGTGCGCCAGACCGAGCAGAAGGACGGTTACCGGCTGGAGTCGGTCAGCTACGAGGTCGAGCCGGGCGATCGGGTGCCGGCGTTCGTGCTCGTGCCCGACGGCGTCCATGCCAATCACCCGGCGCCGGCCGTGGCCGTGTGGCATCAGCACAACGGGGCGTACCATTTGGGCAAGGTCGAGCCGGCTGGGCTGGCGGGCAGCCCGATGCACCATACCGGCGTGGCCCTGGCCAAGCTGGGATACGTGGTCATCTGCCCCGACGCCCTCTGTTTCGGCCAACGGCAGAGCAAGCACCTTCAGGGCGGCAACTTCGAGCGATTCGAGTTCCTGCGTTACGTGGTGGCGGGCAAGTGCATGGCGTGGAAGAACATCTTGGACATGCGCCGGGCGGTCGATTACCTCTGCTCCCGGCCGGAAGTGCGCAAAGACCGCATCGGGTGCTACGGCCATTCGATGGGCTCGACGCACACGTGGCTGGTGGGCCCATGGGAGCCGCGGTTGATCTGCCTGGTGGGCAACTGCTGCCTGCCGACCTACGCCGCGATCCACCGCACGCACATCCTGCACTGCTTCCCGAATTTCATCCCCGGCTGGCTCCAGTACGGCGACACGCCGGACATCGCCGGGCTGATCGCCCCGCGGGCCCTGCACCTGAATCTCGGCGAGTTCGACGGCGGCAGCCCGATCGAGGAGGTCCGCCAGGGCGTCAAGACGATTGCCCGGGCCTATGAGCGCGCCGGGGCTCCCGACAAGTTCAGTTGCTTCATCGAGCCGGGCACCGGCCACGTCTTGTCCGACCCGATGTGGCGCCGTGCCCGGGAGTGGTTTGAGAAACACTTGAAGGCGTGAAAGGTGCCGGGTTCGTTGTAGCCGAAGTCGCCAGACTTCGGGAATCTCGTTCCAAACGGCCCGAATTCCGCCGAACCCGAATTCTGGCGAATTCGGCTACAAGGATGCCCACTTTCTCCGGGAGATCTACATCATGTTCCTACAAAGAACACTGCCAATGATCGCACTGCTCGCTCTTGCGGCGACGGCCTATGCCGAGCCGCTTACGCTGCCTTCGGAAAAACGGCCCGCGTGGCTGGCGCGGGACGGGATGGTGATGGCCGGCAGTTGGGAGCCGCTGGTGTTTCGCGTGCGGCGCGACGGCAAAGGCTACACGCCCACGCCCGAGCAAACCGCCGCCTACCAGCGGGAGCACAGTCCCGAAATGGTGGCCAAGCTCAAGTCGCTGGGCGTGAATTTCGTGATGATGCACTGCTACAAAGGGGCGGGCATGGAGGCCGAACGGGAGAGCCTGGCCGACGCCGTGCGATTCTCGAAGCTTTGCCGCGATGCGGGCCTCCGCGTCGGCGTGTACAACTTCAGCGGAGCGTTTCTCTGGGAGCCTTTCTTCAAGGAGAACCCGAAAGCCAAAGACTGGGTTGTGCTCGACCCGAGCGGCAAGCCGGTCACCTACGGCCCGGCCACCTATCGCTATTATTGGAACCGGAACCATCCCGAGGCGCAGGCATTCTACCAGAAGCTCGTGCGATTCTCGATCGAAGAGATCCGCACCGACCTGGTACACCTGGACAATTACGCCGTGGGGCCCGGGCACGACGCCAACTCCGTGGCTCGGTTCCGCGAGTATCTGCGCGGCACCTTCACGCCCGAGCAGCTCAAGACGATGGGTATCGACGACCCCGGCGCGGCGAAACCTCCGGCAGCCGGATCGCCGGCCTTGCTCCAAAGGGCGTGGCAGGATTTCTGCTGCCGGTCGCTGGCCGAGTCGTATTGGGCGATGGGCCGTTACGCCCGCTCGCTACGACCCGACATCCTTATGGAGTGCAATCCGGGCGGCGTGGGCGGGGCGATTCATCCGCCGATCGACCACGGCCGGCTCTTGCAGGGGGGCGAGGCGTATTGGGTGGAAAGCGGGCGCGTGGGCTACCGCGACGGGCAGCTCGTCTCGCGGATCCGCAACTACAAGGTCGGCCGGGCCATGCAGAACATCACCTTCGACTACACGCTGACCCCGCTGGAAATGGCCGAGTCGATGGCCTTCAACTTCGACTGCCTGGGCTGCATCTGCTGGTTCGAGTACGACAAGATCGTCAGCATGCCCGGGGAAACGCAGGCGGCCTCTCCCCTTTTGGCGGCCTACGTCCGCTTCTTCCACAAGCGGCGCGACCTGCTGCGCGACGCCCAGGTGGTGGCCGACGCCGCCGTGCTGCGGAGCTTTTCGTCGCAGGTCTTCGGCGGATCGAAGTGCTCTCAGCTCACCTCCCGCGCCGAGAACCTGTTGGTCGAAAACCGCGGTTCTTTCCAGATCATCTACGATCATCGGCTTGGCGACCTGAGCCGCTACCGGACCTTGGTGCTTGCCGGGTGCGTGGCGTTGGGCGACGAGCAAATTGCCCACATCCGGCGGTACGTTGCCTCGGGCGGCAGGCTGTGCGTCATCGGACCGCTGGCCACCCACGACCGATGGATGATGCCGCGCGAGAAACCGGCCCTCGACGATCTTCCGGCCTCGGCCGTGGTGCGCGTCGCCGAAAACGGCGACTGGTTGCAGGCCATCCGGCGCGCGTGCGGGGAGGAATTCTCACTGTCGGTCGAGGCGAGGCCGGGCGATCGCGCTCGGCGCGGGTCTCCTGACCCCGCCGACTCGCTGGCCGGCCTGTGTATGGAATTGACCGAGCAGCAGGGGCGGCGCCTGGTCCACCTGGTGAACTATCGTTCCGACGGCCCGATGCGCGACGTGCCGGTATCGCTCGAATTGCCCAAGGGCTCGCGCGCCAAACGCGTGGCCCTGGCCAGCCCGGACCGCGACGCCGACCGCAACGTGCCGTTCGACCAACAGGGCGGCACAGTGCGTTTCACCGTGCCCGAGCTGCGCATCTACGAAATAGCCGCGGTGGAGTTGGAGAAGCCGTGAGTCTGCTCACATTGACCAGCCCTTGCGATGCTCGGGCCGCAGCAGCTTGTCGGCCTCGGGGTTATTGGTGATCTTCATGGCCACGGGGTCGAACTCCAGGGGCTGGCGGACCAGGCTGGCCACGTTGCCCAGGAGCAAGAGCTCGATCGCCGGGCCGGAGTGATCGAAGCAGGAAAACGGCGTGGGCCCGCCTTTGCACGCCTGGATCCATTCCCGCTCGTGGCCGGGCACGCCGTGTTCCCCGTGCGCCGGGGCGCGCGGCAGCTTGCGTGGCGGGCCGCCCGTATTGGGAAAGTCCTTGGCGGGCAACAGGGCGCAGACCGAATTGTGGGCATTGGTGTGGACCACGCCTTTGCTGCCCACCAGCAGCGTGCCCGATTGCGGCGTCCAGCTATTGTCTTTCCACACCAAGTCGCGGCCGGCGATCTTTTCCAATCGCTGCCAGATTCCTTGCGAGCGAAGCTCCTGTTCCGCGGCGTTATACCAATGGATCCGCACCGGCGGCAGCGGCCCGCGCGCCGGGATGTCGAATCGCACGATTTGCCAGCGGGGAAAGCCCTCCGGGCACGGCTCGGGGATCTCGGTCTCGATGCGGATTCGCCCCTGCGGCTTTTCGCCTTCCCACAGCTCTCCCAGCTTGAGGCCCTTGAAGGCCAGATTGATCGAATGCGATCCGCCCCCTCCCAGGCAGCCGGTCGCGAAATCCCGCCAGCCGCCCCAGCCGCCGATGTAGCTCGGATGGAATGGGCGCTCGGGGGCGGGTCCGAGAAACAGGTCCCAATCGAGAAACTCCGGTACCGGGGGTCTCTCTTTCGGCCGCTGGATCCTGCCAGAGCCGCCGAACACGTACCACACATGGACCTCGCGGATCTCTCCCACGGCCCCTTCCTGGATCAGCTCCAAGGTGCGGCGGAACGAATCGGTGGCCATCCCCTGGTTGCCCATCTGCGAAGCGACCTTGTGCTGGCGGGCGATCTGGCGCAATTGCCGGGCCTCGGCCACGTCGTGGGCAATGGGCTTCTCGACATACACGTGCTTGCCGCGCTTCATGGCCTTTGCGCCGATCACCGCGTGCGTGTGCTCGGGCGTGGCCACCATCAGGGCATCAATCTGGCGGTCCATCTCGTCGAGCATCTTGCGGAAGTCCTGGTGCTGGCGCGCCTTCGGCGCCTTGCCGGCCGCTTCCGCCAGGCGATTGCGGTTCGCATCGCACACCGCGACCAGGTTCTCACCGACCCTGGGAATGGCGGAGAGAAACCCCCGCCCGCGATTCCCCACGCCCACCAGGGCCACGTTCAGTTTCTCGTTCGCCCAGTAGCTCCAGGCGGAGCGGCTGTGGCGGAGGATCCAACAACTCGACACTCCCACGGCGGCGCTCTTCAGCAGCCCGCGTCGACTCATCCGGCAGCTCATGGTCGTCCTCCTTTGGCTGAGGCGTTACTTGCCAATCATGGACACTGAGGATGTCGCCCACCCGACGACCAGAAGAGAGCATCGAGCGGCGCTTGTCAAGCAGGCGCGGTGGGAAAGCGATTCTCGTTGGCTCGGACTCCTTGGTCGTAGGGCAAGCAGCTTGCTTGCCTGTCCAGCGTGTAATGCGGGCAAGCAAGCTGCTTCGCCCGACGACGTAGTCGCCGTCTTCCAGGCCGGCCAGGCAGCCGTGGAAAACGTGCTCACGCTCTACGCCCGCCTCGTCGCCCGGCTGGCGCTCTTCGCCGAACAAATCGAGAAGACCCTGGGCCTGGAGCCGCTCCCTGAGCCTGCCGGGGAGGAGAAGCCGGCGGCACCCGCTTAGCCACGTCCTCTGGTATCGAAGCGATCCTACCTTGAAATCTCGGCGATACCGACCGAATTTTCAAGGTAGGTCATCGCCCGTTGGAGAAGCCGAACCATCGGCGCATGTCCGCGTCGACATCCTCGAACGGGCTCAGGTGGCCGGCCTCCGCATCGTCAAAACCTGCCTGGATGGCAACCAACTCCTCGTGGCGCAGCGCGAGCGCGCGCAGGGCGGCCCGTAGCACGTCGTC
>CAYTJV010000100.1:0-16887 GCA_964438165.1 uncultured Planctomycetaceae bacterium | reverse complement strand
GACCTACGCTAGGTCGGGGCGGGCAGGCAGGATGAACATGCCCCCCAGGTGTTGGAAGGGCTCGGGCCAGTACGACCTGTGCCACGACGGTATGGTCGATTGCCGCGAGACGGGAAAGCGTTATCGCTTCGACCAGGTCTACGGCCGCCGCATGGAAATGCGGGTCAAGGATCCTCAGTCGGGCGAGTGGGTTCCCTACGACGATCTCGGGTTCGTTTTCGTCTGCACGGAGTCGCAGGGGCAAGAGGGGCTCGACGACGCGGAGAAACGCGCCAGAAGCTTCTTCGACAAGCACCGCAAAGAGAAGGTCCAATACCGGCTGTTTGGGGACGCCCCGGACGATAAGCTCTGCCCGCTCTCCTCCATCGATCCTCGGGACTTCTCCAAGGTCCTCGGGCCTCACGCAACGAAGCTTGAAACGCTCACCGAGCCTCGCGAATTCAACCTGATGTTCGAGACGTACTGCGGCGCCCTGCGCGACGAAAACAGCAAGGCATTCCTCCGCCCCGAGACGGCCCAGGGGATCTTCGTCAATTTCAAGAACGTGCTCGACAGCACCCGGGTGCGGATCCCCTTTGGCATCGGCCAGGTCGGCAAGAGCTTCCGCAACGAGATCACCCCGCGGAACTTCACTTTCCGTTCGCGCGAGTTCGAGCAGATGGAGATCGAGTTCTTCTGCCATCCCAGCACGTCGCGGGCGTGGTACCAGTACTGGCGCGATCGGCGCTACCGCTGGTACCTGGAGCTGGGGCTGGCCGGCGACCGGCTCCGCCTGCGCGACCACGCGCCCGAGGAGCTGAGCCATTACTCCTGCGGTACGGCCGATATTGAATATGCCTTCCCGTTCCTTCCGCCGGGCGAGTTCGGCGAGCTGGAGGGGATCGCCCACCGCGGCGACTTCGATCTGCGGAGCCACATGGAAGGCAAGCTCGTGCGTCAGGGAAACGACCTGGTGGTCGAGCTGGACGCCGACGGCAAGCCCAAATACCGCGGCAGCGGCAAGGACCTGAAGTACTTCGACGACCAAACGAAAGAGCGCTACCTGCCGCACGTGATCGAGCCTTCGGCCGGCGCCGACCGGGCGACCTTGGCCTTCCTCTGCGAAGCGTACTCCGAGGATACGGCTCCGGACGAGCACGGCGTGCCAACCGCGCGGGTGTTTATGAAGTTCCATCCCCGCCTGGCGCCGATCAAGGCCGCGGTCTTTCCGTTGGTCAAGAAAGACGGCATGCCCGAGATCGCCCGCGAAATCTACGCCGCGCTGAAGCCTCATTTCAACGTCTTCTACGACGAGAAGGGCGCGGTCGGCCGGCGCTACCGTCGTCAGGACGAGATCGGCACCCCGTTCTGCATCACTGTCGATGGCCAGACCCTCGCCGACGGCACGGTGACCATCCGCGACCGCGACACGCTGCGCCAGTGGCGGGTCCCCAAGAACGCGTGCCTAGCCGAATTGCGGCAAAGGCTTGCCGGCTAAGACTTGCCGAATGCCACGGGCTTGTCCCGTGGATCGTTACGCTCTTTGTTCGCAAGCGACGCCGATTCGTAGTGAGGAGCATGAACCTCCACCGGGCAAGCCGGTGGCATCCAGCCTCTTGAGCGACGGACGCTGTGTAGCGGCAAACGTAACCATCCCCGGCACAAGGCCGGGGCATTCCAAACGTAACCATCCCCGGCACAAGGCCGGGGCATTCCAAGCGTAACCATCCCCGGCACAAGGCCGTCATCTCGGCGAAATCCGGTTGGCACCCCCGGCTTCGCTGGTTATGATGATGGCCGGATGCCGTGCGGCGAGGCATAAGACCAAAGAGGGGGCCACGCAAGGGGGTCGGGAGTCGTTTTCCATGTTGGCGATGAGATCCATCGATGGGAGAAAACCGCTCCCGCCGACATGGAAAACGACTCCCGACCCCTTCGCTCGAAATTGGAATCGACGTCTTCCCTCAACCCCAGGAAGTTGCAGCATCATGACCTCTTCCCCCCCACAAACGCACTCGTCGCGCCGTGAATTCCTCAAGCAATCGACCGCCGGCGTGGGGGCGGCCGTTGCCGGCACGCTGGCCGTGGCCCAGGGCGCCCATGCCGCGGGGAGCGACGTGCTCAAGGTCGGATTGATTGGCTGCGGCCCGCGGGGCGCCGGCGCCGCGGTCAACGCCCTGAACGCCGACAAGAACGCCAAGCTCTGGGCGCTGGGTGACTTGGTGCCGGACAACATCGCCGCCAGCCGGAAGAACATCCGCGCCGAAAAAGGCGCCCAGGTCGAGGTGAGCGACGAGCGCTGCTTCACGGGCTTCGACGCCTACAAGCGGGTCCTGGAGAGCGGCGTCGACGTGGTCCTGTTGGCCCTGCCCACCTTCTTCCATCCGCTGTATCTGAAGGCCTGCGTCGAGGCCGGCAAGCACGTCTTCTGCGAGAAGATCCACGCCGTCGACGCCCCCGGCGTGCGTACGGTGGCGGCGGCCTGCGAGGAGGCCAAAAAGAAGAACTTGAGCATCGTCTCCGGGCTGGCATGGCGTTACGACACGGGCGTGCAGGAGACGATGAAGCGAGTCCACGACGGGGCCATCGGCGAGATTGTGGCCATCCAGGAGATGTGCAACACCGGCGGACTCCGCTGCCGCCCGCGCCAGCCGGGCTGGACCGAAATGCAGTACCAGATCCAGGACTGGTTCAATTTCTTCTGGCTTTCGGCCGATCTGCCGGGCGTGAACCTGGTTAACGAACTCGACAAAGGGGCCTGGGCCCTGCGCGACGAGCCGCCGCTGCGCTGCTGGGGCACGGGCGGGCGGCAGACCCGCGTCGGACCCCAATTCGGCGACGTCTGGGACCATCACGCCGCGGTGTTCGAGTACGCCAACGGCACGCGGATGTTCGCCTACTGCCGCCAGCAGGACGGCTGCATTTCGGACATCTCCGACCGCTTCTTCGGCACCAAGGGCCGCTGCGACCTGTTGGCCAATCGCATCGAGGGCGAGAAGCCGTGGCGCTACACCGGCCCTCCGTGCAACCGCTTCGACCTGGAGCACGTAGCGATGTTCTCCGCGATCCGCAGCGGCAAGCCGATCAACAACGGCCTCTACATGGCCCGCAGCTCGCTGATGGCGATCATGACGACCTGGGCCTGCTACACCGGCGAGGTGATCGCCTGGGAGCAGGCGATGAAGTCGAACCACGTCGTCGCCCCCAAGTCCCTCGCCTTCGACGCCGACCCGCCCACCAAACCCGACGCCCACGGCAACTACCCGCTCCCCGTGCCCGGGGTGACGAAGTTCGTTTGAAACGAGACAACGTTCCGCCAATTGATCGGAGGCAGTCGCCCAGGTAGAATGTCAAGTGGCACGTGCCGAAACATCCGTGGTACTGGGCGCGAGGTCGGCCGTGAAGCTCTATGCCGTGATTGAGCCGAGTGACGAAGGCGGATACACTGCAACTGTCCCCGCACTTCCAGGGTGTATCAGCGAGGGGGACACGCGTGAGGAAGCACTTGCCAACATCCGAGAGGCAATCGAGCTGTACCTGGAACCGGTTGAGAGGGAAGAGAACATGCCGACCATATCCATGTTTTATGGAATCATCGTCTCCTTGTATTTCATCGACAACAAGCAGCACAAGAAACCGCACATTCATGTGAAGTATCAGGGCGACGAGGCGGTGGTTTCGATCTCGGACGGAGAGGCATTAGAGGGCCGGTTGCCGCCGGCAAAGATGAGATTGGTCCTCGCTTGGATTGAGATTCACAAGGACGAGCTCATGGCGGATTGGGACTTGGCCGTCAACGGCCAGCAGCCTTACAAGATCGAGCCGCTGAGGTAGGCGATGAACCCAAGGGTGAATTCTGCGATGCCTTTGGCCGACTACCGGCTGGAGATCGCCTTCTCGAATGGCGAGGTGGGCATTTACGATTGCCGCCCGCTGCTAGAATTCGGTGTCTTCAGGGAACTGAAGGACGACGCCTATTTCCGTCGGGTTCGGGCCGAAGGGGGAACGGTGGTTTGGCCGCACGAACAAGATATCTGCCCGGATACCCTATACTTGGACTCGGAGAAGATCAGACCGCGAAAGACCGCCTAGGTTTGGGTTGGGCAGATCGAAAGTGAGTCCCCCGCTGCCTACTGCCCAGCGCGTCCTGTGTACTGCCCCCTACTGCACACTTTCCAGCGGCTTGCCCTGCGTAATCACCGTCACATACGCCCGGGCGCGAAGGCCAGGCGGTGAGCCACACTGGAATCGCACTTCGTTGGCCCCCGACGCGAGAATCGGCACTTGCCCTTCCGGCTTCACGTCGCGGAGCATCTGTCCTTGCGGGCCGTGGAGCTTGCAGTCGGTCGGGCCCTGAAGCTCCAGATACTGGCCGCTTTCGATCTCCACCGGCAGGGTCAGCGTCGTGCCGCCGACCGCGATCGAGGGCCGGATGAGCTTCGTCGGCATCAGCGGCACGGCCTTGATCGGGCTGAGATAACACGTCGCCTTCTTGCCGGGGCTCAAGTTGTTGTACCACAGCGACAGGCTTTCAACGTGTGCGAAACTGACCGATTCACGGTAGATCGAGTAGATGTCGCCGTAGGGCCATTGGTACTGGGCGTGGCGCGCGCCTTCGGGCTCAATCAACTCGAAGTAACGCCAACCCGTGAAATCGACGGGGATGTAATGGTCGCCGATTCCGGCCACGACATGCGATGGCGAACGCAGTTGGACGTTGAGCATCTGGCCCTGCCCGTCGCCGTGGATCCAGAGACCGAGGGCCTGCTGTGCGCTTAGGTTCAGCGGCGGCGAGAAACGCTTCTCGACTTTCGTCCAGGCCGCGGTAGGCGTGGTGTGCGTGCTTGTGGCGGTGAAGAATCCGCTCGTCTTGCCCGTCTTGACGAGATCCTGGGACGGCTTGATCTCGGCACTCACACCCGACTGGCTCGCGCGATCGGGAAACTCGTTGGGCGACTGGAATTCGATCACGGTGACGCTGCCCGCCGAATCGTAGCCGGCGGCGCCCATCAGGGCCTCGATCCGCAGGCGCAGCGGCTGGGGATCGAACTTGTTGACCGAGCGCCACGTGTTCGAAGGCCCGGCGGCGTCCTCCACGCGATGCTTGGCATAATCGACGGGCACGAATTGCCAAGTGCCCGGCAGGCCGCCGACAAGCGTGAACTCCGCGCCGGGTACGCGCAACTGGGCCTTGATCGGCTCGGGCACCTTGCCCGAGTGCCGCAAATCCTCGTAGCGTTTGACGATGGCCGCCAGGCCCGGCAAGGCCGGAACGCTGGTTGCGGTGCGCGGATCGATGCCCATCAGGGCGAATCCGGTGTCGGTCGCGAGCGCCTTGGCCATGAGGTATTCGATGTCGTCGGAGAACGTCGGCTCGCCCTGCGGGCCCGACCAGCTTTTCAGGGCCCACCAGCCCAGCTCGCCCGGCATGAGCATCCGCCGGTTGTTCTCGTTGTCGGCGCAGTGCATGTCGATAAACTTCTTATGGCTGCGGGTCGGATGATCCCACGCGCAATAGCGCGAGCGCACGAACCAAAGATGATGGTGGAACGTGCTCATCTCCATGAGGACCGGCTTCTTGAGCCGCTTGAAGACCTCGAAGACGAACATCGACCCATAGTGCCAGGCGTTTTCTCCGCCGCCGAGGATGTCCTCGCCGTCCAGGGCGTCGAAGTAGATCATGTCGAAGCCGCAGGCGTTGAAGGTCTCGGCGGTCTTGGCCGCGACTTCGGTGAAGAGCGTCGAATCGGGATCGGGCACGAACAGGCCGAAGCACTCTTTAAGATGATGCACTTTGGCCCCCTTGGCGTGGGCCGCGACCTTGGTGCCGCACGCCCCCCGCTGGCAGCCCGTGAACCCGAACGGCGATTGTTTGCTCGCGCCCGTATAGGTGATCAGCTCGTTGTCGATCCGCAGCGTGACGCTGTTGCGCACGAAGAAACCCGTGATGGCCGACATTTTTTCGGTCGACTCCGCCACGCGGACCGTGTTGGCCTGGGGCGGAAGGTCCTCGGCTAGAAGGAACACGGCATCACTCGCCAATCGCGGGTCGGGCACGGGCGTGACCCAAGGGCAGTCCTTGGCGATGAAGAACGCGTAGGTGTGCAACCCGGCCGCGATGCCCGCGTCGTGCAGCTTGTCGATCGCCTTTTTCAGGTCCGCATATCCCTGGGGATACAGCGATGGGTTGGGCCGGCAATCGCCGAAGCGGAACGAGTGGCCGCCGTGGAAGTCGATCTGGTCCATGCCCAGGCTCAGCACGAGTTTGATCCAGTCCGGGGCGTTTTTCTCCGTGATCCCGTCGAAGTTGAACAGGTACGAGCCCTGGTTCATTCGTTGTCCCAGGGCCCAGGGCCCACCCAGCGGCGAGTGCGGCAGCTCCGGCGCTTCGAGGACCGCGTCCTGGAGCGTTTCGCGAAACACGGCCTGCGGACAGGCGACCAGCGCTACCTGGGCCCCCACCATGCCGAAGCGCGGGTAGCACATGGCGCGGAGGCGACTCCCTACGCGAGGCAGCTCCGCGACGTTCGTCTTCAAATTCAACGCCAGCGCGCATGCCGCAAACGGCTCGTCGAGGGCCCCCCGGAGCGAGAGCGGCACGTCAACGAAAACGAGCTCCTCCACGCCGTCGCCCTCCACGCCGACCACTTCGAGCACCAGGTAGTGCTCGTGCGTCGTGGCCTGCAAGACGGCCCGGACGCCGGAGTCGCCGAACGTCACGCTCAACCGTCCGGCGGAAGCGCGGACCGCCGACGCAGGGTGCTCCCGGCCCGCCTTGCGCACGCGGGCGAATCGCGATTGGGCGGCGGCGGCCGCGTAGTCCTTGCCGCTCTGTTTGTCGACGAAATGCAGGTTCCCGCCGTCGTCGGCGATTTCGCAGCGGAAATACCGCGTTTCCAGCACACAGGCCGGACCGGCTTCACCCGCCAACCCAACCCCGGCCCCACCCAGGATCCCTGCCAAGAGGCCCAGAGCAACGGCTGCACAGGACATGGCAGCGAACGAAGGCCGGTGGAGGATTCGCCGTTGTGGGATCGAACGCGCGGATTGGTGCATCATGGATCGGTCTCCGTTTGGTGGGAAAACCGGACCGCGGCTCGGTGTCCCGTAGGGAGACTTGAGCCATCGGCCGGCTGTTCCTAATTACAACACCATTAGCGTTCCCTTTCCACGATGTCAATGCTCCGCGACCGCTCGTGAGGCATTCGCCGATTGTAGCGAGCCTTCGGGCCGTGCCGGCGGCGCCGGCGGTGCGTCGGAGTCGTCGCGGGAGGAAGCCGCTCGACTTTCCCCTCGCCGAAAGCTAGGGTTCAAAAACCAGCTTCGCTGTCGCGCCCCTATCGGATCGAATTCCTCGTGACCACATCTTCGGAAAACGTCGCGTCATCTACGGAGAACATCCCAGCGGCGAGCAACAAGGTGCTGCTGGTGGACGACGACCCGACCGTGCTGCGGCTCTTTTCCCGCTGGATGGAAAACGCCGGGTACTGCGTGCGCCAGGCGGGCGACGGGGAGCAGGCGCTTAAGGCGATCGAGGTAGAATGCCCCGATTTCCTGATCACCGACTGGATCATGCCGGGCTTGAGCGGACTGGAGCTGTGCCGCCGCGTACGCGACCTCGATCTGCCGCACTACGTCTACATCCTCTTCCTTACAGCCAAGAGAACCGCCGACGCGACGATCGCCGGGCTGGAAGTCGGCGCCGACGACTTCCTGACCAAGCCTCTGAGCCGGGAGGAGCTTCTGGCGAGGATGCGGGCCGGCGATCGCGTGCTCCAGTTGGAGCGGCGCCTGCGCCAACTTGCCCACAGCGATCCCCTCACCGGCCTCCTCACGCGCCGCACCTTCTTTGAGAGTCTCGCACGCGAATGGGCGCGGGCCAAACGGTTCCGCCTTCCGCTATCGTGCGTGATGGTCGACATCGACTTCTTCAAACGAATCAACGACTCCCACGGCCATTTGGCCGGCGACGCCGTTCTTAAGAGCATCGCCCAAGAACTCGCCCGGAGCAGCCGGAAAAGCGATTGTGTGTGCCGCTGCGGGGGGGAGGAATTCTGCTTCATGCTCCCGGAGACCAAGGAGCAGGATGCCGCCCTGTGGGCCGAGCGGACCCGCAAGCACTTGGCCTCCATGGAGTTCCCCATCCCCGGCGGGAAAACGCGAATCACTTGCAGCTTCGGCGTCGCCCAGATCCACGACGATACCCAGACCTGCGAACAGCTTGTCGACGAGGCCGATCAGGCGCTCTTGTGCGCCAAGCGGTCGGGGCGCGATCGGGTGGTGCGCTTCGAGTCGCTCAGCGACGCCGGGGAACGCGAGCTCGAGGACGCCGGCCAGTATGGCAGCCTGTTCCGGGGCATTACGGCCCGCGAAGTCATGACCCCCGTCGTCGTCGGCCTGCGCGAAACCGACACCGTGGGCCAGGCGGCCGAGTTCTTTCTCCACTCCCGGCTCAACTCCACTCCGGTCGTCGATGCGCAAGGCCGGCTCAGCGGCATCCTTTCCGAAAAGGATTTGATGGCCGCCCTGGTCACGCCCGATTTCTGGAACCGGCCGATCCGCGAGGCCATGAAGCCGAACGTGATCTGCTACCCTCCCGAGACGCCGATCCGCACGATTTACGAGTTTCTTTGCCGCGTGGCGATTCGCCGCGTGGTGATCGTCGAGGAAGGCCAGCCCACGGGCACGATCAGCCGTTGTACGCTCCTCCGCTGGTTCCAAAACCTGCTGGTCAGCAAGGGATTGGTCGGCTCGGTGAGCTTCGCCGATGACGGCCGGTCCACCGACTCCAAATGGCGCCTGGAGCGCACCGCACGCGAGCTGGCCGGCCGGGTGGCCGATCTCCAAAGCCGACTGGACGACGAGCCGCAGGATCTCGTCCCGTCGGTGGTGGGCGGAGTCACCTGCATGCAGGAGCTCCTCGACGACTTGCTCGCGCATGTCCGTTTTGCCGATCGCGCCCGGATGGGGGAGGGCGGGCTGGAATCGCTCCTGCTCAATGCCCACGTCTCCGACTGACTCACCGGTCCTCCCGCATTCTCCGCACGTGGCAGAGCAGGCAAGGCATCTGAACAAGCCCGCCGCAGGTGGGGCAGCGTCGCGGCCGCCCTGAGGGCGTGAGGGCATCGTAGAGGTCGGCGGGGTGTCGATCCGGCTGCTCCACCCGCCCGCCGCTGGCAATGGCCTGCACGGTTCCCCGGCTAACCCCCGTGCGATAGGCAATGGCCCGTTGCGACATCGCCCCCTCGTTGAGCAATTGACGGATCTGGATGACGGTTGTGGGAGCAATCATAGCCTGCTACCTCCGAAATCTTTATGTCCAAATCTTTATGTCCAAAACCGATCCCCACGAATCGCGTCGATTCACCGCGATTCCGGCCCTGGCAACCCTCCCATCGCAGTGTCTGCGCGCAACACAAGCCAGGCATTCCCCCATGAAACGAAGAAACGCCGTGAAAAAATGCCAGTAAACCAGGATCGTCGTCGCGGAGGACGTTCAGCGCCCGGCGACGACGGCGCGGGGCCGGATCCGCCGCACGGCGATCAGAATAGCAGAGAAAGCACACCATTGCAACGACATTTTGTACAAAATAATGCACTTTATTGCATTTCCAATGCGGGGTTATGTGCAGCGATTCGAGTGGATTCTTGTTCAAACTTACTCGACGCGCCCTCCGGTCTTGGTTTACGATGCAAACTGCGGCCTTCCTCCCCAGTCGTCTGTCCTGGAGCTTTCGAGACCCGATGACTCTCAATCCCTACGACCCGACGATGCTGGATCTTTTCGCGCTGCGGCTGCTCGACATCGCAGCTACCATGCGGCAGATGTCGCAACGGACCCGCGAACACGCGATCGACGACTTCGCCTTGCACGACAAGAAGGCCCTGGAATGGATTGCCCACCTCGAGCGTTGGGGCCGTAAGGCGGCTGCGGACCTGGAGATGCGGATCCTAGAGTCGCGTGCGAGCCAGCGGGCGACGTCGCATCGCGAGTAGCACGGTCGATTCTTGCCAGTTGCGGCAATCGAGGTCGCTTTACAGCCTGGACACGTTGGCGCGGTCGGGCCTATGGCGGCCGGCTCACGACTGAGCTTTCAGACGCTCGGGCGGCGCAGTCGATGAGACTCCCGGTCGGGTTACCGCCCAGGGTGCGGCGAGTCGCCCTTTTCCGCTAAATTCGAAATACGGAGTCGCATGACACCTGTCGATTGGATCCGCTACACGCTCGCTTTGGCCTTCCTGGCCATCTGGATTCTTGCCGGCCTGATTGTCGTTCGGCAGCGATGCTGAACCGGGGAGGAGGGGATAGGGGTTAGGGGCCAGGGGTTAGAATCGGAATCCGAGCCGCCCTCGATTGCTAACCCCTGTCCCCTTCTTCGGCAGGCTTCCGCGAGCGGCGTCTGCCCGCGGCGCCGGGGTTTTTGGCCTGGCCCTCGGCTCGGCGCGTCGCGCGCACCGTCAGCGATCGATGGGCAATCTGACTTACCGCGGCGGTTGGGCCCTCGGCGGGATCGGCGTCGTCGAGCACGGCGGTTATGGCCGCGCGAGTCCTCGGGGAAAGCCGAGGCCAGGCGTCGATGATTCGCGCCAGTCGCACGTCCACGCCGACGCGAAACACCGGCGTCCCAGAACCGCGGCGCGTCGATTCGGAAGCCGGATCCACGCTTCCTTGCGCCATCAGATTTTCCATCATCCCGCTTTGCGGCGCCGCAGGGGCCTCGGCGTCGAGCGATTGCAGGTCCTCGCAGAAGTCGCCCGTGGGCACGGGCATTCCGGCGTGCGGTTTAGGTCGGGCGTCCAGCGCGCTCGGGGCGGCCTTTAGGGGCGGGGAGGATGTGCGCGGGCTCTCTTCCGCGGCGACTTTACGCGCGGCAGGCGATTTCAGCGTGACCTCGATGTTCCCCGTGCGCCGCGACTCGGAAAACTCGAAGCACGCGCCCTGGTCGACCTCCGGGATGCAAGCCCGGGGACGCTCCGGCGCCGGCCGCGCCGAGGCCGCGGCCTTTGCGGCGGAGTTTAACCGCACCACAATCTGCTCCCTCTCCGCCGGTCTTGGGTACGCCGTCACGGCAATGCTCCTGCTGACTCAAGCGGCCTCGGAAGAGCGGGTAGTTTCCGTCCACGGGCGCTTGCGGTGGAGCACTTCCAGCAACTCGGCGAGGCTTAACGTCCGGTTGTCGAGCTCCAGAGGGATTTCCGTCGACGGATCGCACACCACGTCCACGGTCCCGTCTTCGCAGAGTAGCTCGTCCAGCTCCCGGAGCAGGCCGTCTTGGATGGCCTGGCGCACGAGGTGTCCCCGGGTGGCAGTCACCTCGGCGGCACGGTCGCCCAAGCTCTCGGCAGCCCGCTTCGCCAACGCCGGCAGGTACTCGGTTGGGATCTCCACCATCTTGGGACAGTACACTTTCACCTGCATCACAAGGACTCCTCGCATCCGGGACGTTACGCGGCATCTGCGCTTAACGGTATATCGGCAGACCGCCTATACCGTTTGCACCGAAATGTGCGCAGTTTAGGCGAAGTCTAATGGCCGTGCCGCCCGATATGAGATTCAGCACGCGCTCGCCGATGCGTGTTGCGGCGAAGGCACCCCACAATCGAATGCCCTAACGTGGGGCACGTTTTCAACGTGTCCGCAATCCAAGGACACGTTGGAAACGTGCCCCACAACAAGAACCCTATGGCTCGTCTCACCCCGAAGGATCTTCCGGCCTATTCGCAGAGCCTCCTGCGGATCCCGATTCCCGTGGTCGTCACGCTGGCCCAGAAGCGGCAGACGCTGGGCCGGGTTGTGGAGTTCGGCCCGGGTTCGATTTTGCAATTCGACAAATCGTGCGAAGAAATGTTGGAGCTGAACATTGGGGGCCACCCGGTCGCCGTGGGCGAGGCCGTGAAGGTGGGCGACAAGTTCGGCTTGCGGATCACCTCGATGGTCACGCCGGGCGAGCGATTCCAGAAGGTCGTGTCCCGACGACGCCCTGCCGGCGCCTAACCCGGATTATTCGGGGACCGGGTGCAATGCGGCGCAGTGTGCGCGTAGCCGAATTCGCCAGAATTCGGGGTAAGTGCTTGCCGTCTCCCGAATTCTGGCGAATTCGGCTACGGCCCCACAATATCCGGCCAAACGGTCCCTCTTCCCTCTCCCCCTCTCCCTTCTCCCCTCTTCCGTTGTTCGGCTTCTCCCCGCCGCTGGAAACGGATAAACTGGGCTGGGTGCTCCAGGTGCGAGGGCCTTCCGATCATGATCCTTTTGATCGACAACTACGATTCGTTTACCTACAACCTGGTTCAGCGCCTTGGGGAGATCGATCCCTCCTTGGACCTCGAAGTACACCGCAACGATCAGATCACGTTGGACGAGATCGACCAGCGGCGACCTACCCACATTATCATTTCGCCAGGCCCATGTACCCCCGACGAGGCGGGGATCTCCATGGGCTGTGTGAAGCGGTTCGCCGGCCGGGTTCCACTCTTGGGGGTATGCCTCGGCCATCAGGCGATTGGGCAGGCATTTGGGGGCACGATCGTGCGGGCCGATCGAATCATGCACGGGAAGGTCGACCAGATCTTTCATGATGGCCGCGGGCTCTTCGAGGGTTTGGAAAGTCCCTTTCAGGCCACCCGTTACCATAGCCTCGTGATTCGCCCCGACACCCTCAGCGATGCGTTCGAGGTGTGTGCCTGGAGCGCCTCGCCCGACATCCCCCGGGTCATTATGGGCATCCGCCACAGGCAGTATCCGCTCTATGGCGTGCAGTTCCATCCCGAGAGTTTCTTGACGGAGGTCGGCCCGGTGCTCTTGAAGCGGTTTCTGCAACTGAGGATGAAAGATGAAGGATGAAGGATGGAAGGATAAGAACCGCTGCCGACAATCTTTCATCTTTCATCTTTCATCTTTCATCTTTCATCTCTTACCACCAGCCCCGTTCGACGTTTGCTCTGGCCCTCGTCAGTGCGGCCGTGCTTTGGGCCGCCTTGCCGCCGCTGGACCTTTGGCCGCTGGGCTGGATTGCTCCGATCGGGTGGCTGCTGTTGGTCCGCCGCGAGGAGCTACCGGGCCGCCGTCCCTACGTAATCCTGTGGCTGGTCGGATTCCTGTTTTGGATGGCCGCCATCCACTGGCTGCGCCTGCCGCACTGGGCCACTAGCATCGGCTGGGTCGCGCTGTCCGGCTACCTCGCGTTCTATTTGCCCGTGTTTATCGCATTGACCCGGGTCGCCGTACATCGGCTGCGGCTCTCCGTGATCGTTGCCGCGCCGGTTGTCTGGACCGGCCTGGAGCTCGCTCGGGCCCACTTGCTCACCGGGTTCACCATGGCCAGCCTGGGCCACACGCAGTATCGCTGGATCGAGCTGATCCAAGTCAGCGATCTGGCCGGGGGCTACGGTGTGAGTTTCGTGGTGATGTTCGTGGCGGCGTGCCTGGCGCGGATCGTGCCCTGCGACGGGCGGCGTGCCACGGCCTGGCCAGTTCTCCCAGCGGCCGCGGTTCTCGCCGCCGTGCTGGCTTATGGCTACGCGCAGTCTTCACCATCGTCGCCGCAACCGACCGCAAGGATCGCCCTGATTCAAGGCTCGATCGACATCGAGCTGAAGAACGATCCTTCCATGCGCGACTACATCCAGGAGCACTATCTCGATTTGTCGCGCAAGGCAGCCGCGCAGTACGGACCGCTCGACCTGATCGTCTGGCCCGAGACCATGTTCCGCGAAACGCTCGTCGTGTTCGATGACCAGGCCACGATGCCGGAGGCATGGCGCGCGGAGTCGCCCGAGCTGCGCAACTACTCGCAAGCCGACTTCCGAAGGGCCCTTCGCTATGCGGCAGTCCGAAGCCGCAACACGATGGCCGCCCTGGCTCGGCACTTGAACGCCGCGCTGCTGGTGGGGCTCGATGCCCAGGCGTTCTCGGCCGAGGGGGCTCGATTCTTCAACTCCGCCGCGCTGGTGACCCGAACCGGAGATCTCCTCGGCCGCTACGACAAGATGCACCGCGTGCTCTTCGGCGAATACGTGCCATTTGCCGAAGGGTTCCCCTGGCTCCAGCGGTTCACCCCTTTGCCGACTAGCCTCTCGGCCGGCGATAGTCCGGTGTCGTTTCCAGTGGCCGGCCTGCGGATCGCTCCCAACATCTGCTATGAGACCGTCCTGCCCCACGTCATTCGCCGGCAGGTCCGCGAACTGGCCGAGCAGGGCCAAGAGCCCGACATTCTGGTCAATCTCACCAACGACGGCTGGTTTTGGGGCTCCAGCGAGTTGGATATGCACCTGGTGTGCGGCATCTTCCGAGCCGTCGAGTGCCGCAAGCCGCTTCTGATTGCGGCCAACACCGGGTTCTCGGCCTGGATCGACTCCGACGGGCGGATCCTGGAGCAAGGCCCGCGCCGGCAAACCGGAACCATCCTAGCCACCGTGGCCGCGGAAAACCGCCCGAGTTGGTACCTCGAATACGGGGATTGGTTTGCCGGCGGATGCCTGGCGGCGTGCCTCGTGCTGGCCGGGATCGGCCTGGCAAGGCGCCGGTCGTAGCGCAAGCTGCTAGCTTGCCCCAGTGCTGTCAGAGACAAGCCAGCCGCTTGCACAACCGTGCGAGCCGCCAAATCCGTCTGCCAGGGAAAAACATCCCATTTTCTTATTTTCGCCTAACCCCTCCCCCGTTCGCGGGCGGCGGCTGACGCAGTTCGCCTCCGGCGCATCCTAGTTGTTGTGTGCCAAGGAGTTAGGATCGAATCCGGCTGCCGGTTGGCAAGTTGACTCGAGTGTTGTCTGCTTTTCCGAAACTGCGTAGAGCCGCCGGATTACGGCACTTGGTTGACACGGGGAATTGGGCGAAGTTATACTAGGAGGACAGTAATGTCGGGTGGGCTCACGCGGCAAGTGTCCGTGCTCTTCTCATGGCACCGGGAAAGGTCGTTCCATGAATCTGGTCGGCAAGATCCTCACCGCCTTGATTGCGCTTTTCAGTCTCGTCTTCATGAGCTTCGCGCTGGCGGTCTATGCCACGCACACCAATTGGCGCGAACGGGTGATGAATCCCGAGAATGGGCTTCAGGCCCAGTTGAAAAAGGAACAGGACTCCAAGAAGGAGCTCCAGGGCCAGTTCGACCGGCTCGTGGCCGAGCGCGACTCCGAGCGCAAGGCGGCCCGCGACATGGCCGCCGCCCTGAAGACCGAGGCCGAGAGCCTCCGCCGCGACGTTGCCGAGCAAAAGAAGTCGCTCGGCGACGTGCAGGAGCGCGAGCGCAAGGCCGTGGCAGCGATGACGGCCACGCAGAATAGCGCCGCCTCGGTGACCACCGAGCGCGACCAGTTGCGGAAGGACCTCGCCGACGCCCGCAAACAGCGCGAGGACGCGTTCAAGAAAGCGGTCGAGCTGACCGACCAGTTGCACCAGACCGCCAACGAGTTAACGGCGCTGAAGGACAGGAACATCACCATCGTGCAGGACCTGCGGAAATACAAGGATCTTGCGCTGATGCAAGGGGTGGGCGACGTGGATGCGGCCCTTCAGAAAACCCCGCCCGTGGTGGAAGCCAAGGTGCTGACGAATCCGTCGGATGGCCTGTTGGAAATCTCGCTTGGCGCCGACGCGGGACTGCACAAGGGGCATCGGCTGGAGGTGTTCCGCACGGGATCCGGCGGACCGACCTACCTGGGCCGCGTGGAAGTGGTTGAGGCCGTGCCCGATCGATCGGTCTGCAAGATCATCCCCGAATACCAGAAGGGCGCGATTCAGAAGGGCGATCATGTCGCATCCAAGCTCTGACGACGCATCGGCCGGATTCTATCGCAAGCCCCGCGCCGACCTGTATACCGTCCTCCTGCTGGTTGCCTTCTTGGCCCTGGTGGTCGGGACGGTCTTCCTGTACCTCGACACGGCCGAGTACGGCCCCACTCCCGCCGGCGAGCCCGCCGTCCAGACCGGCTTCTATCAGCCCTCGCCGACCGGCGGTCCCACGATCGCGGTCGCGCGGCAATCTCGGGAATTGAACCACGGATAGCACGGATAAGAGAACATGTCCATCCTTATCCGTGGTATCCGTGCCATCCGTGGTCTTATGGCTTGGGACTGGGGATGCAGGCCAAGCCGGGCTGGGGGAAAATGTTGCTGAAAAAATCGCGGTAGGCCCGCGCCGCGTCCTTTCCGTTCGGGAGCGCGAAACACGCCAGCCCGAGCTTCTCCCAATAGTGCCGGCGGGCGGACTCTGAGGGAACAACCACGTAATCCGCCAGCCGCAGCGCGTTCCGATTGGCGCATGACAGGTCATGCAGCCAGAAGACAACCGGGATGTCACGGGTTTTCGCCTCCGCGACCAGCGTCTCCCAAAGGGATTGGCGCCGAAGTGGAGAAGGACCTCGGGGCGGTGTTTCTCCAAGAACAGCACCTCTTCCAAGCCGTTGGTTTGGAGGCCGCAGAACGCGTGGCAGGAGAAGCCCAGACTGCTCAGCAAGTCAAGCGACTTCGACGTGGCAATCGCTGCCTCGCTCGTCTGGTCGAGTGTCCCGTACGGCGAGACATACGCAATACTGCGGATTTCCTTGGGCCTCACCCCTGGCGGCGGGTCACCGTAGATTGGCTTTCCGGCACGCCAGTTTCTCTCGATTGCCTCCTCCTGTCGTGGGTTCAGCTTCGGAGCGCGGGACTGGCTCGACCCAATCGGCGGGCGAGCCTGGAAAAGGGGACTGGCTCCGCCGCGGAAGCTGGAAGAAGGCTGTGAACCACCATTGGCCAGCGGCGGTGCCTGTCCCCTTTTCCAGGCGTGGGGCTGCGGACGCACATTGCCAAAGAACTCCGCATACAACGGACGGAGCCGCTCCGGCTGCCAGCGCTCAGCCTGCCGCCGGGCCTGCTCGCTCTGCTGGCAGTGGAACGCCTCGTCGTCCCAGAGGCGGACGATCGTCTCC
>CAYTJV010000099.1:0-16919 GCA_964438165.1 uncultured Planctomycetaceae bacterium | reverse complement strand
TGGGGCAGATTGCCAATCTGCCGTGTTTTTGGCAGGTTGGCAACCTGCCCCACGTCGCAGTTTTTCTGGAACGGGCCATAGTCGCCCTGGCCTTGTACCATACAATAGACGGGATAAAGCATACTGGTCCCGCGTAGGCAGATCGCCGATCCGTGCCCAAGGGTCTCAGCGACTTGTCCTACCAGGCCCAGGCGAGCCCGGCGCGGAAGTTTGCTCGTTTATACATCTTTCTGGTGGTTCCGCACCGGATTTGCGCCAAAGTCGATCAAGGAGTGTTCTAAGGCACTCAGGTTTCCGATGCAGATAACAGGATGTAGTGATTGTGCGCTTTACGCAGAATTCGCAATCCTCCCTGTTTGCCGCGTGGGACAGAAAATACTCCCCGGCATCGGCGGCGAGTCTAGCCTACGCTTGAGCATTAGGGAGAAAGGCGTTAAACACAAATATAGGGTGACACAGCACGGGGCAAGGGACGGAGACCTTGTCGCACGCTTGGACGTACGCAGACCCGTGGTCTGCGCCACGGAACTAGAGAGAGAGCTGCTGTCGGAGGTCGCCTTGATCGCAGCTCGTTCTTGTCTTGAACAAGGCGCCAACGTCCGGTCCAGGATCTCCGCGCAGCCATGACCAGCATGAGCACCGAACAGCCTCTCGATCCAAGTCTGATCGAACAAACCAAGCAGCAGATCCGCTCCCTATACGCGGAGATTGCCCAGTTGGCCCGCAGCGAGGCGGCGCCCGAGGAGTTTTACGCCGAGATGCTGCCGCGGGTCATCTCCGCGTTGGCGGCCGTGGGCGGGGTGGTGTGGTCCAAGCAGCAGCAGGGGCAACTGGGCCTCCAGTACCAAATCAACCTTCAGGAGTCGCGGCTGGCGGAGAAGGGCGAGGAAGACCAGATCCGACACGGCCGTCTGCTCCAGAAGGTGATGACCACCGGCGAAGGAATCTTGGTGCCGCCGCACTCCGGTGCCGGCGACAGCGACCAGGCCGCCAACCCCACCGAGTGGCTCTTGGTGCTCGGGCCGCTGAAGAACGAGTTGGAAGTGGTCGGGGTGGTGGAAGTCTTCCAGCGGGCGGAGGCGGGGCCGGCCATCCAGCGGGGCTACTTGCGGTTCCTCTTGGAAGTCTGCGCCCTGGCCAGCGAGTTTCTCAACAGCCGGCAGTTGCGCCACTTTTCCGACCGCCAAAGCCTCTGGACCCAACTCGAGGAGTTCAGCCGGCTGGTCCACAGCAGTCTCAACCCGCGAGAAGCGGCCTACACCATCGCCAACGAGGCGCGGCGGCTGATCGAGTGCGACCGCGTGAGCGTGGCCATCCGCAAAGGGCAGAAGTGCTACATCGAGGCGGTCAGCGGGCAGGACATGGTCGACAAGCGCTCCAACACCGTGCGTCTGCTGGGCCGGCTGGCGACCGTGGTGGTGGCCAGCGAGGAGCCGATGTGGTACAGCGGCGACACGCGCGACATGGCCCCGCAGGTCGAAGACGCGGTGCAGGAGTACGTCGACGAATCGCACACTAAGATGATCGCCGTCTTGCCGCTCAAGCGGCCTCAGCTCGTGGAAAAAGAGAAAGAGCGGCCCGACGATCCCGACGATTCCCCGCCCCCCATCGCCGCCCTGATCGTCGAACAGATTGAAGACAGCCGCATATCGCAAAAGATGCTCTCCCGGGTCGACGTGGTGGCCCAGCACAGCTCCGCCGCGCTGGCCAACGCCCTGGAGCACGAGAACGTGTTCCTCATGCCGGTGTGGCGCACGTTGGGCAAGAGCCGGTGGGTCGTGCAGGGGCGAAACCTGCCCAAGGTCGTCCTGGGCGCGGTGGCCGCGGTGGTGCTGCTGGTGGCCATGGCGGTCGTCCCGGCCGACTTCCGCTTGCACGCCAAGGGCACGCTCGAGCCGCTCCTGCGGCGCGACGTCTTCGCCGGAATCGACGGCGATCGCGTCACGGAAGTGCTCGTCGAGCACGGGGCCGTAGTCAAACGCGGAGAGGTGCTCGCCCGCCTCGTCAATTACAAGCTCAGCGAAGAGATCACCACCCTGCAAGGAAACCTTGCCACCACGGCCGATCAAATGGAGCGGCTGCAGCGGCAGCTCGCCTTGCGGCAATTGCCGCCGGAGGAAGCCACCCGTCTGGCTGGCGAGTTCCTGGAGCAAAAAGCGAAGCTGGACGCGCTGCGCAGCACGCGCCGCGTTTATCAGAAGATGGAAGACGAGCTTACCGTCAAGAGTCCTGCCGACGGGATGGTGGTCACCTGGGACGCGCGCAACCGTCTCATCGCGCGGCCCGTCCAGCGCGGTCAGGTGCTGATGCGGGTCGCCGATCCCTCCGGCCCGTGGCAACTGGAGCTCCAGATGTCGGAAGACCGCATGGGGCACATTGTGCGGGCCCAGAACGAGATCCGCGCCAAGATCCACGAGCGACTGCGCGAGGTGCTGCGAAATAATAAAGAGATGCGCGAGTCAGTCCGAGAGAAGCTCCGCAAGGAATTGGCGGCCGAGCCGGGCAGCGCCGCGCCGCGAAGCCCAGGGGTTGCAACCCCTGGGCTTGGAGGAGCAACCGATTCGTCGTCGACGGGCGCTCGGGCATCGGAAGGCGTCGATTCCAGCGGCCTGGAAGCTCCGCCGGCGGAGAAGCCGAGCAGCATGTTGTCGTCGCACATACTTCCGGCCCAAGCGGCCGAGCCGGGAGAAAAGCCCGAGGAGTCGACGGCGAAGCCCGAGCCGCCGGTCCCGGCTCCACCGTCGCCGCCAGCGGCATCCGGCGCGATCACGCCCGAGGAGGAGACGAAGGGTGCTCCCGAAAAGCCGGCCGAATCGCTTGCCCCGCAAGCTCCGGCCGAATCAGTCCCGCAACCGCCCGCCAAGTCGCCAGAGGCGGCGCCGCAGGCCTCCACCAGTCCTTCCGAGCCGGCCGCACCGGCTGCGAATGCCGCCGAGGCCGTCCCGCCCGCTCCGCCTGAGAGCGATCTCGACAAGCGCGTCGAGGAGCAACTCGAGGCCCGGCTCGACCAGGAGGTTGACGCCGTGCTCGCCCAGGTCCGCGGCGATCAATGGAGCAAGAAGCTTCGCGAGCTTTCGGGCGAGGAGATGGAGGACCGGCTGAGGGTCGCGTACATCTTGGCCACGGATCCCGGAACCACGCGTTACGGCTACGTGGACGACATGCACCTGACTGCGGAAGTCCGCGGCGAAGAGGGCAATACGGTGCTGATCAAGGTGGCGATCAACAAGGGGGACCTGCGGCCGGAGCACATCCGTCCGGGAGCGAGCGTGACGGCCAAGGTGGAGTGCGGTCGCCGCGCGATCGGCTACGTCTGGTTCCACGACCTGGTGGCCTTCTTCCGGAAGACGTGGTTCCGTTTGTTTTGACGACAAGACACACCCAGCGATAAATCGCTGGGCTATTATCAAGCGTCCCTGCGGGACGCAGATGTTTGAACACAACGAGGGCTGAATATGCGGGTTTCACGAATTGCACGGGCGCTGATCGCGCTGGCCATGGCTGGGTTCCTTCTCGCCAGCGCGCCGGCAGCGGACCAGGAGCGCGCCGGCATGCCGGACACGAGCGATCCGAGCAAGGTCCGCGACTGCCTGATCACGCCCATCAAGCTGATCGACGTTCCTGCCCAAGAGATGGGCATGCTCGTGGAAGTCAAGGTCCGCGCGAACCAGCAGGTCAAGAAGGGGGAACTCTTGGCCCAGATCGACGACCGCACGTCGGCGGCCGCCAAGAGCGTCGCCGAGCACAAACTGCTGGCCGCGGAGAAGGAGGCGAACAATCGGATCAGCGTCGATTATGCCAAGGCGAAGAATGATGTTGCGAGGGTCGCCTTCCGGAAAGGGGAAGAAGCCAACAAGGCCGTGGCCGGAACGACCCCCTACATCGAATTGCTCAAGCTCAAGCTGGAGGAGGTCGCCTCGAAGCTCGAGATGGATCACGCCGAGTACCAGTGCGAGATTGCCGCGACCAGCGTCGACGTGCGGAAGGCGGAGCTGGAGGCGGCGAGGCTCGACGTCGAGCGGCGCAAGGTGATCGCTCCGTGGGACGGAGAGGTCGTCAAGCGCGAGCGGGAAGAGGGCGAGTGGGTCAAGCCCGGCGATCCGGTCATCCAGCTCGTGCAGATGGACCACCTGCGGATCGAGGCCTTCCTGGACGGGAGCCAGTTGGCCCCCGCCGACGTGGACAAGCGGCCGGTGAGCGTCACGGTCACGCTCGCCCGCGGACACGAGGCCCCTCCCCCCTTCCACGGGGAAATCCGCGACGTCAGCCCCTTGGTCGAGGCCGGCAACCGGTTCCTCGTCAAGGTCGACGTGGTCAACCAGCAGCAGAAGAACGGCCACTGGCTCTTGCGCCCCGGCATGAAGGCGGAGATGACGATCGAGTTGAAGAAGTAAGTAATGGTCACCCTCGCCGACAGCCTGCTTTCGAGTTCCGCCCGCAAGCTGCGGATCCGCGCGCGGCCGGACTTGAGTGCGCAGCGGCAGCGCTATCAGGGGCGGGTTTACTGGGTGGTCAAGGACCCGGTGGGCCTGCACTACTTCCGCTTCCAGGAGGAGGAGTACGCGATCCTCCACATGCTCGACGGCAACACGAGCCTCGACGAGATCAAGGAGAAGTTCGAGGCCCAGTTCCCGCCGCAGAAGATCACCCTGGACGAGATCCAGCAATTCCTCGGCATGTTGCACCGCAGCGGGCTGATCCTCGCCGGGGTCCAGGGGCAAGGCGGCCAGTTGCTCAAGCGCCGCACCGAGCGCCGCCGCCGCGAGCTGTTGGGCCTCGTGACCAACATCCTCTGCATCCGTTTCAAGGGGCTCGACCCGCAGCGGACACTCGACTGGCTTTACCCCAAGGTCCGCTGGTTCTTCACGCCGGCGGCGCTGGTGATCGTGCTGGGCCTGATGCTCGCGGCGCTGGTGCTGGTCGCCGTGCAGTTCGACACGTTCCGCACCAAGCTTCCCACCTTCCACCAGTTCTTCACTCCGTCCAATGCGCTGTTGCTGGCGGTGACGCTGGGATTGACGAAGGTTTTCCACGAGTTCGGCCACGGGCTGTCGTGCAAGCACTTCGGCGGCGAGTGCCACGAGATGGGCGTGATGATCCTGGTGCTCACCCCGTGCCTGTACTGCAACGTCTCCGATTCCTGGATGCTGCCGAGCAAGTGGCAGCGGGCGGCGATCGGGGCGGCGGGAATGTACGTCGAAGCGATGCTGGCCTCGATCGCCACGTTTCTCTGGTGGTTCAGCGAGCCGGGCCTGCTGAATAACCTTTGCCTGAACATCATGTTCATCTGCAGCGTCAGCACGGTGGTCTTCAACGGCAACCCGCTGTTGCGTTACGATGGCTACTACATTCTGGCCGACCTGGTGGAGATCCCCAACCTGCGGCAGAAGTCGACCACGATCCTCGGGCAGAAGATGGGCCAGTGGTTCCTGGGGCTGGAGCCGACCGAGGACCCTTTCCTGCCCAAGCGGAACCAGATCTTCTTCGCCCTGTACTCGGTAGCAGCCGCCGCCTACCGCTGGCTCGTGGTGTTCTCGATCCTCTTGTTTCTCTACCAGATCGGCAAACCGTACCGGCTGGAAGTGCTCGGCCAGATCATGGCGGCGTTCGCCCTGGGCGGGATGATCTTCCAGCCCGTCCGCCAGGTCTCCAAGTACCTCTCCGTGCCAGGGAGGCTCGACAAAGTGAAGAAACCGCGAATGTATGCCACGGTGGGTGGGATCGTACTCCTGGTCGCCTTGGTATTTTTCGTCCCGTTGCCCTACCACGTGATGTCGACCTTCGAGGTCGAGGCCCAAAAGGCCGCCTCGGTCTACGTGGAAGTGCCCGGCAAGCTGAAGGCGGTCGAGGTCGAGCCGGGCCGCCGCGTGGTCAAGGGGCAAGTCCTTGCCGAGCTGGAAAGCCCCGACCTGGAGATCAAGATCGCCGACATCAAGGGGAGCCGCGAGCAGTTGCAGGCCCAACTGGACACGCTCCAGCGGCAGCGATTCAAGCAGTCCCAGGCGGCCGCGGGCATCCCCGAGGTCCTCCACGCCATCCGCTCCAAGGAAGAACAACTCCAGCAGAAGGAGGCCGAGCGCAAACAACTCACGCTCTTGGCGCCTCGGGACGGCACCTTGCTGCCCCCGCCCTGGCAGACCCACAACGAAAACCCCGAGGAAATGCTCCCCACCTGGTCCGGCATCCCGTTGGATCCCAGAAACGTCGGCGCGCACCTGGAGGACGGGACGCTGGTGTGCAAGGTGGGCGATCCCGACCAGTTGGAGGCCGTGCTGGTGATCGACCAGGCGGACATCGGCCTGGTGCAAGCGGGCCAGCAGGTGGACATCAAGTTCGACCAGCTTCCCCACGACGTCATGCACGGCACGATCGAGGAAGTCTCGCAGCAGAATGTGAAGGTGACCTCGCGGCGGCTATCGAACAAGGGCGGCGGAGAGGTCGCCACCACGACCGACCCCTCCGGCGTCGAACGGCCGATGAGCCCCTCCTACCAGGCCCGCGTCTCCTTGGACGATCCCGACGGCCTGCTCCGTCTGGGACTTCGCGGCCAAGCCAAGATCCACATGGATTCCCAGGGCTGGCAGACCATCGGCGGCCGCCTCTGGCGCTACCTGACCCGCACCTTCCACTTCCGGCTGTAGCACAGCATTTGGAGTGCGGCGACTTGTCGCCGCTTTCTTTTCATTGCGACGCGCGCTCGGCGCGGGTCTCCTGACCCCGCCGATTCTGTGACCGCAGGTCTCCTCTCATTCTCGGAGACCTTCGGTCGGCACATGTGCGGGGTCGGGAGACCCGCGCACAGCGCGTAGCTTTCTCATTGGAGGGCCTCAGAAGGCAGCCTTCGGCCGCGGGCAAGAGGGAAATGAAAAACGGACAATGAGAAATGGACAATGCCAAATGTCGGAACCCGCCATGACATCCTGCATTGTTCATTTCCCGTTGTTCATTGTTCATTCCGGACACCGGAAGCGCGTTCAAGGTACCTGCCGGCGCTCAAGGAAGCAAGCAGGAGTATAACCATAATGAGGTAGTTATATGTACTATGTTTTGGGTACGTCGCGAACCGCGTAACTCGGTATCCTATTGCCCCTCCCGGACCGGGGCACGGGAGACTCGCGCTCGGCGCGGGTCTCCGACCCCGCCGAGACTTTGACCGCAGGTCTCCTCTTGCTCTTGGAGACCTTCGGTCGCCGGACGTGCGGGGTCAGGAGACCCTCGCACAGCTCGTGTAGGAGACGGACCATGGGCCGATGGATTCTTGGGCCGCTGCGCAAGGCGATCTCGGTGTGTACGGGCGGAGGCTCGCCGCGGGCCATTGCCTTCGGATGTGCAGTGGGGATGATCATCGGGCTGATGCCCAAGGGGAACTTGACCGCCGCGGCGATTTCGATGTTCGTCCTGGCGACCCAGGCCAACCTGGCGGCGGCGGCCGTGTCCGGGACGCTCTTCTCCTGGGCCGGCGTGTGGACCGATCCCCTGGCCCATCGCCTCGGCTCGGCGATCCTTACCCAGCCCGCGTGGCAGAAGTCCTTCGCCCGTCTGTACGAATTGCCGCTAATGCCCTGGACGGCACTGAACAACACCGTGGTCGTCGGAAGCCTGGCGCTGTCGCTGGCGCTCTTCTATCCCGTGTATCGCCTGACCTGGCTGATGTTCAGTCGCCACCAAGCGCGGATTGCCGAGAAGCTCCGAGAATACCACGTCGACAAAGTCCTGGCGGGCGCGGAGGCGGCCGCAAAGAGGTGCCGATCATGATTCGCTGGTCCTACCTGATCCCGCGACTAATCCTCCTGGCAGTGGCCGTGCTGCTGGTGTGGTGGTGGCTCGACCCCTTGCTTCGCTGGACGCTCGTTCGGCTCGGCGAAACCGTGGCAATGGCCAAAGTCGACGTCACCCAGTTGACCACGCGTCTGGCGACCGCCGAAGTCTGCCTGCGCGACGTGCAGGTGGCCAATGCAGGCAATCCGGCGAGGAATCTGTTCGAGGCGGAGGAGATCGCGCTGGGCTTTGAGACCAATCCCTTGCTGAAGCGCAAGTTCGTGGTTCGCGAAGGCCGCATCACCGGCCTGCGGATCGGTACGGTGCGGGCCACGCCGGGGACCCTAGACAAGAGGGGAGGGCTGCTGGACTGGCTCCCCGACGACCTGGTCGATCGCCTCGACCCGAGCCAGCTCGCCGACTTCGGCCGGCCGTGGCTGGAGCGTTTCGCGATGCTCTTGAAACGCCAGATCGCCGAGGAAGTGGAGCAGCTTCAGTCGGTGCGGCTGGCCCGGGAGCTGACCACCCGTTGGCCCGCCGAATTAGCCCGCATGGAGGCCCGCGTGGACCAGTTCAAGGCCCGTGCGGATCGCCTGCGAGAGCTTGCTAAAGGCGGCAGCGCCAACCCGCTGGAAAACTTCGGAAGGGCCCAGGAGATCGTTGCCGAAGTCGATTCGCTCCAGCGCGACATTGCTACCTTCCGCAGCGAGATCGAGCGGCTGCGCGATCAGGCGATGCGGGACCGCGACGGCATCGTGGCCGCCCAGCGCAACGATTTGCGGCAAATCCGCGAGCAGTTGCGCCTCGACGACCTGGAGTCCGGCGGACTTTCGGAATACCTCTTGGGACACGAATTGAACCAACGGGTCGAGACCGCGGCCCGATGGATTCGCTGGCTCCGCGAGCACGTCCCCGCCAGCGACGCGGAAAAGCCCGCCGCTCCCAGCCCGAGGCGGGCGCGGGGCGTTGACGTGGCCTTTGCCGGCTTGGCCCCCCAGCCCGACTTCCTCATCCGCTCGTTGAGCGTGGAAGGCGAAGGGCAGGCCCGAGGCGAGCGGTTTGAGTTCCTGGGCACGGCCCAGGGGCTCACGTCGCAGCCGGCGGTGTACGGCCAGCCGGCGGTGTTTCACGTCGAGGTCCGCGGCCCGGTGGCCATGCAGGTCGAGGCCGTCCTGGACCGCACGCAGCCGGTGGCCCGCGACTACATCACCGTCGAGTGCCCCGCCTTGGCCCAGCCCAAGCGGCTGCTGGGCAAGCCCGACCAGATCGCGGTGGCGGTTTCGCCGGGCAGCGCGCACCTGTCGCTGCGGCTGGAACTGGAGGGGGAGAACCTTTCGGGACGGCTTTCGGTGCGGCAGGAGCCGGTCGATCTCAAGCCGGAGCTTGCCGCTGCCTATGGCGGCCAGCAGATGGCCGACCGGCTCCAGGATGCGCTGAGGGAGGTCCGCACGCTCGACGTGACCGCCCGGCTCTCCGGCACGCTCCAGCGGCCCACGTGGCAGATCAGCTCGACCCTCGGCCCCCAGCTCGCCCAAGCCTTTCAAGGCTTGCTGTTCCGGGAATTGGAGACGCGGCGCGAGGAGTTGTCGCACCTGGTCCAGTCCAAGGTGGACGACGAGATGCTCCGCTTCGAGCAGTTGTTCGTTGCCAGGCAGCAAGCGCTCCTGGCCCGGCTGCAGCAGAACGGCGTGGACGTGCAGCAACTGCGCGAACTCGCCGCGCGCCAAGTGCCGGGCCTCGACCGGCTTCTGGATAAGAATCTCCAGAGCGAACTGGAGAAGAAGCTGCCCGTTGATCTGCGTTTACGCTTCTGAAGGACGTTTGACCGGTTAGGACCTCCGAGGTAGCCCAGAATGCGAGTTGGCAATCCGCTCGTGATCCCTTCGCACCGGGTTTATATCCCGCCAGGCGGGGGCTATAATGGGGGCCGTGTTTCCTTCTGCGCCAGGTGTAGAATGATACGTGCCTTCGCGGTGCGGGAGAAAACCAGAGATAGGAGCGGCGAATGACGACGACAATCGATGTGCATGAGGCGCAAGCTCGCCTTCCCGAGCTCGTCTCCTCAGTCGAAACCGGCGCAGAGATTATCCTCACCAAAGATGATGCGCCGGTAGCGCGCTTGGTGCCGCTCGCCGCCCCAGCGGTGAGCCGTGTGCCCGGGTTGCACGCGGGCTCTGTCTGGATCAGTGCTGATTTCGATGAGCCGCTTCCTGACGCCTACTGGGCCGGTGACGCATGAAGCTGATCTTCGACACCCATGCGTTCCTCTGGTGGGATAGCGCGCCATCGACGCTGTCTACACCCGCGTTAGCGATGTGCCAGGACCGCGCCAACACGTTACTCTTGAGTCCTGTGAAGGTGGTGTGGTAGGCGTCTTCCTATTCTGATCCCATGCCGGGTTTACACCGCATCCGGAGGGGGCTATAACGAGGATTCTTGCTTTTTTGTCTGCTGCCGCCGGATAAAATGAGTCGTGTCGTTGGCGGCCGTGACATCGTCGTGAAACGCAACTTGGAGTGTTGGGGATGGCCTGGGAATACAGCGAAAAGACGAAACAGCTCTTCATGGACGCCGTCCACGGCAAGCCGGGGACACATCTGGGGGAGGTCGAGAACCCCGATGGGTTCGGCGAGCACGGCTCGATCGTCTGCGGCGATGCCTTGCGATTCACTTTTCGGGTCGAGCGCCATCCGACCGATGCCACGCGGGACGTCATCACCGAGGCCCGTTACCTGACGTTCGGTTGCACTTCGGCCATCGCCGCTTCGGAGGCCCTTTGTGCCCTGATTGAACAAGGGCGATATACCCCGATTGAGGCGCTCAAGATCACTAACGAAAGCATCGTGAAGTATCTCGATGGCCTCCCCCGCCAGAAGATCCACTGCTCGGTAATGGGAGCCGAGGCGCTGGAATCGGCTGTTTTCAACTGGGCCCAGAAGCGGGGCGTGGACCTCCAGAAGCTGGGAATCAAGATCCATGCCGACGAGGACAAGGAGGGCCGCATCGTCTGCAACTGCTTCTCGCTGAGCGAGCCGTACTTGCGGCGGAAGATTGAAGAGCTCAATCTGAGGACGATCGCCGACATCACCAATGCCACGAAAGCCGGCGGGGCCTGCATGGCGTGCCATCATGCCCCGGGCGGGTTGCAGGATTTGTTGGATGAAGTCTGGGGCCAGGGGGGCAAGCGACTGCGGATCGTCCCCAAGGCGACTCCAGCCGAGCCCTCCGCCACGCCCGCCCCGACCGGTCTCTCCCCCTTCCAGTTCTACAAGAAAGTCGAGAAAACCATCGACGAGGTGGTGCGGCCCGCGCTCGCCCATGACGGCGGCGACGTGGAGATTATCGACATCAAGGAGAGCCTCGTGTTCTGCCGGCTGGCCGGGGCCTGTGCCGGCTGCGCCTCCGCCGGACAAACGTTGAAATTGATGGTTGAGAAAACGCTCAAGGATCTGGTCGATGAGCGGATCCGAGTGATTGAGGTCTGAACTCATGTCCGTCATCTACGCCGACAACAACGCAACGACGGCCATCGCCCCGGAAGTCCGCGAGGCGATGGTCCCTTATCTGACCGACGAGTACTTCAATCCCAGCTCGATGTACGAGCCGGCGCGGCGGACCGCGCAGGCCGTGGCCCAGGCGCGGCGCACGGTGGCCGGTTATTTCGGCGCGGTCGAGCCGCAGGAGATCCTTTTCACCTCCTGCGCCACGGAGAGCAACAACGCGGCGATCGTGGGCACGGCGCGGGCGAATCCCGCGCGGCGGCACATCATCACGACCGCCGTGGAGCACCCGGCGGTGCTCGAAGTCTGCAAGGAAATGACTCGCAACGGCTACGAGGTGACGTTCCTGCCCGTCGATCGAGCCGGGAACCTCGACCTCCGCGAGTTCATTCGCGCGCTGCGGCCCGACACGCTCCTGGTCACGATCATGCACGCCAACAACGAGACCGGGGTGATCTTCCCGATCGAGCAGCTCTCGCGGATCGCCAAGGAAACCGACGCCTCGATCGTGTTCCACACCGACGCCACGCAGACCGTGGGCAAGGTTCCGATCCGGCTGGACCGCGAGCTGGCCCACGTGGACCTGCTCTCCTTTTCCGGCCACAAGCTGCACGCGCCAAAGGGGATCGGAGCGCTCTACGTGCGCCGCGGGACGGCGTGGCGCCCCTGGATGATCGGCGGGCACCAGGAAGGCGGCCGCCGGGCCGGAACGGAAAACGTCCCCTACCTCGTCGGTTTGGCCAAGGCCATCGAGCTGGCTGCCGAAAACGCGCACGACGAAGAGACCCGCATCTGCGGGCTCCGCGACCGGCTCGAAGAAGGCATCCTGGAGCGGATCTCCTGGGTCGAGGTGAACGGGCGCGGCGCCCCGCGCCTGCCCAACACCCTGAACGTGGCCTGCCACTTCATCGAGGGCGAGGGGATCCTGTACCAGCTCAACGAGCACGGGGTTTGCGCGTCCAGCGGCTCGGCCTGCACGTCGGGGTCGCTGGAGCCGTCCCACGTGCTGCGCGCGATGAACGTTCCCTTCACCGCCGTCCAGGGCTCGATCCGCTTAAGCTTCAGCCGCTACAACACGGAGCAGGACGTGGAGCGGATCCTCGCCGCGTTTCCCTCGATCGTCGCAAACTTGCGGAGGATTTCGCCGTACTGGGACCACCAGAAAAACGCCCCCCGTGCCGAGGCGGAGGACATGCTCTGCGCAAGCGCCCCGGAAACGACGCCCCGACCATGAACGACCCGAAGCAACTCAAGCGGCAGGAACGATTGCTGCGGCACCTGTTGGCCGTGCAGGACCGAGACCGCAAGCTCCTGGCCTACGAGATCCACGACGGCCTGGCCCAGCAGTTGTCCGGCGCACTGATGCTGTTGCAGGGTTTCCGCGAGCTTGTGGGGACCGATCCGAAGGAAGCCTGGAAGACCTTCGACGCCGGGCTGCGCACGCTGAGTCAGGGGGTTTCCGAGGCCCGGCGATTGATCGGCGGGCTGCGCCCCCCGGTGCTCGACGAGTCGGGCGTGGTGGCGGCGATCGAGGACCTGGTCTACGAGGCCCAGGAGCCGGGCGGTCCGAAGATCGAGTTCGCCGCCGACGTCCAGTTCGATCGGCTGGAGCCGACCCTGGAGAACGCCATTTTTCGGATCGTCCAGGAGTGCTTGACCAACGCCTGCCGGCACAGCAAGAGCGAGAAAGTGTCGGTTCGGCTTGGCCAGCGGAAGGGGTACGTGCGCGTGAAGGTCCGCGACTGGGGTGTGGGCTTCGACCCCGCTGCGGTTCGCGGCCCGCATTTCGGTCTTCAGGGCATCCGCGGGCGGGCCCGGATGCTGGGGGGCCGCGCCGTCATCCGCTCGGCGCCCGGCAAAGGGACCCGCATTTTGGTCGAGCTGCCGCTGGTCGGGCCGACGTCCCAACCGGCCCCGCCCCGCGAACCTCCTCCCGTGTCGCGGTAGATGTACGGCGCGACACGACATTTGCTCTATGACTGTGGAGAAGACTTTAGTGTTGCCACACCCCTCTTGTAGTGGTAGGATTGCATATAGGCCGGACCCGGCGCTAAGCTGGTGGAATTACGGGCCTACTTCTCAGCGCCTGTTCCAGCTTGTAGGGTATTGAAATGGGGTGACTTGCTTTCTCTGCCGATGACTCTCGATGCCGGTACGGGCATTCGAGTAGTGATGGAATCTGTTGAAAGAAAGAGGCACAGATGGGCGACTTCTCGACGTTCCTATTCGCGCGACCCTCCATGGCTGAGGGCATCGGCCGAATACTCGACTTTGGCGACACACTGACCGAATACAATCGGTCACTGACGCCACAACAAGCCGACCGCATTGCGATTGGTTGCGATTGGCATCGGATTGGTTTGGACATTTCGGAGGTCATTCGTCAACAACCACCAAATCGCCAGAAATCCTGAAGCATGTCCAGCGAACCTCAGGACCAGTTGCCGAGTAAGGACCGGCCACCGACGGCCCAAGAGGCGCCAAAGGCAGTCCCTCTTAGCGAAATCTTGTCGGCTGCGCTTTCCGCGCAGGGCGGTACTGGCCGCCCGATCATCACCATGACCCGCGAGGAAGCAGAGTAGCCCTGGTAATCCCCTCGCGGTCAATCCCTGGTTTGGCAATGATCGATCCCATATCCTGGCAGCAGAAGGAGTCCTCCATGAGACAGGCGTTGCTCGTGTGGCTGACGGTAGGTGTCGCGTTGGCGCTCGTTCCCCGGGCCCGTGCTGCCGAAGCCAATCCCGATCAAGAGAAGGCCGTGGCCTTGGTCAAGAAACTGGGCGGCAAGGTCGAGATCGACGAAAAACGCCCCGATAAGCCGGTCGTCGCCGTCGATCTTCTCTTCGCCAAGGCCACCGACGACGACCTGGCCCAGCTCAAGGTCTTCGCGAGCCTCGAGCGATTGGACCTTGGCCGCACCAAGGTCACCAACCCCGGGCTGGCGGCCTTGGAAGGGATGAAGAAGCTTCAGTCGCTCAACCTCGCGGGCACCAAGATTACCGACGGCGGCCTGTCGCACCTCAAGGGCCTCACCGAGCTTCGCCGGCTCAACGTCGGCAAGCTGATCACCGACGCCGGACTGGAACACCTCAAGGGGCTGACGAACCTCGAAGACCTCGACATCGCCGGAAACAAGATCACCGACGCCGGCCTGAAACACCTGGCGGGCATGAAGAAGCTCAAGAGGCTCGACCTGTCGAACAACCCCATCACCAACGCCGGACTGGAACACCTCAAGGGGCTGACGGAGCTCAAGCAGCTCTTTTTCTACGCCAACCACGGAATCACCGACGCCGGGCTGAAACACCTAAGCGGCATGAAGCAGTTGAAGTACCTCGACCTGACCGCCACCAAGATCACCGACAACGGCGGCAACGACCTGCAAAAGGAGTTGCCCAACACCAAGGTCTTCCGATAAAAGGCCTGCTCATAAGTTCTGCAAGGAATTTGACGGTGAGTGGCTGCGGTGGTGGGGCAACTGAGACAGCGTGCTACGGTCCGCAGTAGCCGCGGGATCGAAGCGACTCAGCCACGAGCGTTCCCTTGGCGATCGGCGGCCGGGGATCGATTTCCAGCGTGACTAGGGCCTCGGCCTCGTGGCCGTAGGGGCCTTCGGCGAGGATCGTGCCGCCGGGCCCCATGGCCAGCGAGCAGCCGATCACTGTGCGGCCTTTCCACGGGCCGGCCGTGAGCCGGCCGACGTGGCTGACGCCGATCACGTAGAGGTCGTAAAGCCGGCACAGCTCGCGGTAGGAATTCCGCCACAAGTCGCCGTAGGGGGAGGCCGCGTTGTCGTGGTCGGCCTCGACGGCCCAGGCCGAGGGCGACACGAGCACCTGGGCGCCCATCCGCGCCAGCACGTGCCCGATGGCCAGCGAGTCGGAGAAATTGTCGGCGCAGATGTTGAGGCCGAGCGTACCCAGCGGGGTATGGGCCACGCCCAGGCGGTCGCCGATCGAGTAGAGATCGTGGGCCAGGTCAAGCTCGTTGATCTCACTCCGTCACTTCCACGCGCATGCGGCCCACGGCACAGCGCCCTTGGCGGTCGGTCCGCTCGACGCGGACCAGATACTGACCGGGCTTCTGGTAGCGGTGTCCGAGGACCGCGTAGCCGTCTTTGGCCAAGGGAACGACGTTCCCGTCGGAGCGGGTCTTCACGGTCGGGCTTCCGTCCCCAAAGTCCCATGTTTCTTCGCCGTCGGTGGTCCCGAAGGTGCGGGCCTTGAAAGTTACCTCCTGGCCCGGCCGGATGTCCCACGTCGGGTAGTAAACCGCGTGGATCGAGGGGGGCAATGGCTCCGACTGATTTGCGTCCAGCGCCACGACGATCGCAAAGTCGAAATCGACCCGGCCCGACGCGTCGGTGACTTGGACGACCTCACTGTAGTAGCCGGGCCGCTGGTAGGTCCGCCGCACTTTCGCTCCCTTGGCCGTGGCGCCGTCGGTGAAGGTCCACCGATAGCGGACGATCTTGCCGTCGGCGCTCCACGAGCGGCTGGCGTCGAGCTCGACCTCCTGGCCCGTCAACACGAGCTGGTGCGGCCGGGCCACCGCGACCAGCTTGGGCCGGTGCTGTTTCAAATAGGCTTCCCAGACAAAGGCGTAGGCCTCCTGGCATCCCCATTGGTGCGAAGGCTGGCGGCAGAAGATGTCGAAATGGAGGTGCGTCCAGCCGCCGCTCCCGCCTTCCTTGCCCAATAGGCCCAGTCGCTGGCCGGCGCGGACCTTGGTCCCAGGCCGAATGCCCGAGTCGATGCTGTGGAAATGGCTGTAGCGGTAGTACCAACCGCGGCCATCGAGCACGTAGACGACGTCGTAGCGCGGCTTGACCGGCGTATCGCGATATCCCGCAAGCGAGTCCTTCCCCGCGGAAACGACCAGCCCGTCGGTAGCGGCCACCACCTCGGTCATGCCTTCGCAGCCGCCGAAATCGAGCCCGTAGTGGTAGTAGATGCTGCGACGTTTCGGATTCTCGCCATGGTCGACATAGCACGGCTCGTTGGCCATTTGCGTGGAGCTGGCGAACCAGCGCTGGCGCACGGGGTAGACAAACGTCCCGGGATTCATCCACGGCGAGCCCGCCGGCCAAAGCCGCAGCCGGGCCTCTTTTTCCAGCCCCCACGCGTCGGTGTCGCTGTTGGAGAGGAGGGCCTTGGTGATTGGGCAGTCGATTTGCACGCCGCCGACCGTGGTCGGCAGACGATAGTTGGCCGAAGTGAGCCAGACCCGTTGGCCGCCGACGTCCACGCGAACCCGGGCCTGGCGGACCGCGCCGCGGATCGGGTCGCGGGTCTCGTCGACATTCAACAACGTGACGCGGACCTTCGACCCGTCGCAGAGCACGACCTCCTGCGACTGGCCGCGGTCAAGGTCCACGGCCCGCATCAGGGGAACGATCGTCGGTGCCGGCGGGTCCCCCGCACAGGGAATTGTTCGAACCAAGAGCAGGCCACCGAGAATCAGCCACCATTCGCCTTCGATTTCCTTGCGCAATTGAATCGCGCCCCAGATTTCCAGCACGCCGATGACGATCGACCAGATCGCGATGAACATCAGCAGCACCAGGGCGGTGGTGCCGGGCCAGAAGAACGCGAGCAAGCCCGCGATAATGCCGGCGATGCCGACAAGAGCGAGCCACCAGCGCGGCGCAATGGCGCCACC
>CAYTJV010000098.1:0-16974 GCA_964438165.1 uncultured Planctomycetaceae bacterium | reverse complement strand
GGAGTGGTTCATCCTGGCCCCCATCGGCGCGATCGCACGACTCCTGGAGCGGCTCAATCTCAAGGTCGCCGACGTCGACCTGTTCGAGGTCAACGAGGCGTTCTCCGTGGTGCCGATGGCGGTGATGAAGGAGTTGGGCATTCCCCACGAGAAGATGAACGTTCACGGCGGGGCCGTGGCCCTGGGGCACCCCATCGGCGCCAGCGGCGCCCGCGTGCTAGTCACGCTCCTTGCGGCCATGAAGCGCCGTAACGCGCGGATCGGGATCGCGTCGCTGTGCATCGGTGGGGGCGAGGCCGTGGCCATGGCCGTCGAGGCCCAATAGGCAAGTCGTCTTCAGACCCAGCGACAACAGCATCCAAGACGGCAACACATAAGCGAAAACCATAGAGCTTGGCGAGGTCTTCTTTCGAATAGGCGTGAGGGTCGGTCAACGTCGTGACGATGGTCAATTGTCGCACGCGGCGGCCCGGCAGCACCACGTTGAAACGAATTTCTCGGAGCACCATCTTCTCGGGAATCGCGGTATAGGACTCTTCGTCCATCCAGGCGGGGCATGCCGGCCTGGTCCAGGCAATCAGATGATCCTACTTGCCCAAGCGGCGGCCGCGACGGAAATCGACGTGTCGCCGCTGGTGCATCCGCGCGCACACGTTCACGCCGCGGATCGACATCAGTGCTATTGACATCGCAGTCACGGGATTTCTGCTGAGACCTCGGAACCTACCCTGAGGAGTCCCCTCGATACGTCTCCTCAGGGGGGGCATCGAGGTTTCTGGGGCAATTCTCCTGCAACCATTTGGGAACTCGAGCATTATTATATAGCGTAGCGAGTCTCAGGATTCTGTGGGCGGGCGTTTGCCATGGAGGCGACCGTGATGTTGGAGCCGGGGGCGGAACCCAATTCCGCCAGCGACGTTGCTGCCGGACAGTCCCCATGCGTCGGCGAAAAGGATTTGGTTGAACGCGCAAAAGCCCAACCGCAGGCTTTCGGCGACCTCTACGACCTTTACTACGGGAGAATCCTGAACTATATCTATCGCCGCACGTTAGACATGGCCGTGGCGGAAGAGCTTACTTCCAGCACATTCTTCAAGGCACTGCGGGCCCTGCCCAAGTACGACAATCGCGGCAAGTTCGGGGCCTGGTTGTACCGCATCGCCACCAACGAAATCAAGCTCAAGCGGCGATCGGCGTGGAATCGACACGAAGGCGATTCGCGTTGGCGGGAGGAGCTGTGCCGCGTGCAATTCGCCTCGCGCGGGACGCCGACCCAACAGACCGAAGAGGATCTCGAAGAAAAGATGCGTGAGTTTGCCCGGCTTCACGACGCCCTCCGCCGTTTGCCGGAGCGGTATCAGACAGCACTCGTCCTGCGGTACTTCGAGGCGATGCCGTACGACGAGATCGGCGAAGTGCTCGGGAAAAAGATCGGAACGATCAAGTCGCTGATCCACAGGGGGCTCAGGCGATTGAAGGATCACTTCGCAGCGGATGGCACGATCCCCCAGAGAACGTCCGTCAACGAGTGAACAAAAGGTGACGGTGATGAAGAGTATCGACGAAATCGAACGGCTGCTCGCGCAAACGGGTGTGCCGAACCTCCTCGACGGCGCACATCGGGAGCAACTCAAACGACAATTGCTCGAACAGGCCGCGTCCCAGCCGACAGAAAGGAGAACCATGATGTCCGTTTTCCGGAGAATCCCGCCCATGTTCAAGGTGGCCGCGGCCGTGTTGGCGGCGGCGATCCTCGTCGGCTCCGGTTGGGCAGGCGAGAAAATCTACAAGAAGCTCACCGAGCCAAAAGCCACAGTGACCTTGGAGGAAGACCCTCCACGACCTTGGACTCTACCGAACGGCATGACGTTTTACACGGGAGGGAGCATCGTCAGCACGGTTGTTGACTCCGACGATCCGAAGGCCATTGAGAAAGCCAAACGCCGCCACGAGGAAATGAAGAGACTTATTGCTCAGAAGCAATACAAGTTCCTTCGGGCCTATGAGGGCCCCGAGGGGAAAAAGCAGTACGAGTATCGGTTCACTCTCGCCGACGGTAGCCAGAAGGATATGAATTTTGTGATGCCCCTTGAGAGCGTGGCTTCGTGGGACGATTATCGCGGCAAACTGGACGAGCAACGGCAGAGGGCACGCGACGGCATCGGCAAGGCCGTGGCTGCGGGCAAATTCCGATTGATCGACGTCGACGTGATTTGTATTCACGTCTGCCGGGACGCCGGCTCTGACGAGAAGATCAAGGTTCAACGCATTCCTCTGGGCGAGGGTAAAGAAATCGCCCTGATTCGCCCTTTCGACCCCGAGGCCGAAAGCCGGGCAACCATCAAACCGCAAACAAGCTGGGAAGCCCACTTGCAGGCCGTGCGCGAGGGAAAGCGCGAGATCCTGAGTTTGGAGCCCATAACGGATTATACCTATGAAGTGGTTCTAGAAGACGGTTCCAAGACGATTTTCTCCTACGGCGGCGGCGATCCGCTGAAGAAGCCGTAAGCGGAAGGAATGGGGGGAAGGAATGGGGTCAGAGCGTGAACAGTGAATAGCGGCCACTCGAGCCGCACGTCGAAGCCGAGCCTATTCACTGTTCAAGCTCTGACCCGAATGGCTGCGCTCATCCATCGCCTGCTGGAGAGTGATTCCGCGGCCTTCCCGAAGCGACTCGATGGACTGCCGGACCCGCGGGATATCCAGACTCATCAGGGACACCTCGCGGTACGCTTCGCGTAATGGGCCGGCACCCTCGATCGTATACCCCAATTCCTCAAATGCGCGCACCAACTCCAGCATCGTCCCGCTGACTTCTTGCCAGTGACGGTACACCGCGGCCAATCGCTCGGGAATAG
This sequence comes from uncultured Planctomycetaceae bacterium, assembly GCA_964438165.1. GTDB lineage: Bacteria > Planctomycetota > Planctomycetia > Pirellulales > Thermoguttaceae > CALFBP01. The sequence goes on along the minus strand of CAYTJV010000098.1, from coordinate 14,116 downwards.
CCCAAGAGAACTCTGCCGCCGGCCGGTTGCGCGTCTGGTCAGCCCATTGGGCGATCAAACGGCGAAGGCTTTCAAGGACCGACAAGCCAAACCGAAGAGCGTCTTCCGCCAGCCAGCGCGCTTGGACTGCGTGATGGTCGCGCTCCCATTGCTCCTCCAACTGCTGGGCTTGACGCCCAAAGAGGGCAACGCGCTCTTCGATGAAAACGTATCCAGTGTCCATCGTAGCCATGATGATAAGCTCCCGACAACGCCGTGGGCAAGGGGACGAATAATAGGGCCTCCCGCCTGGATGACGGTGTAGGTCATGGATTCCTGAGCCCGGCCCAGATCTGCGCCAATGTCTTGCCGCCCGGCGATTGCCGACGCTGTTCCAACTCTTCGTCCGTCACTTGCGCGTTGGCCCAGTCATAGACAAGGCGAAGGAAAAGCTCTTCAGACACGAATCGCCCGACCTTGTGGCCGGCAGGATCAAACAACTCCGCCTCTTCAACAGCGCGAAGCCTTGTCCCAAGGGCATCGTCCAAGACCATTCTGTTCATTGCCGTGACCGCTGGTGCTCCCCAGGAAATGCCATACAACGCTCGAATTCATGATACCCCACCTCGGCGTGGCGGTCAAGGTTGGACCAGACAACCAGTCGCACCGCAGCACCGCCCTACAGCCGGATGCAGTCGGTCGGGTGGCGCGCCCTGAGGCTTTGCGAAGGGCGTGGCTGGGCTTACGCGCGATGCACCACGCCGATCGAAGACTCTGGGCGCGCGACCCTACCGCGATACAAACCGGGCCGACACGGCCCGGCTCGGAGTGTCCGGTCTGTCGCGGAATCGCGTAACGTTACTTGGCTGCGGAGCGGAGTTCTTCCGCCTTCCGCTTCAGGGGACGGTCGCCCACCAGTTGATGGAGCGCATTGGTCGTCAGAAGCGGGAACACTCCCACGCTGTCGTCGTGAAGCGTCAGGACCAGCGTGGTCGGGACCGTTTTGGCGGGGACGTCGGCGAGCACGTGGCGTCGGCGAAGTACCCGGGTCGGGTTGTAGTCGACTACGATCACCAGTTCCGAACCGCCCGGCAAAACGCGGGAGAGGATCGGATAGAGCTCTTCCGCCACCTCGTAGACGACCAGCCGGGCATTGGGTTTGCGGGTCTTCGGGAGAACCGCGGGGCTGTTCCACGGACGGTTCAGGAAGTAGAGCCCCGACAGGTCTCCCCTGACCTCCGCGACGGCTCGCTCCGTGCCGCCTCAACCGCCGGTCCGTCGATTCGCCTTCCGCAGGAGGAACCCCTGATCGCTCAGTTGCGGAAAGGCCTCCTCGCCCAAGGCCCGGCCGGGGTGGCGCTGCGGCGTGCCGAGGAGAAACAAGCAATCGGCCTTGTCGCTTGGCGAAGCGACGATCGCGGCGGCTCCATGGAACAGACGTCCCAAGTACCGCTGTAATTCCGACGCCGCGAACTGTTCCAGATCGCCGGCCTCTTTGGAAATCACCAACTCGATGGACTCGGCTGGGGCGTTTTCGACGCCGGCAGTGGCCAGCGAGCACAGGGCCGCTGCGCAAAGCAGAAAGGCATCATGGCGGACCATCGTGTACCTCGCAATCCAGGCGTAGGACGGCCTTTCCAGGCCGTCTTCTCTGACGGTCTTCCGACGGCCTGGAAAGGCCGTCCTACAAGAAGACCGACGCTTGCACCAAAAACTGAAAAAGCTGAAAGAGCCGCCCCATTCTCGAGGACCACGAGCAGTCCAGCAGCCCGCTGGCCGGGGGGGTGGAGCGTAGCATCCATTGTAATCCTTGGGTAGATTGAAGGACTAACGCTCCGGCGCAAGTGCCCGTGGAAGGTCCGATTTATGAAGGATGAGCAATCGTTTCTGCTTCGCCCTCTGCGCGACTCCGATGTTCCGGAGTACGCGGAGATGCTCTACAGCGCGTTCAACGCCTGGTATTGGAGGCGTGGTTGGGGCAAAGACTACTTTTCGTGTACGGCGCAGGAAACGTCGGTTTTCTACGACATCTACAACGATTTGTCGCCGGAATGCAGTGTCGCGGCATTTGACCGCGCCAACGGGCGAATCCTCGGCGCGTGCTTCTACCATCCCCGCGAGACCCACGTTTCCCTGGGCATCATGGCCGTGCATCGAAACTACGGCGGAAGGGGCGTCGGGCGATCCATGGTCGAGCACATCCTCAGGTTCACCCGGGAGAACAACTACCCGTCGTGCCGGCTCGTCGGCAGCGCCATGAATATGGATTCCTTCTCGCTCTATAACCGCAGCGGGTTCGTGCCGAGGGCCGTCTACCACGACATGGTGGTCACCGTTCCTAATTCGGGTCTTGGCGCGCGAGTCCCGGGCCAAGACCGCGTGAGGGACGCGGTCCGCGAGGATGTGGCCGGCATGGGTGATCTGGAAATGGAGGTGAGCGGAATCAAGCGGGCAGTCGATTATCGGTATGCGATCGAGAACCGCAAGCTGCTGCACGCCTCGATCTATGAAAACGATCAGGGCGGGGTCGACGGCTTCATGATCTCCGTCAAGCATCCCGCCCTGAACATGCTGGGGCCGTGCGTGGCGCGCTCCTGTGCAGCGGCCACGGCGCTGGCGCGGAGGGAATTGGAGAGGTTCCGGGGGACCTCCGCATTACTGCTGATTCCCGCGGAAGAAAGGAACATGGTGGAACAGCTCTACCGGTGGGGCGCCGTCAACGTGGAGATCCACCTCCAGCAGGTCTGGGGCGAGTTTCGGCGCGTCCAAGGCGTGAGCATGCCCAGTTTTCTTCCGGAGACCGGGTAAGCATTAGCGGAAAAACCAGTTCCCGAGTTCAGTAGCAGGCACACTCCGTGTGCCGTTCGCCGGTTACGGCACTCGCTTCGCCCGTCACGGCGGATGAGAACCCACGGCGAACCGTCGCGCACACCAGCACGCGGTTCTCTCCGGGAGCGATTTTCATCATCCAGCCGGGGCCGAAGACGTCGGCCGCCTGGAGCTTCTCGATTGTCACGGTCGCTCGGCCCGGCTCCGCGAACCGAGCCGCAGCGAACTCATGGGTGCTCTCTTCTCTTCGGACAAAAGGCGACTCACTTCATGCTCTGCCGGAGGTCCACAAGGGCCTGGTCGAAGGCATCGACGCGAATGAGCCCCAGGCGCGGGTACTCGATGTCGAGGATGACGTAGACAGTGATCGCCATCACGGCCGCCAGTCCGAGCATGTGGATCCAACTGCGGGTCTTGCCGCCGGCCGTGCCGTAGCCGGCCATGAGCGCGCTGACCAGCGCCAGACCGGCGAGCATCAGGAAGATGACGTTCGGCGGGTGCATTTGGGCCGCCATGGTGCGGGTGGTGGTGATGTCGATCATCTGGTTCAGCGCGGGCAGGAGAAGCATGGTCGCTTGCGGAGGAGCGTCCGTACGGCAGGCGGCGACCGCCTGAGCCCAGATTTCCCCCTGCAACTGGTTGGCTCGGGCCAGTTCCGCTTTCGCCGCTTCGATGTCGGGCAGTTTCCGATACACCTCCAGCCGCGAATCCAAGTAGCGACGGAAGGGGTCCCGCAGCCCCGGCTGGGCCGCGGCGGGCAGGAGGTCGAGCCGCAGATACGCCGTGCCGATCGCGTTGGTTTCTTCGACAATCAACTGCCGCCGTACATCAAACCTCGAGGTGGCGCCCGAGAACGTGAACGCGATGAGCAGGCCCAGGAGGCCGAAAATCGCGCCCTCGACCGCGCCCACTCCCGCCCGCACTCCCTCCGGGTCCTTCGCCATGCGCCGGATTCCGATCCGCCGGCCTACTTCCAAGAGGAGCAGCATGCCGAGAAACAAGCCGAGGGCCATCAGGGAAGCGGCAAACGCGTAGTCCATGAACGACTCTTTCATTCTTCAGTCGCTGGGCAATGTCTCACCGGTGAGGAATTGTGGGCCAGTGACGCCCGCCAGCAACGTTCTGGCAACGGAACGGAGAACGCTCGGCAGGGTCGTCATCGTGTACGCTCCTTCGCAGGCATGGTCAGCGCCACCGTCTGCGGTTGATCCGGACCACTTGAGTGGCCACATAGCCGGGATTGCGGGCCACGGCTTCCATTCTCGCACTTTGGCTATCGCGGGCGGGGACGACGACTTGCACGGGTGAGCCGGCAACGCCACGTCCCGGAACCAACAACACCTGCCATTCGTCGACCAGGCCGGCGCTTACGGCCGTCAGTTCCACCATCTGCTGCAGGGCCTGGTCGCGCTGGTAGTCGCGGGCGCGTGCCCGCAGGAAAAGCTCCGCCTGCTGCTGCTTCGCCAGTTCGTCTTGCGATGCCTTCTCGGCCTTGGCTTCGGCGGCGAGCCACTCCTCCCAGCCGGGCCGAAGGAACTTCTCGTCCTGCGGGGAGAAGAGGAAGAACGGGACGGCGACCTTCTCGCCGTTATCGACCAGCATCAATACTCCCTCGCAGTCGAACTCCCGCGCCTGGCCGCGCTGCTTCACGGCCCAGTTCTCAAAGGCTTTGATGTCCTTGATCGGCGTTTTGTCAAAGTGCTCGATCACCGCGAAGAGGACGTACTGGTGAGGCTTGGAAATGTCCTGGAAGGGAGTGTCGTTGACCAGGATCTTGCCGTACTGCCTCTGGACGATCACTTTTGCCTTGCCGTATTTCAGCGCGTGCCCGACAAACTTGCTCCCATCGCGGAGCGTCCAGGTCCGGTTCCCACCCGAATGTTGCTCCGCCGCCTGGACTGCTGCCTGGGAGTGCAGGAAGTCCTGGTCGGCCTTCGAGAGCTTCGCGATCGGCACGGCCACTAGCTTGCCGGAGTGCTTCTTGAGCACCACATTCTCGCTGTCGAAATCGACCAGGGCCGCCTCCGTGGTGTACTGGCCCGTGGCATCCGTCCACATGCGCACGGTCGCCGGGGCCTCGGCCGCCCCAGCCAACAGCAACACCATCGCCCAAAGATACGTGAACATGATCGACCCTCCACGCTGCTGAAACTCACGAGGCCCTAACAAAACGGCAATCCTGCGCGGTCGCGTCAGGTACAAAGATACTCCGATGCCCCCCGGGCGGCAATCCGTGCGGAAACTCACGTCATGCGCAGCACCAGCCAGTCGCCCAGGCGGGGCCAGAGTTGGGCAATGGCAAAGAGGATTCGGGCATAGCCCGGCATGATCAGTTCGGCTTTTCGTTTCTCGCACGCCCGGAGGACCGCCCGCCCGAGGGCCTCCGGCACGATCGGTCGCACGCGGACCCCGGCGCCCGGCTGCCGGGCACGCTCCGGCACGTCTTCCATGCCCTCCAGGGGGTAGAGTCGGTCGCCCTGCCGGGCAATGGGGCCCGGGCAAACCAACAGCACATGTAATCCCTCGGGTCCGAGTTCCAAGCGTAACTGCTGCGACAGTGCCGCCACGGCGTGCTTCGTGGCCGGGTAGGCCCCGACCCAACGCGACGCCGCCTTGGCGGCCAGCGAGCCGATGTTCACCATGTGCCCCCGCCTTGCGAGCAACAGCGGAATCGCCGCCCGCGTGCAGCGCACCAAGGCGATGAGGTTCAATTCCATCAGGTCGCGGAATTGCTCCGGCGTGGTGTCGATCAGCTTGCCCCGCATCGAGCGGCCGGCGTTGTTCACCAGCACGTCCAGACAGCCAAAACGATCCACGGTCTGCGCGAAGAGCGAATCAACTTGCTCCTGCCGGGTAATGTCGACTGCGATTCCGAGGGTCTCGCAGCCCGAATCCGTCAAGTCCCGCGCGGTCGCGTCGACCGCCTCGGGCTCCAGGCCGGCGATCACCACCTTTGCCTTGGCCGCGGCGAAGGTCCCGGCAATCACCCGCCCCAAGCCGCTCGACCCGCCGGTGACCAAAACCACTTTGTCCTGCCAGTAGCTCATGGATCGAAGCTTACATCGCGAGTCCTCAGCCCACAAGCGGAACGCCGCATCGTGTACGGGCCGGCAGTATCCCCCACACCGGTGGGACTCGTCCCCATGCGCCGGATTACTCACCCTGGTAGGTACCGACGCTCGACAACGATATAATGAATTGATGGCCAGACCCCCTAGTCTTGCTAACTCCCGAGTCGGTCGATCGCCACTGGGTCCTGTTGGAGGTGGGAGCAGCTTGGGGCAGAAAGCAGCATTCGCGCATCGTCGCGGTGCTGTCCCACGTTACGGTGGATACCATTCCCGATATGATTGCTTCCAAGAAAGCCGTGCCTCTCAACGATTTCGATACGTATCTGAAGGAATTGAGGGAGCGCGTGAGCAGGCATCTATCATGAGCGTCCAGACTACCACATACGACGTATTTCTCTCCTACTCGCTAGCGGAGAAGCCGGCCGCGGAGTTCGTGGAGCGAGCCCTTCAGGAGGCCGGACTAGACGTGTTCGACCCTGCGAGAGTGGATCAAGCGTTGGAGATCCGCGACACCTTGTGGCGAGCCCTTGCAGAGAGCGCAGCTTTCGTTGTCGTGGTTCCTCGCGAGCGAGATCCCGGTTCGAATACGGCTGTGGAACTGGGGGCCGCCATGGCGTGGCACAAACCGATCTACGTTGTCCATCCGGAGAAGGGGCCCGCGACGATTCCCGGCTACTTGTCGGAGTATCCTGCGTACCCGATCTCGCGGATTGACGACGTCGTTCAGTCGATACGACGTTCGATGCGGACCCTCTCTGAAGACGAGCGCAGGGTTCTACTCGATGTCTACAGGGAATTGCGAGTCCCTACAGACCAGCTCTTGCGACGGCCGGCAGACTTGGAGAGGCTCGCACAGTTGTTCAATGCGCGTTGCCAGACCAACTTCGCCGGAGAGCGTCTGGTTCGAGAACTCCTGCGGCTTCGCAAGAGTGGGGAACTTCCACGACTGCGCAAAACGTGAAGCCATATCGGGAGATGGATCTGCCGAGGAGGAGACGATGGCTTTGGCCCGCACTGTCACCGCAGTTCGGTCCCTTGTTGCTGCGATGTGGTCTTGACTTTTCGCTGTTCGTCGTCAGCTATCCCGCTCTGTTTTGGGTAGGTTATCGATTGCTCCAGATAGCTCATACGTTGCTGTAAAGGAGGAGAGCAACGTCATGACCTCAATGATTGTCGTTACCGCCATCCTGCTAGGAGGGTCTGCCGAGGATCCAGTCGCGCCGTGGCGAGTCGGATTGGCCCGGGTGCGGATCACGCCCGACGAGCCCATGCCCATGTGCGGTTACGGAGCGCGCGTCTCCGACGGCGTGCTCGACGATCTTAACGCCAAGGCGATGGCGATTGAATCCTCCGACCGGGGCCCGGAAAAGGGGACAGGGACATTTTGTGCGGAGCACCCTGCGGGCCTTTCAGGCAAAATGTCCCTGTCCCCTTTTCCGAGCCGGGCCGTGCTGGTCACCGCCGACCTCTTGTTCTTCCGCCGCGACGTGGCCGAAGCGGTCGCCAAGCGGATTATGGAGAAGACCGGACTCCAACGCCACCAAATCCTATTGAATGCCTCGCATACGCACTCCGGGCCGGTGGTCGGGATGAACCGCGACCTGGATGCCTTCGGCGTCCCGGACGACGTGCGTCCACGCGTGGCGAAGTACACCGCGAAGTTGGAGGAGCAGCTCGCCGACCTGGTGGCTGCGGCCCTGCGCGACATGCAGCCGGCCCGGGTGAGTTTCGGCGTGGGCCAGGCCGATTTCGTCATGAACCGCCGCTTGCCGACGCCCAACGGCATCGTCATGGCGCCCAATCCGCAAGGTCCCGCGGATCGCAGCGTTCCGGTGCTCCGCGTCGATGGGCCCGACGGCCGGCTCCGCGGGCTGGTGTTCGGCTGCGCGTGCCATCCCGTGACGCTCGACGGCAACAACAAGAAGATCTCCGGCGACTACGCCGGCTTTGCCCAGGCCGCGCTGGAGAAATGCCATCCCGGCGTCCAGGCGATGTTCGTCATCGGCTGCGGCGGCGACGCCAACTCGCATCCCCGCGGCGCCGCGGAGATGGCCCGGCAGCAAGGCGAACGCCTGGCCGCCGAAGTTGCCCGCGTGGCAGCCGCGCCGATGCGGCCGGTGCGCGGGCCGCTGCGCGCGGAATTGGCGTGGATCGACTTGCCGCTGGTGCATGATTTCTCGCGCGAGCAATTGCAGGCCATGGCCGCCGGGCCGTCGGTGTGGCACGCCCGCAACGCCAAAGGGATGCTCGAAACCTTAGCGAGCGGCAAGCCGCTGCCGCGGGCCTACCGAGCCCCGCTGGCCGTGTGGCAATTCGGCGGCGATCTGACGCTGGTGGCCCTGTCGGGCGAGGCCGTAGCGCCGTACGTGGCGAGGATCGCCCAGGCCCTCGGGCCGCAAGGCCTGTGGGTCGCCGCGTACTCGAACGAATCGTTCGGGTATCTCCCCACCGCCCAGACCCTCAAAGAAGGCGGCCACGAGTCGATGTGTCTGACCCTCGATATTGGCCTCTTCGCACCGCAAGTGGAAGACGTGGTCGTGGCCGAAGTCCAAAAACTCGCCCAAAAAGCCGGTAGTAAGCGTAGGTTATGCTTCAGCATATCCTCGTCGGCAAAGGCAACGATGCGTGATTCCTCCCCATCGGATATGCTGGAGCATAACCTACGCAATCCATGAAGAAATTAGGAGGGCAACGACCATGGCAGGAGAGCGAATTCCAGGCCCCCTCGGGCGTGACCCGTTCGCCGCGGATGCCCCGTCGGGTCCGACGACCGGCAGTTTCGCGAGCGCCGGTCCGGTGGGCATCGACGACGGAGATCCGACCGAGCTTGCCACCAACAAGAAGATCTCCAAGGTGACGAAGGACTGGAAGGATCCCCCCTCGGTCACCACAACCTTCACGCCGGACGTTACGGGGACGACGCTCAAGGCCGTCCTTGCCCAACTCCAGAAATTCTCCGAGTGGGGCAGCGGCGGCGGCGTCATCACGGGCACCGGGGACGACGGGCAGATTGAAGCGAAACCCACGGACGACGGCAAGAGCTATACGGTGGCCCTCAAGGGCGAGTTCAGCATGACGCTCCCGAAGTGGAAGGAGTACGACAAGGCCACCGACGCGCAGAAGAAGGCGTGGGACGCCATGATCGCGGACCTGAAGAAGCACGAGGAGGAGCACGTCGCGATCGCGTACCGCGGCGCCCAAAAACTGGTGAAGGACCTCACCGGCCTCGACGTGACGCTCGCACCTCAAAAGGCCGCCGACTCTCAGACGGCGATCCAGGCCGCTCAGGACGACTTCGACTCGCCCGCCAAGACCGACCACGGCAAACAAGACTACTTGACCTTCAAGAAAGTCGTCCTCGATACCTCCGCCGATCCCCCGCCCACGCCGCCGAAACCATCGACGCCCTGAGCCATTATCATAGGCGAACATCTGGACTATTGCTTTGACAAGGATGCCTAATCCGTGAAGACCATCAGGGAGGCTGCAATGCAAATCCAGCAGGGGTTGACCATCTCGATTCCGATCGCGGTCTGTCTCATCGCGAACATCCAAGCGTCAGAAGCCGGGGCGCCACAATCCTCGCCGGTCTATCGCGTGAAGCACGAAACCAAGGTCCCCGTGCCGATGCGGGACGGGGTGAAGCTTGCGGCTGAAATCTTTCGGCCCGATGCGCCCGGCAAGTTCCCGGTGCTCATGCTCCATCGCTATTTCCGCGAAGGGGCGGACCGGGGCGAGTTCTTCGCCCCGCGGGGATACGTGGTGGCGCTGATCGACTGCCGCGGCCGGTACGATTCCGAGGGGACTTGGGTCCCGTATGTGAACGACCCGCAGGACGGCTATGATGCCCAAGAGTGGCTGGGCCGCCAGCCGTGGTCCAACGGCAAGATCGGCACTTTCGGCATGTCGTACAACGGCTTCACGCAAGTCATGGCCGCCCCGCTGGCCAGTCCGTACTTGAAGTGCATGGTGCCGCAGGAGAACCAGCAGAGCAACTTCGGGCATTTGTACAACGACGGGGTGATGCAGCTCAACGTGATCTTCGAGTTTGGGCTGCACACCAAGCAGGGCTCGCAGATCCAGCGGATCTTTCCCATCGACCACCCGCACTACCGCCGGCTGCCGCTTCTGGCGGCGGTGGACGATTTTTCGCAGGTGCAGCACGTCAAGGACTGGTTCCGCCACGCCCGCTACGACGAGTATTGGAAATCGTATGGCGTGAAAGAGAAGTACGGCCGGATCCAGGCCCCGGCCCTGTTCACGACCGGTTGGTACGACAATCTTTGCCACGAGGGCTGGCGCAACTTCCTGGGCTTCCGCACCCAGGGCGGCTCCGAGGCGGCGCGGAAGGGGACGAAGATCGTCGTCGGCCCCTGGACGCACGGCGGGACGTTCGCCCTGCCGGGCTTTCTCGACGTCAACCTGCGGTGGTATGACTACTGGCTCAAGGGCGTGCAGAACGGGATCGACCGCGAGGCGCCGATCCGGATTTACGTGATGGGGGCCGATAAATGGCGCGACGAGCACGAGTGGCCGCTGGCCCGCACGCGGTTTACGCCGTTCTACCTCACAAGCAACGGCCGGGCCAACTCGGTGCGCGGCGATGGCCGGCTTAGCCCGTCGTCTGCCGGTGCGGCAACTCGGCCCGACCGCTTCACCTACGATCCGGAGAACCCTGTCTACACGCTCGGCGGGCAGATTTCAACGCACGCCGACATCTGGGGCCCGAGGGACCGCCGCGTGCGCCAGGATCGCGACGACGTGCTGGTCTACACCACCGGGCCGCTCGGAAAGGATCTCGAAGTGACCGGGCCGGTCGAGTTGAAGCTTTTTGCCGCCTCCAGTGCCGTGGACACCGATTTCACGGCCACGCTCACCGACGTCCACCCGGACGGCCGCGCGATTCACATCTGCGAAGGCATCCGGGGCGTCACGTTCCGCGACTCGTTGGAGCATCCCACGCCGATCGAGCCGGGAAAGATTTATCCGCTCTCGATCAGCCTCTGGGAAACGAGCATGGTGTTCAAAGCCGGACACCGCATCCGGCTGGAGGTCTCCAGCAGCAACTTCCCCCGCTACGCCCGCAATCAGAACACGGGCCTGCCCCTGGGCAGCAGCGCGGAGATGCGCAAGGCCCGGCAAACCGTCTACCACGATCCCGACCAACCCTCCCGCCTGATCCTCCCGGTGATTCCGTGACAACACATAAAGCCGCGACCGCCGGTCGCGCTCTTGGTGTTCCTGGTTCCCACGCTCCGCGTGGGAACCCGCTTTTCCCGACGCTCTGCGTCGGTGGCGGCGACGCAGAGCGTCGCGGAGGGTGCGTTCCCACGGAGACCGCGGGAACGAGGATTCTGCACGACCAGCGGTCGCGGCTTTGTGCAGCGGCGATGCTCGCCGCCGTGGTGTTGATGAGCGTCCCCGCGAGCGTTTTCGCACAATCGCCGCGGCAATTTCCCCTGCCCGGCGAGTGGCCCACATTTCGGCACGACAAGTCGCTGGGCGGGCGGGCGGAGGGCATCGGGCACATCACGAAGCCGAAAATCGCCTGGAAGCATTTCGTGGGCCGCATGGAAGCGATGCTCCTCGCTCAACCGGGAAGCGGCCCGACGGAACAGACGATCCCAGCCGAAGAGCGGCCCGGGCCGGCTGAGGACGCCGCATGGCAGCGACGATGGTTTTCAGCGCGGCCCGAAGCCGTCATTGCCGGGCGGCTCCAACAGGTGCCCATGGACGCCACGACAACTTACGCCGACGTATTGCCCGACGTGCCCGGTTGGGAACGAATCGAATTCGCCAGCGGATTCAGCATCCCCACGGTACACGGCCAGTGGCAAGACGGTCCGGGCAGGTGTTCCGCCTTCAAAGACGGCCGCTGGCAGCAGGTGTGGCAGACGGAAAACGTTCCCCTGTGTTTCGCCCCTTACCCCACTGTCGGCGACTTCGACACCGACGGACGGACGGAGATCGCCATCCTCCCCTGGTACGACCTGCGGATCTATGACGCTGCGACCGGGAAGCTCAAGGATTGCTGCCGTTTCACGAACGGGCGGAGCTACGGCTTCTTCAGCGTCTATGACATGGACGGCGACGGCAAAAAAGAATTCCTCGTGATGGCCGATTTCTGCAAGCACGTCGATGTGCTGGGGTATCGCAACGGGAAGCTCGCCGTTATCTGGCAGCAGGACATCGAGCCCGACATCAGCAACCCGCAGAAAATTCTCCGCGTCATGCCCCTCCCGGACGCCGACCTCGACGGCGACGGCGTCGTGGAGGTCGTGCTGAATCTGTTCAACGGCGTGGGCGACAACCGCTGGCACGCGGTCATCCGCGACGGCATGACGGGGAAGATCAAGGCCGATTTGGAGGATGAAATCGTCCGGGGCGTGGCGGACCTCGACGGCAACGGCCGCGCAGAGCTTCTTACCATCGGCACCCGCGGCCAGGGTGTCCCGCAGCTCGGCACGATCCGCGTGCGCACGCAGCGTCAGGGCCGTTCGGAGGTGCTTTGGGAATCGCCGGACACGGGTTGGACCCTCCACGACGAGCCGCTGGACTTGCAAACGCAGAACCACGCCACGCGCGGGACCCAGGGTGTGCTCGTGCGCAAGGTCGACGGCCGCGCCGCCGTTATCCTCCGACAACCTGACGTCGGCACAACGGGCAGCGTGTCGCTAAAGGCAGCCGCATGGGAGGGCCACAAGTTCCAGCCTCGTATGAGCATTTCGGGCACCGACCTGGAAGGCGTGGGACTCGATGCCGCCGGCGCGATGCTGGTCCGCTGCTTCTTGCCGCCAGGGAAATCGCCCCCGATCCGACTCAGCGGCGCCAAGGCGCAGATGGTGCGGTGCGTTCGATCCGGGCTCGAGCCAGGACAGCCCGTCGTCGCCCGGACAAGCAGTGATTCACGGCCAACCATCGTGGTCCAAGGCTCCGGCGAGGATCTCGTCGCAGTGCAAGCCCCGAGCAAGAGCGGTGCTGCCATCGAGCGGTGGCGCCTGACAGGTCGTGCCCAGAGCGCGAATTGGCCGTCGACGCTCGGCGCCGTGATCGCCGATCTCCGTGGCGACGGCGGCCGGCAGGTGCTCTACGCCACGCGAGGCCCTTCGGGCTGCGCGAGGCTGGTCGCCGGCGAGCTTTCCGGCCAGCCAAGATGGCATCACGACTTCGACCGCTTTCCCGGCGACCCGCCGGTGTGGAACCTCGGCGGAGCGATCTTCTGGCAGGCCGGTCATTTCACCGATGCGGTCCGCCAGGATGTGTTGGTCACGCTCCGCCGCTCGATGATGCACAGCGAGGAAACGTTTCTTTTGTCTGGGAGGGATGGCAAGGTGCTCTGGCACCGTCCGCGGCAAATCAGTTCCCGGGGCTGCGGCGGTCAGCCGTTTGCGATCGCCGACTACAACGGCGACGGCCGGGACGACGCCGCGTCGCTCCATCCGTCGATCTTCTATATCCTCGATGGGCCGAGCGGCCGCGACCTGATCGCCAAGGACTGCAACTGGCCGGGCGTGCCCCTGCAGCCGGTCTACTGGGGCCAGCCCGTGGCCGGCTTCTTCGACGGCGCGGCCCGGCCCGGGCTGTTGTTCACGACCGGGCGGCGGTCGATGGTCGGGCTGGTGCGGCCCGACGGCTCGCTGGCCTGGTCCGATGCCTACGACCGCGCAGCCAACGGATTTCCCGCCATCGGCGATTTCGACGGCGACGGCAAGCTGGAAGCCCTTTGGGTCGGATTCGACGACGGCTCCCGCTGCTACCAGGCGGTTACCGGAAAGATCCTTTGGAAGCTCCCCTTGGGTGCTGGGCAGGACATCGGCTCCGCGGTCAGCGGCGACATCAACGCCGACGGCCGCGACGAGGCCCTTTTTGTCCTCGGGCAGATGCTATACTGCGTCGGCGCCGACGGGCCCGGAAAGCCCGGCCGCGTGCTCTGGACCCTCGATCTGCCGACCCGAGTGACCACCCCCGTCATCGCCGACGCCACCGGCGAGGGATCACTTTCGATCCTCCTGGCAGGTGCCGACGGGTGCGTGTATTGTGTAGAATGACATTCAATGGCGGCAATTGGACACATTCATCGGCCCACGGCACTCGGACACGTTCATGGGTCCTCAGAAAGGTAGTGCAACAGCGACATATCCGAGCCGGGCCGTTTCGGCCCGGGAAAACCGGGGCGGCACGCCCCCGCCCTTGAAAAGAATTTTGCCTTTCTTTTCTGAGGGCCCGAGGGACCGCAG
>CAYTJV010000097.1:11574-17047 GCA_964438165.1 uncultured Planctomycetaceae bacterium | reverse complement strand
CGGCCCAAAGGTCCGGGTGGCCCAGGCCGATGTCCCAGGCCGCGTCGCCGCCGAACGGGTGCCCGCTCAAGAACACGCGGTCGGTGTCGATCGAAAAGCGCTGGCATGCGGCCCGGAGAGAGTCGAGCACGGCGGCGTGTTCGCGGGCCGAATACTGGTACTGTCTCTGGTGCGGGAGGGTCCAGTCGGGGGCGATGACGATATAGCCGTAGCGCGAAGCCTGCCCGGCGCGCCATCCCCCTTTCACCCGCTCACCCGACCACCAATCGATCTGCTGCTCGGGCGTGAAGCCGGGCCCGTGCAGAGTGACAATCCCGGGGTAACGGCGGTTCGGATCGTACTCCGGCGGAAGCTGGACGAGGCAGCGGACCGCGGGGCACGACGGGTCCGGCCCGGGCACCTCGAACTCGTGCGGCAGATCTTCCGCTTCCACCGGCTCCACGGGAATCGGAGGCTTCATGTGCGCCAACAGCCGCGCCACCATGGCCGGGCTCGCCGCTTCCTCGGAACGGGAACCCACGAGCACCTGCTCGCGGCTCAACTTGTCGGGCGCGGCGAAGTACTCGACGATCAGGCGGCGGACCTCGACCAAGGAGAGAGCGGTCGAGAGCCGCGGGTTGGCCCCCTGGGAGCCCAGCAGCCAGCCGCTGATCGCCAGGGCGAGCCGGTCGGCCGGCTGCAACGTCGGGTCGTCGGCCAGTTCGCGGAACGCCGCCATGCGCTCCAGGGTGTTGAAGTTCAGTTCGGTGGCGATTTCGCGTACGATGGGCTCCAACCGCTTGCGCACGGCCGCGTCGCCGATTTGCCCGGCGAGGGTCTCGATCCGCTCGACGATTTGTTTGCGAGACTGCTGGCTCACCTCATACTGGCGGGTCATCTCTCGCACCGCCTGGATCGCCTCGCCGGGAGTCTGATCGGTCGGGAACTTATCGAGCATCCGGAGCACGAGCTGGTGCTGGCCGGCCTCGCGCCACAACGTCAGCTCGGCCACCCGCCGCTTGGCACTGAGCTGCTTGATGGCCGCCAACGGCGTCTCCAACTGGGCTTTCAGCTCCGCGTCGTTCGGATGCGCGGTTAGAAACGCCTCGATCTCTCTGGACGCGTCTTCGTAGCGCTGGCACTGGACGTAGAAGCGGGCCATCCGTTTGACGCCCTCAATATCCTGTCCCTCGCAATGGGCCTTCAGCAATGTGGCCAACTCCTTCGGCTCGATGCTGCTGGTGGCCATGCGCATGTCCCAGACGTGCGTCACTCCTTCCACCTTGGCGTAGGTGGGCGTGAGCTCGGTGATCGCTTGGACGATCTTCACTTCGCCTTGATCGGTGAGCATGGTGACGGTCCGCCGGCCGAACTCGTCGAACGGCAGCTTCTTGAGGATCGCCCCAACGGTCTTCAACGTCGCCCCGGCGTGCTTCACGCGTCGACTAACGATGATCTTCTCCGGGACCTGCGCCGCCTGTTCCGGACGTCGCCCGTTCGGCGCAATCTGATAGATCGACACGAACGTGCGGCGCAGGTCGTCGTCGAGCACTTCGATGAGCGGGACGTCGCCGGCACCGTCAGCCGGAGCGGCCGCGGGGAACGGGTTCATGCCCGTAACGGGGGCCCTTTTCCCCAGCAAAACGCGGCCGTCCTTCAGGACCACCTCAATGCCCAAGAGTGACGTCGACCAGCCGAGGCAGAGCGCCGTAATGGCCAGCGCAGCTAGTGCGGTCCGTGACCGTGGATTCATCTTTGACGCACTCGAGCACAAAACGCGAACGAAGATATTCATAAAGTCCTCGCCTTCGCTGTTTCTTCGCCCGCACGCGGGATGCCTTCTTTCCCGCGGACTTCTCGGGTTTGAGGGGCACGTCGGGCAATCCGGGGTCTCGCTCGCCTGGCCCCTGGGTTTCTCGCCGTCGGCAGGGGCGGTTTTCGCCACGCCAGCCGGTTTGACGAGCGTTTCCAGCCAGCGGGCGCGGAGGCAATTCCCATAGGCATCGATCGCCTGCGTATTGTTGCGGTACTGCTGGATCGCCTTGGCGTATTGCTTCTGGTTGTAGTGCACACCACCCATATTGGTGATATGAAATTTGAGTCCTCCAGAACATTGAGTCTACCATGCGGGAGTGCTGTGTTCCACCGCCACACGGAGCTTTCGACCGACGGCAGCGGCGACGGCGCCTTGAGCGATATGTACCGTTACGGGCTGGACGCCGCCTCGTTTGACTGGATCGGCAACGGCGACCACGACAACAACAACGGCCGCGAGTATCCCTGGTGGATCACCCAGAAGACGGCCGACGCTTATAAGGCGGGCCAGGCGTTCGTCCCCATGTACTCCTACGAGCGGAGCGTGACCTATCCCGATGGCCACCGCAACCCGATCTTCGCCCATCGCGGCGTGCGCACGCTGCTGCGGTACCTGAAGCCCGGCACGGGCCGCGACGACCAGCAGCCGGCCCACACGCCCGACACGCAATTGCTCTACAAGTACCTGGCCAAGTACGACGGCATCTGCGCGTCGCACACCAGCGCCACGAACATTGGCACCGACTGGCGCGACAACGACCCCAAAGTCGAGCCGGTGGTGGAGATCTACCAGGGCTGCCGGCAGAATTACGAGGAGCCGGGCGCGCCGCGGGCCCCGTCGGAAGCCGACGCCATCGGCGGCTGGCGGCCCAACGGCTTTGTCTGGAACGCCCTGGCCAAAGGCTACCGGTTGGGCTTCCAGGCAAGCTCCGACCACGTCTCCACGCACATCAGCTATTGCAGCGTCTGGGCCGAGGAGCCGACCCGGCAGGCGATCTTCGACGCCCTCAAGAAGCGCCACGTCTTCGGCGCTACCGACAACATCCTCGCCGATGTCCGCTGCGGCGAGCACATGATGGGCGACGAGTTCACCCTCTCGGGCAAGCCGACTTTCCAGATCAAGCTGATCGGCACCTCCAAGTTCAAGCAAGTCGACATCGTCCGCAACAACATCTACGTCTACACCACCAAGCCCGGCAAGCAGGAGGTCGACTTCACCTGGACCGATATGAACCCGATTGCCGGCACCGCGTACTACTACGTCCGCGGTGAGCAGGAAGACGGCGAGCTGGTCTGGGTCTCGCCGATGTGGATCACGAGGAGGTAGCGTTCAGGAGTGTTGTCCCAGAGTATCTGGCGTCCCACTGCCGCTTCGCCCGGCGGGGCGCGAAAGTGAGACCCAACCCATATCCCCCTTTTCCGAGATGTCCTGGACGGGTTGGAAAACCCGTCCTACTGAGCTACTGTTTCGCCGGATTATTACCATTTCGGATCCAGGCGCAAGCGGTATCGGTCCCAGTTGGCGCTGGATGCCAGATTGATCGTGGCCAGGCCGAGGGCTTCCTGGTCGGTGGGGAGAACGACCAGCGGGTCGCCGGAAGGACCGACGATGAGGCTCGTGCCATAGCAGTCGCCGCCCACCGCGCTAGAGCAGACGACCCACATCAGGTTCGCCTGCGCGTAGCTGGCCGAATGGTGGAGGCGGTTGCTGCTGCCCAACTTCGCGCTCCCCGTGGCCGCATTGCACCACAAGAGGATCTCCGCTCCGGCCAGCCGCATGCGCCGGACACTCTCCGGGAATTCACCGTCAAAGCAGTTCGCCACGCCGATGCACGCATATCGGGTGCGGAAGACGGCAGAGCGCTCGGCGGGATCCGGCTGGACAAAGGACTCCGTGTCGTAGGGCGTGGGCGAGAGCGGGTTCTTGCGGCGGGTTCCCAGCCAGGAGCCGTCGGAGTCGATCACGCCAATCGCGTTGTAGTACTTGTCGCCTTCCCGCTCGCAGAAGCCAAAGGCCACAACCATCCGATGCGCCCGGGCCGCGTCGCCGAGCCGCGTCAATTCCTCGCTGTTACCGACTCGATCGGCCAACCGATGGTTGACGTGCACGGCCTCCGCGGGCGTGCCTGCGGCGGCGGTGAAGTAGCCCGGCAGGCACATCTCGGGGCAAGCGAGGATCTGCACGCCGGCTCGCGACGCACACCCCATCGCCTCGATCATCCGACGGAGGTTCTCGCGTTTGCCTTGCGGGCCGCCGCACTGATTGCCCATCTGCCAGGCAGCCACGGTAACGGGCCGCGCGCCGGCCGCCTTTAGGGAGGCGGCGATTGCCTCGTGGCTCGTGGCGGTCCGCACCTTGAGCAGGTCATAATGCTGCGAGCACACCTCGCGGAAGACCTTGCAGTCTTTGGTTTCGGAAGTCGCTCGGCGAGCGACGGTTGCTTCCGATGACTGCGCCGCTCCGGCCGCTGACAGCCGCTCGCCCAATAACGACGCCCCGCCCGCCGCGAAGGCTGCGGCGCGCAAGAAGTCGCGTCGCGAGTTGCTCCGGGCCGGCTTCCCGGTCCGTGTGTCCGTGCTCTTGGCTCGTCCCATCGCCGCACTCCTTTCAGGAAAACCTAGCGGGATAATGATCGATCTTCAAACCGCCGCCTTGTGTGCGGGGCAGATGCAAAGACAGCGGCCGCAGAAGGGAATCAGGCCGCTGAGCGCTCGCAGCCTTTCCTGCCACGGGTCCACCTCGGCCTTGTAGCGAAGCAACTCTTCGGCCGTCGGCTCTGTGTCGGGCAGGGGGATGTCCTTGTAGCCGCCCGTACACTTCAGCATCCCGCTGCACCCCCAGCGACACCTCCAGCCGACGAGGGCGGCATATTCGGTCGGCGTGCCTCCGATCTCGATGCGGACCTTCTTGTCGACGGTGGCAGGGATGGCCGCCGTGGGACACGCGTGGGCACACTGGAACCCGCACTGGGAGGGATTGCAGAGTGCCTTGTCGCACATGGGGTCGGGCTCCAGCGGTGCATTGGTGACGATCGAGGTCAGCTTCTGCCGCGTGCCAAATTGAGGAGTGATCAAGAGCGTGTGCCATCCCATGCGGCCCAGCCCGCAGGCCACCGCCACATGCTTGTGCGAGATATCGCCCGGCCCGCCGGGATATTCGCTGGACGGCTTGAGCACGTGCGGCAGGTTGGCCGGGAACGGATACGCCCGATACCCCTGCTCTTCGAGGAACTTCGCTGCCAAGTAGGCGAGCCGATCGAGCTGCGGATTGATGATCGTGAGGGTGAACAACTGGTAGGAGTGGTAGGACGCCGGGACCGCGCGATCACGGACGCTTCGCTCGATCAGGTCGCAAACGGCCTCGTTGATCCGTAGCCCGATGGAGATCAAGGCACGGGCGTCGGGAAGATACCGCGTGGGCTGCATCGCCTCCGGCGCGCCGACCAGCCGATCGAGCAATCCAATCCCAACGAGGTCGGCTCCCCGATCTTTCAGGAAGTCTTTCAGCCGGTCGGTCAATGTCCGATCGGAACATGCATCGACAGTTGAGCCATCAGGCTCGTCTTTCTGCGATTTGGCTGGCATAGCTCGCGAGGTCAGCATTCACGAGGTTGGTAGGGTGCGCGGGTGGGAGACACGATCTTCACGGAAGTTCACTTCGCCGGGAGCAACTTCAAGA
>CAYTJV010000097.1:0-11474 GCA_964438165.1 uncultured Planctomycetaceae bacterium | reverse complement strand
CGGTGCCGATCCTCCGGATGATATCCTGCACAAAGGCGTCCCGTTCGGGTTGTGCCGGTATAGAACTAAGTGGACGCACTCCCGAGTCGCCAATCGGTATCGCCGGCTCGTGCGATTGCGTGAAGACTTGAAAACCCAGGTAGCGGACTTCTGCAGGCTCACCGGCCTGCGATTGAGTCCGCGTGACTCCAGCCGTCAGGAGGATCGCAAGGGTGCTTACGATCCATGCTCTCCCGAAGTACCGGTTCATCATGTTATCTCCACTACGCGTTCGTTGGGCCCCGGGCAGATACACAGGCATCGGCCGCAAAACGGGATCAATCCGCCAAATCTTCGCAGTCTCTCCTGCCACGGGTCCACTTCGGCCTTGTAGCGAAGCAGTTCCTCGGCAGTCGGCTCCGCGTCGGATAGGGGGAAGTCTTTGTAGCGGCCCGTGCACTTCAACATCCCGCTGCACCCCCAGCCGACGAGGGCGGCATATTCGGTCGGCGTGCCTCACCTATCCCAGTTTCAGAACCCGTGAACGCTTACCTCGCGAGTCCTTCCCATCGGAATGATCGCGCTCAGTCGCCCAGTTCGAACGGCTCGCCCAGCATCTCCTTCCAATGCTTCTTCTGCGCGTCGCTCAGGATCCCGCCGATTTTGCCCGCGTACTGCTTGTGGAGCTTCATCACTTTTGGCCCAAGTTCTTGCGGGTTTCCCGCCGACTGAGCCTCTTGGAACAAGGGTTCGGTCTTCTTTTGCAGTTCCTGAACGACAGAGATGAACTGTTTCTGCTGCTCGTCCGTGACTTTCAATTCGGCCATCACCTCGGGGTGGCCCAGAGCAAACAAGCCCTCTTGCTGAAGCACTAGTTGTCGCAACTGCTTGAGTTGCTCCTCCTTCAGGGTCTCTTTGAGCAACGCGGCCAACTTCTCGTGAGCCTTCTGGCGATACGGGCCGATCTTCTTTTCCCGCTCCTCGGGCTTCACACCATCAAGCGACTGGAAGACCTCCGTCATTTCCTTAAGGAAGCCTTCCAGGGGTTCTTGGAGCTTCTTCTTCTGGTCGTCGGAGACTTTGAGACGCTCCTGCACCTTGTCGCGAAACACCATGAACTGCGGCCCCAGTCCTGCTTGCAGCATTTGCGCGGGCTCTTGAGCCCGTGCGGGACCGGAAAAGCACTCGACCAGGGACAATACCACCAGCAACAGCAGGGATCGGAAAGCAACTCTCATGGCAAATCCTCATGGGCTAAGAGAAACGGCATAAGCCAAACGGTTTGGCGCCAGACGGAACTCACGGCTTTTCAGGCTCGACGACGCACGACGGACAGGTCTTCTCCATGTGCTCGTGGCCGCGCCGGGCGATGGCTTGCACCACGCCCGCATTGATGGCGGCGATGAGATTGATCGCAGAGTCCAGGTCTTCCCTGGACACACCGGATTCCAACGCCCGCTGGATGCGCCCGTAACTGCAAGGCTCGCACCCGCGACTCATCGTGACCGCAAGACCGATGAAGGTCTTCTCGCGGTCGGTCAATCCCGCCTGCGCGCCGGCGGCGGCAAAGTAATCCCGGAAGTTCGTTTCAGCCATTTTCGTCTCCTACTGAACTCGCTCTGCGCCCGAAGCATCTTGACCTTTGATCAACTCCAGAATCTCGTCCGCGGCCTTCTCAGCTTCCTCGGCCTTTCCCTGGTAGACACGCTGTTGCAGCTTCTGCACCAGGGGCATGAACTTCGCCGGGTCTCCGCCTTTCCCGACATAGGCAGGGATACCTGCCGATATCTGTCGAGTCTTCCGCTGGAGGTTGGTGGGCTCCGATTCCTTTACCGCTTCTTCGGACAGCCTCTGGCCTTTGAGGAACTTCTTGTAAGCCGCGATTGCCCCTTTGCTGTTGGTCGCCCTCCCATAGGGAGTGCGATCCTTCTCGTGCCAAGCGAAGATGGTGGCCAGTGTCCCACCGTGATTGAAAATGCCGCCGAGATACGCTTCCCACGTCACGCCTTGAGAGAACTCATCCAGATTGGTGCCTTCGACCACGGCCCAGTGAGTGCCGTCATTCTGGACCAAAGCCTGGTAGGCCGCCGCGAGTTGCCCCGTATCGTACGCCGAGAAGCCCGGCCTGGAGTAGGCGTTGAACGCCTTCCAGTCGCAGGAGTTGGAGGCGAAGTGAGTATAAATGCGATCCTTCGGGATGCCTGCCTGGTTCAACTCTTTGGCCCAGAACTCCGCCCAGTCGCGCACCACCTTCTCCAACTCCCCCTGAAAGTCTTTCGGAGGGTTCGTTTCACTGAAACCGCGATTGGTAAGTGCGTTGTAGCCGATGCGAACCCTTGGGGAACCGTCTCGCTTCATCTGTTCAACCAAATGGGGATCCTCACCGCCGTAGGTGCTGAAGTCAGCCAGGTGGGTTTCCCACCCGGTAATTACCCCGGCAAAGAGGTGCTCTTTGTGCTTTCCCCTGAGCACCGCGATGCCCTTGTTGACTTCCGCGCCGATGACCTCTCTGGCGATCCGACTGATTTCCTTCCGGATGGTCGGGCTGTTGTAGCACATCTGCGGTGCCAGTTTCGGCCCCGAAACCCAACCAACGTAGCGTTGAGGGTGGACAGTCCCCTGCCAATCCGTCCACTCGACATTCTTGGGATCTTTCCAGAGATCGGAGCGCCTGACCCAGAACATCGAATCGTCAATGTGGAAGGCGACGGCGACCTCTTTCTCGTCAGCTATCCTGAACGCCTCTCGAATGATCTCGCGGAGTTCGTCGTCCGTCTGGTCCAGAGTCAAGGGCCCCCACGCGAAGCCAAGGTGGCGGGTCTTGCCGTCTCCCCGCAGGCCCTCCAGCGACTCCAGGATTTCGTCCACGATCTTGACGGTTGCCGTTTTATTGAACGCCTGGCTGCCATTACACATGTAAGTGAAGAGCTGAAAGAGCAGATACTGAGGCTCTGTGCCTCCCTGTTCTTCTTCGGTCGGCCGAGGCTTTATGGCACGAGGGTCTTTGCCTGGTTGTTGCGGTGGCACGCCCTGCTTAGGCCCCTGCATGGTCTTGCCACGCAAGCGTTCGAGCGCCCGATCCAGCACCACCTCGGCCTCGGGGAGCTTCCCTTGTCTCATCAGCGGCTCAAACTCCTGCATGATCCTTCCCACCGGCGAGAGATCGCGGCCTTCCTGCTGCCATTTCTGGACCCCGGCCTGAAGCTTCTGCATCTTCTCCTGGAGGCGGGCTTGGGGATGATCGTTTGCGTTCTCCGTTTCCGCCGGACTCGCAGGCCGCTGAGCCCAGACAGGACCGGCAGCCAAAAGCAAGGACACGCTCAGTACGAGTCTGTTCACGGCGGGCGTCTCCTTTTCCATCGCATGGAGCCGGTCAGATATCCCAGGGCTTAATCTTGGCGCCCACCGCGCGAGGACCGCTGCTGTTGCACGGCTTGGAGCATGGCGGCCATTCGCTCCCGCACCAACTCGGCACGACGGCTTTCCTGTTCTTGGTGATGCTTCCGGAGTCGTTCCAGTTCGCCCTCCATGCGCCGGACCTGGTACGCCGTTGGCTCGATCTGCAACTCGACTCCCGCCAAACAGAGCAGGCACCCGACCAGTCCACGCTGCCGACGGTGAGCAGGAACCACTTTCGGAAGCTGATTCATGGAGTTTCTCCTTGGTTCGATCGTCAGCATTCACGAGGTTGGAAGGGTGCACGGGTGGGAGACACGATCTTCACGGAAGTTCACTTCGCCGGGAGCAACTTCAAGATCTCGTCGGCAACCTTTTCGGCTTCCGTGAAGTCATGCCCTTTCAGAGCCGCATCCAGTCTCTGAAGCAACGCCTCGGCTTTTGCCTGGTTGCCGGTCTTCTGAATCCAGGCGGGCAGCTCCTGTTGGATCCGGCGGATTTTTGCTGGGAGCCGTTCCAAATAGGAAGAGGTCGGAGAGACGACCTCTGTAAGCCGCTGGCCGCGCAGAAACTTGCGATAGGCGAGGAGGGCTTCTTCTCCTTCCGTCACTACGCGAAAGTCCATGTTCTTGTTTGCCTCGCCGCCGACACCCCACGAGAAGATATTCACCAGGGTCGCCCCGTGATTGAACATCCTCGCCAGGTAGGTTTCCATGCCCATGCCCGACTGGCCGGGACCGCTTCCGAGTTGCAGATTTGTCCCTTCACTGGACGCCCACGCCGAATGACCATGTCGAGCCAGCTCTTCGTAGATTTGCTCGAAAAGGCCCGGTTGCGGATAGGTGCTGAACCCCGGACGATGGGACTTTCCAAAGGCGACCGAAGGCGGCGCAAAGTGGTTGTGCTGAGAATAGGAGAGCGTTTGAGGACGGTTCGCCTCAAAGATCCGCTTGGAAAGAAACGCCGTGTGTGCGTAGATCTTGTTTGCCGGGACGCCGCCGTCGGCCAGACCTTGGGTCCAGAGGCCGATGAACTCCTGCACGATCTTCTCGCGCTCAGCGTCCATGTCGTGAGGCGGGTGGCTTTGGCTAAAGCCGCGATTGATCAAGGCGTGATACCCTAGAGGGCGGCCCGTGTCGAAGTCCTGCCCGATGTGCGTCTCCCATCCGGCGATTACGCCCGCGAAGAGCTGCTCTTTTCCCTGCCGCTTGAGCCCATCGATGCCCGCATGAATCGCTTTGCCAAAGACCTCGGCGGCCCGCCGTCGCACCTCCTGTTGGATCGCCTTGCTGTTGAAACACATCTGGGGCGAGAGTTTGGAGGGCTGCGGCCCCCAATCAATGCGTCGCCCCGTGTTGGGAGTCCCGTTCCAGTCGAGCCACTCGACATTCTCGGGACCGCGCCAGAGGTCGTCGCGTCGCGCCCAGAACATCGAGTCATCGAGGTGGAACCCGACGGCGATCTTCCGCTTCAGCGCCATGGCAAAGGCAGTCTCGACGAAGCGTCCGATCTCAGCGTCGCTGTGGTCAAATGCCAGGGGACCGAAGATGACCGCCAGTTGCGTCTGTCCCTCGCCAACGGTGCCGATCCTCCGGATGATATCCTGCACAAAGGCGTCCCGTTCGGGTTGTGCAGGCATAGGACCGAGGGGATGCACTCCCGAGCCGCCAATCGCTATCGTCGGATCGGGCGCCCCCGTGAAGACTTGAAAAGCCAGATAGCGGACTTCTACGGGCTCGCCGGCCTGCGATTGCCTCCGCGTGACTCCAGCAGTCAGGAGGATCGCAAGGGTGCTTAAGATCAATGCTCTTTCGAAGTACCGGTTCATCATGCTTTCACCTATCCCAGTTTCAGAACCCGTGAACGCTTGCGTGCCATGTAACCCGACGAGTGACACGAGCAGCAACAGACTCGAATCGACCGACCACCAAAGGTATGGAAGACTCCACAACTCACCTGTGTGCCAAAAGAAACCGAGTGCTCTGTCTGTTTATTTGTACAGGAAAAGGTCTGCTTCAATCGACGAAAATTTGCCGCAGGTACTCTTTCAATGAGGCGAAGTTCCATTGCACCAGCCGCGGGTCGCCGTGGGTGCGGGCGAGCATGATCGATCCTTCGATGATGGCCACGATGTACCGCGCCAAGTCCCAGGTGTCCACGTCCCGCCTTGAACCCGACTTCCCGGCGGCGCCATCCAGGTGCGGTTTGAACTCCTGCGCCATCTCGTCGAAACAGCTAGCCAGTCGCCGCCGGAATGCCTCGTGCGTGTCGCTAAGGGCCGTGCTAAGATTGCCGATGACGCACCCCCCCTTGCTTTGCTCGCGGCTGCCCAACATTGCCTGGATTGCGTCCAATCGCCGGAACACGCGTCCCAGCGGGTCATCCTCGCGGGACGGCGGCATCTGCCGCTCGATTTCATCGAGGGCCTGTCGCCGCTTCTCCATGTGCCAGTCCAGCACCGCGAAGCCGAGGTCCTCTTTGCCGCCGAAGTGATGAAACAGCGCCCCCGTCGTCACCTCCGCAGCGCTTTGGATTTCTTCCAACTTGGTATCGTGGTAGCCCTTGAGAGCAAACAGACGGGCCGCCTCCTGGAGGATCCTCTCCCGCGTTTCAAGTGCTCTCGGTTGTTTCAGGTCTCTCATCGTCACACCGGCAAAAACAAACAGACTACTCGGTTTATAAGACATAGCCCCACGCCTGTCAAGCCCCCATGAGCGTGTTATGCGCCACTACCTCGTCAGCAGGACCATGGGATCGGGACTCCAGGTCCTGGATGCATGTCCCGCTCCTGTCTCACAGCAAGCCCGCCTTGGCAAACACCTGTCGGACAAGCTCCACCGATTTCTGAAGACACTCCTTGCCGTGCAGGGCGGTCGCGTCGCGGGGGTCTTCGCCACCGACGCCTTGCGGCCAGGTGGATCGGGCCTGCGGCAGTTGCGAGAGGTCGACCAGGTCCGGCCTGAGGTGCATCATGAGCGAGGTCTCGTTGCGGGCCGCGTGATCGACCTGGCTCTTCCACTGCCGGCTGATGTCCTTGGTCACTCCGAAGAGCTTCAGACCGAAGCGTCGCGAAACCAGCACTGCGACCAGCCTCGGCGCCCGCAGTTCTACTACACGCCGATCCAGCAACTACTCGTGGACCGTCGCTCGCCAAAACGAAAAGGGCCGGAGATGGCTCCGGCCCTTTGATGCCGTTGCGGCGTGGGCAAGGGACTTGCCGTCTTCACGCCGTCTCTATCCCCCACGAAGGGGCAGGCGACGCGTGAAACAATCTCTTGAGGTCTTGCGACTTAATTGCTCGAGACCGGCTCGGAGCCACTAATGCTGCCCATGGCGCCCCAAATCCCATACGGGCTCTGCTTCAGGCCGGCAAGGGTGGGCTCCGGCGAGGCGAGGTTGCCGCTGTTGATCGTATCGCTGATAAAGCGGACCGAGCCGTCACACATTCCGCCGTTCACGCCGCCGGGGTGGTAGCTTTGCGGCGGAAACACGCCCCAACTCCACTCGCCCCTGCTCACGGTGGCCGACGGGCCATTGGGCGGGATCACCGTGTTGAAGCCGGTGCACATTGGGTACCCCGATGCCCAACTCTCGCCGCGGCGCCAGTGGCTGATCGATGGCGTGCAATTGGCGAGCATGCCATCGGGGCCTTGAAAGGCCATGGCGATGATCGGGCTGTTCTGCAAGCCCGAGACGTTCATGCAGTAACTGCCCTTGACAGCGCGCGGGTTGCCCGTGTACCCCGCCATCTCGCTGATGGCGATGGTGTTGCTGGTTCCATCCGTGATCTCCGCAAGCGTGACGCAACTTCCGCCATTACCACTGCCTTGGAAGGGGCCGCGCGGGGTCCAGTTTGCGCCCCACGATGCCGTCGCCTTGCACGCCGATTCCATGTTCTGAATCTTGTCGCCGCGGCTGAAGGCGTAGCTGACGCTCGCGATGGGGGCATTGTAGGCCCTTGGGCCCGCCGCCACACCGTCCGACGGGCAAAGGACCGCAGTCAGCTTCACTCGATACGGGGGATAGCCACTCCAGTTCACCCAGGGGCCCCCGGGAGGGTAGTTGACTCCGCCGAATGTTATTGGCGACCAAATCTGATTCTTCAACGCGTTCTGCTCGATAAACGGCAGCATGTGGTAGATCGGGCCGCCCTGCATACAGGTCCCGGTATTCGAATTCCAGGCACACCCCGCTGGATTCGTGCCCATCTGCCCCGGCGGCAAGACCTTGTAAACGTCCTCGTAGTTCATCATCGCCAGCGCAAGCTGCTTGATGTTGTTGGTGCATTGACTTCGCCGCGCGGCTTCGCGGGCCGCCTGGACGGCCGGCAAGAGCAGCGCGATCAAGATGCCAATGATGGCGATGACCACCAGGAGCTCGACGAGCGTGAAACCGCGCCATGAGCGGCGACTGAAAAGGGACAGAACCATAGCGCACCTCCAAAGTGAAAAAGGATACTACTTGCCCAATTTCGGGCGTAAAAGTCGACCACCTCTTCTCTCCCTCGGCGCGCAGCAGACCGCCGGGCGTCCGCGCGTGCCTTCCATCTATAACATACGGCTCGTGGGAATGCAACAAGCGAATCCCGGATTTCAGGATTCTTCGGTCTACCTGCTGCCGAGCTTACTTGGACGTCAGCTCGAAATTGAATTCGCTCTTGCCTCCCTTGGTGACCTCCGCCTTGAAGCCCGAGGTGGCCGGGGCCTTGTACTTGGCCGGCAACTTCTCGGTGAACTTCGGCTCAGCCTCTCCACTCTTGAGGTGAGCCTCCATGGAGGCTTTCATCGCCTCTTCGTCACTCATCCCGGGCTTGATGGCCTCGGTCGCAGGGCTCTTCTCCGCCTCCGTCTTCGAGATCATCACCGCATAACTTCCCGGCAGGGCGCCATCGTTCGGGTCGCGCGTGGTCAACTTGTAGCGGCCGGAGGCGTCGGTTGTCCCCGAGGCCGCCACGCCGCCACCGCTGGTCGGGGCAAACACGACCCTCGCCCCTTCCACCGGTGCCCCATCCAGCGTGACCGTGCCGGACACCAGCACCGTATCCAGCCTTTTCGCGCCGCCGCCACAGCCCAAGATGCCCAACACCGCCAGGCCAACCACCATCGTTCCTATGAGTCGTAGCATGTCCGAACCCCTCATTCTAAGGGTAACCGTGTGCGTCTTCGGGAGCCACACCCGAAGTAGACTATAGCCCGCTGCCGCACGAGCACAATAGACTAAGGAAGTGCCTTGCGTCAACCCCCTGCCCTCCCAAACGTTTTGATGTCTTGGCAAGGACCGTTGCCGTCTCCCTGAAGGAGCGGTATGGTGAATTTCACGGATCGCCGAGTGCGGACGAAACAGGAGACGAGGTGACAGAGCCAAGCCCGACTACTGACACACCGGCAGCGCCGGCAGGGCGCCCGGACGCCGCAGTTGCGCAGCCAGACCGGGCTCCGTCGCCGATGGTCCGGCGGAGCGTGTGGCGGGCTTGCCTCGTGGTCGCCGTGGTCGCCGCGCTCTTGGGGCTTTGGGGGCCGGCGGTGATGGATTGGCTCCGCCGCGCCGGCCGCGGCGAAGCAGACCTTTCCCAGGCTCCGTCCATCGCAGCAGAGGACGATGCAATGGGCAAGCCCGACGCGGGCGCTGCGCCGGCCAGTGTCGCCCCTTCGCGGCCGGCCACGTCGCCGCGAGCGGCCTCCGCGCTGCCGAAGGACTCCACGCCGGCACTCCCGGGCCTGCCGCCCTCCGAGGCGCTCGCCACCGCGGGCGATCCCCTCCCCAAGCCGGACGCGCCGCTGCCGGCGACTCAGGCCGAGCTGTTCCGGGAGATGAACGGTATCCTGGAATACCTCTTGGCGTGCTTTCCCGGCGAGCCCGACGCCCTGGAGATCAAGGCCCGTTACCAGAAGTGGCTTGGGAACTCTGCCGAAGCCGTCCGCTTGTGGGAGCGGTGCATCGAGTTGAACCCCAGGTACGCATACGCGCATTTTGGGATCGGCACGGCCGCCGCCGACCGCGGAGACTACCTCGAAGCGGTCGAGCGGTTCCGCAAAGCCTTGTCCTCGAATCCGGAGTGGCCCAAGGCAGAGCTGGAGTTGGCTCGCGTGCTGGTGAATGCCAATCAACCCGAGGAAGCCGTGGCCGTGCTGGAGAAGCACCTCAAGCGGCGGACCGTCATGACGGAAGCTTGTGTCCTCCTGGGACAGGCGCGCGCTCAGCGCAAGGACTTTGCGAAGGCCAAGGAAAGCTATACCCGGGCAATCGAATCGGGTGTTGCCAGCGCCGACGCCTTCTACGGGTTGGCCTTGGCCTGCGCTCGCCTCGGCGAGAAGCAGCAGGCCAAGCAGCACATGGACAAGTTCCGGAAGTTGCGGACCGAAGAGACGAAGGCCCGCAAGCGCGACAAGGTCCAATACGATGATCTGGAGGCATTGAAGGCGGACACCGCCGGCATTTGCACCCGTGCTGCTCAGCTTTTCCTCGCCCACGGAAAGCCGGCCGAGGCCGAGAAGCTCTGCCGCCGCGCGGCGGCTTTCGACCGGACCCAGGTCGAATGCCGGCAGGCGCTGGCCTGGCTCTGCCGGCGGTCGGGGCGGATTGCCGAGGCGATCCGCCTGCTGAAGCAGCTCGCCGAGATCGAACCAAACAACGTGAACTACCTGATCGAGGTCGGCCGGCTGGAGACGGAGTTGCGGCAGTTCGACGCCACCGAAGCCACGTTGCGCGACGTGTGCCGGCGCGCTCCCAAGGTCGCCGCCGCACGGGCCGCGCTGGCCCAGTTGTACCTGGCGGCCGGGCGCAACCTGAGCGAAGCCCGCCGCTTGGCCGAAAAGGCCGTGGAATTGGAGCCCGCAGGCCCGAACTACGTCGTACTGGCGGCGGTCTGCGAGAAGCAGAACGACCTGGCCGCGGCGCTTGCGGCGATGAAACGGGCGACCGAGTTGGACCGTGACAATCCAGGCTACCAAAAGGCATACCAGTGGCTCCAGGAAAGGCAATCGAAGCAGTGACGCGCCCCGCGATCGGTCCGGTGGGTCCGCGCCAGGCGCGACGCATCGCACCCCTGATCGCGTCGGGCGTATTCCTCGCGTGCGCGCTCGGCGGCGCCTCGGCGCAAAGCCCGATCCGACTGGACGACGCGACTCCCCAGACCGGGGTCACGTTCCGCCACACCGACGGCGGCTCCGGCATGCGGTACATCATGGAGGCGATGAGTGCGGGCGTGGCAACCTTCGATTACGATGGGGACGGGCTGATCGACCTCTATTTCCTCAACGGCGCCCCGCTCAAGGGGACCAAGGTGGACGGCCCTCCGCCCAAGAACGCCCTCTACCGCAACCTGGGCGGCTTCCGCTTCGAGGAGGTGACGGACAAGGCGGGCGTGGGCGACACGGGCCACGGGCTGGGCGTTGCCGTCGGCGACTACGACAACGACGGCCATCCCGACCTGTACGTGAACAACTTCGGCCCCAACGTCCTGTACCGGAACCATGGCGACGGCACGTTCCGCGACGCGACCCGGGCGGCCGGCGTGGACCGCGGCAACAAGGTCGGCGCCGGCGTCTGCTTTCTCGACATGGACGGGGACGGCGACCTCGACTTGTACGTCGGTCATTACGTGAAGTTTTCTTATGAGACGCACGTTCTCCACTGGCACAAGGGACTGCCGGTCTATCCCAGCCCGTTGGATCACACGCCCGAGCCCGACAACCTCTTCCGCAACAACGGTGACGGCACGTTCCGCGACGTGAGCAAGGAGTCCGGGATCGGCCTGCACGCCGGCACGAGCATGGGCGTCGTCTGCGCCGACTACGACAACGACGGCGACACCGACATCTACGTCGGCAATGACGTGATGCCCAATTTCCTTTTCCAGAACGACGGCCGCGGCCGCTTCGAGGAGGTCGGCCTCCTGAGCGGGGTGGCCTGCGACGCCCTGGGCTCGCCGCAGGGCAGCATGGGCACCGACTTCGGCGATTACGACAACGACGGCCGGCTCGACCTGCTGGTCACCGCCTACGGAAACGAGATGCCCGCGCTGTATCACAACCTGGGCAACGGGCTGTTCGAGGACGTGGCCCGGGAAACGGGCGTCGCAGGGCCCACGTTTCCCCACG
>CAYTJV010000096.1:0-17083 GCA_964438165.1 uncultured Planctomycetaceae bacterium | reverse complement strand
TTCCGCCAGGCCTAGGGATTGTTGAGCCACTGGCGGACGATTCAACCCGGAGTTTCAGACAGAGCTGGAATTGGCAGGGTAACATATACGAGCTGGGGTTGTGCCATCGTTGGTTGCTCCGGTTTCGTCGAACTAACCAAAACTGCCGCCGCGGTGATGCCGTCGTAATTCGTTATGGCGGCGATTTCGGGGGCATAATACCTGCCCGAGTGCGGGCGATTCTAAACCTCAAGTGTCGGCAAGTCAAGCACTTGCCGCAAATCGCCTGAGGTTGGGGATGCGTGTTCTGCCGTCCGCAGAACACGCAGCCGAGCAGCGCAGTGAACGCCCGCAGGCAGCCGCTGCAGTGACCCGGCGTCGCTGATCGGCATCGCTTGACGACGCCCCCCGCACACCCTGCTGTATGGGGACGGAAAAGGGGTCAGAACTTTTTCCTCGCGGTTCGGCCGTCAGGCGTTTTCCTGCCAGTCGTTGTCAATTTCCCCCTTAGAGCGACCACCCTGTGCGGTACGGTGGGGCGACGTGGGCATTGGCTTGGGTGCTGTTGGTGATCCGCATGGCTTGCGCGTCCCATTCGAGCACTCGGCCGGTGCGCAGCGCGATCGTGCCCAAAAGCGCCATCTCGGTCATCTCGCAGCCGAACTCGACCGGGCAGCTCGTGCGCGTGCCGGTCTTGCAGGCCCGGGTCCATTCGCGGTAGTGGTCCTCGACTCGGGGCATGGTCTTGGCCGGGTTGGGGAAGTCGCGGAACTTCTCTTCCGGCAGCAAGAGGCCGCCCTCGGGGCCGCGCGGCTTGCCGCCGCGGCGGAAGGGGTTGCCGCCGTAATAGCCGGCCAGGAGCTTGCCCTTCTCGCCCACGAAGAGAAGCCCGTCGCGCGGCAGGCCCAGGCTCCGCTCCAGCTCGGTCGGCCGGTGGGGCCTCATGCCTCCGTCGTACCAGTGGACGGCCAGCGGCGGCAGATTGCCGCGGGCCGGGAATTCCCAGGTGACCACGTTGGCGTGACTCTCGCACTCCGGCGTGGAGGCCATCTTGAAGAACCCCTCGTACCGCGTTGATGCGCACGCGTAGATCACGCTCGGCGCGGCGAGCTGAAGCTCCTTGAAGTACACGTGCAGCGTGTGGCAGGCCATGTCGGCCACGTTGCCCGAGCCGAAGTCCCACCAGGCCCTCCAGCCCACCGGGTGATAGGCCGAGTGATACGGCCGGTACGGCGCCGGGCCGATCCATCGGTCCCAGTCCATGCCCGGCGGGGGCGGCGGCGTCTCCTTGGGCCGGACCATGGAGCACGGGTAGACCGGGTGAGAGCACCAGATGTGCAGCTCGCGCACCGGACCGATGACGCCCGAGGCCAGAAGCTCCGTCGTGCTCCGCGCCGGGTTGCAGGCCGAGGACTGGGCGCTCGTCATGGTTACCAGCCCGGGGGCCTTGGCCAGGGCCTCGCGGACCTTCCGGGCCTCTCCGATGGTGTGCGTGATCGGCTTGGCGCAGTAGATGTGCTTCCCGAGCCGGATGGCGGCCATGAGCAGGATGGCGTGCAAGTGGTCCGGCGTGCCGATGATCAGGGCATCGAAGGCCTTTGCCTCCTTGTCGAACATCTTGCGGTAGTCATGGTAGCGCGTGGCGGTCGGATAGGTTTGAAACACGCGGGCCGAGAGGTTATGGTCCAAATCGCACAGGGCCACCACGCGCTCGGCTTTACACCCGGCCAAGTACGCCTGGCCCATGCCCCCGATACCCACCGCGGCGATCCGGAGGGTGTCGCTGGGCGCCTGATGTCCCTCGCCGCCGAGCACGTGACGGCCGACAACCAGAGGGGCAGCCCCACCCAAGGCCGCACTGGCCGCCAAAAGACCGCGCCGCGATATGGCCGCGGCTCCCGACGAGTTCGCTTCCGGCTTCTGTCTCTGCGTCATCGGCGAATTCTCCTCTGTTTGACGGCCCTACGTCGCCAACTTCCTTTTTCGGCGACCGTAAGAGAAATCCGGTCCCAGCCGGACGGTCAGCCTCAACGGCACTGCCGTGAGTTTGAATGAGCGGCCGAACGAAGTCAAGGTTCTTCAGGTGCTGAGCCCCAATTGCACTCGAATGGCCTGCTCAACGGCCTTGAGGTCTCCCTCGGAAAGCCGTCCCACACGATTGTCCAGGCGGGTCTTGCTCACCGTCGTCAGTTGGTCCGCCATGGCCTTGTGCTGTTTGCCGCGCAGCGTGACGAGAGCCTCACTGGGGTACACGCGATCGACATTGGTCGAAAGTGGGAGAACTTGCAGACGGTTCAAGTGCTTGTTCGCGGCGTCGTTGCTCACGATCACGGCAGGCCGCTGTTTTCGCACCTCGCCGCCGATCGCGGGCTCGAAGTTGACCCACCAGACCTCACCTCGCTTCATCAGCAACGTCTCCCAGCGTAGCCTCAGACCACGCCATAGCCTCGGCTTCCCGGGCTTCGTCTCGGGCCATTTCCCGGTAGGCGAGATCCAGGTCCTTGCCGATCACGTGCGGTCGAACCAGGCCCTCAATGAACCGGCTGATCCGCCGCCGTCCCACCACGGTGTGCAACCCCCGATAGACCCGCTCGTCCAGTGTGATGGTCAGTTTCTTCTGCATGGTTGCCTCCAAGACGTATTTATATACGTATTCTAACGGTTCTCGGGCCGACAAGCAATAGTCTTGACGATGCCCTCTCGGCTTGGAGTAGAATTGATCCCGGGACACGTCCCCACCGACCTCGTGTCAGTGGAAGTGGGTCTGGCGATACACGAGAGGAGACGAAACCGACAAAGTCCCCACGACCACTGTGGCCGCTGTAGTTGCCAAACCCGTTCCCACCGGCGCGGGGCCGGTGGGGAAAAACGTAGAACGGCGACGACAGAATTCGACGCCGTACGGCCGCTGTAGTCGCCAAACCCGTTCCCACCGGCGCGGGGCCGGTGGGGACAATGATAACCGTCAGCATCCAGGCTGGACTGCGAATGGCCGAGAAACAGTTTGGTGTTAGTGAAAGCCGATTGCTCCCATGAACGATGCAACCACGACCATCGCCCAATTGCGGGATGTTGTCGAGCAGTTCGTCGATCGCCGCGACTGGCACCAGTTTCATACGCCGAAGAACCTGGCGATGTCGATGGCCATCGAGGCCGCGGAGCTGATGGAACATTTCCAGTGGCTCACGCCGGAGCAATCGCGGGCCGTGGCCGGGCAGCCGGAGAAGGTCGCCGAAGTGGCCGACGAGATGGCCGACGTGTTGTGTTATCTGCTGGCCCTGGCCAACGAGCTCGGCCTTGATCTGGCCGGCGCCTTGGAGTCCAAGATGGCCAAGAACGCGCAGAAGTATCCCGCGGAAGAATATCGGGGCCGTTTCGGCCCCGACGATCCGAGCTATGAGCGCGGCGAGTAAGAGCAGTAGGACGGCCTTTCCAGGCCGTCTCAGTCGCAGACGGCCTGGAAAGGCCGTCCTACATGATTTACGACAAATCCATGGCAGCAGGCAACTGGTTACAGAACGTTTGGAAGCACGTCCGCGCTCCCCGGGTGAGCGAGGACCGGCTGAACGAGTGCCTGGAGCAAATCCACCGGGACTTGCCGGCGCCGGTCTTTTGGCTGTTGGGCAAGGCGCAGTCGGGAAAGACGTCGATCATTCGGGCGATCACGGGGAGCAGCCGGGCGGAGATCGGCGGCGGCTTTCGCCCCTGCACGCGCACCGCGCAGATCTACCACTTCCCCGCCGAGGAGGATTGCCTGGTCCGCTTCCTGGACACTCGGGGTTTGGGGGAAGTGGCCTACGACCCGGCGGAAGACATCCGCGTGCTGGAGCAGCAGGCCCACTGCCTGGTGGTGGTCGTCAAGGCCATGGATCATGCGCAGAAGTGCGTGCTGGGGCCGATGGAGGCGATTTTGAAGGCCCATCCGCACTGGCCGCTGTTGGTCGTGCAAACCACGCTCCATGAAGGCTACCCCATGCCTGAAACACAGCACATCCTACCCTATCCTTACGCCGACGACCCGCTGCCGCCCAGCGTGCCGTCGGACCTTGCCCGGTCGCTGGCCGCTCAGCGGCAGTGGTTTGCCGGCTATCGGGCTCGATTCGCGGCCGTCGACTTCACCATGCCCGAGGACGGCTATGAGCCGGAGCATTACGGACTGGAGGCCGTCTGGCAGGCGATCGAGGAGGCGGTGCCGCTGGGCCTGCGGGCGATGCTCGAAGGGACCCAGGCGGCGCGGCGATCGCTCCGCGACGTGTACTTCCGCACCGCGCATCCGCACGTGCTTTCCTACGCGATCGCTTCCGGGGTGATTGCGAGCGTGCCGGTGCCGATGATCGACATCCCCTTGTTCGTGGCCATCCAGGCGAAGCTGTTCCACGCGCTGGCCTCGATTTACGGCCAGGAGATGTCGGCACAGAGGATGGCCGAGATATCGGGCACGTTGGGGGTCGGCTTTCTCGCACGGATGGGAGGCCGCGAGCTGTTGAAGTTCATTCCCGGCTTCGGCTCGGCGGTCTCCGCCCTGTTCGCGGCGGCGAGCACCTATGCCCTCGGCTGCACGCTGTGCGCGTACTTCAGCTTTGCCCGCGCCGGCGACGTGCCCGATCCGGACCAGCTTCGCCAGCTTTACAAGGAACAATATGCCGAGGGGCGACGCCGTCTGCGCGAGTACCTCGACCACGCCGCCGGGCGGCAGGGGGCGCGACCATGAAGCGATGGAAGTTCTGGTGGCTGGTCCTCGGCGCGCTGCTTCTCGTGCCGTACGTGGTCTTGTTCCTTGCCGGGTCGCTGTGGCTGTATCAGTACGGGATGCTCTGGTGGTATCTGGCGATCAGCGTCGTATTGACAGCGGCGAGCTCGGCCGTGATGCACTGGATGCGGATCTACGCCGCGCGGCGCGGCGCCGCTGAAGGCTCCCAAGCCGTTCCGCTAGGTCTTCCCAGCGGCGGCGGCCCCGATCCCCATTGGCCGCCGCTGGCCAGGCGAGCCTGGGACGAGGTGGAGTCGATCGCCCGGCGCGTCGAAAAGGAGGATCTGCCGCTGGACGAGCCGGAGCGCATCTGGCAAGTGTTTCACGAAGTGCTCCAGAGCGTCGCCCGGCAGTACCATCCGGAATCCTCGCAGCCGGAATTGGAGACCCCGGTGCCCCATGTGTTTTGGACTGTGGAGCGGGTCGCCCGGGACTTCCGCGA
Source organism: uncultured Planctomycetaceae bacterium (assembly GCA_964438165.1). Taxonomy (GTDB): domain Bacteria; phylum Planctomycetota; class Planctomycetia; order Pirellulales; family Thermoguttaceae; genus CALFBP01. The sequence continues at coordinate 11,912 of CAYTJV010000096.1, read as the reverse complement.
GGCCTTTTCGGAGAACATCCCCGGGTCGCACATCTTCACCTTGGGGGACTTCTGGCGACTGAATCGACTCCGCGAGTGGTATCGGCAGTTCTACTTCCTTTACCGCATTGTTTCCATCGGCTGGAACCCGATCTCGGCCCTCTTCCGCGAGGCCCGCGACGCCGCGACGGACAAAATGCTGGTGACTTCCACGGCGGACGTCAAACAGTGGGCGGTGGGATTCTGCATTCGCCGCGCTGGGTTGTACGCGATCCAACTCTACAGTGGTCACCAGGAATGGGACGCAGCCGCCCTGCAAGCCTTCCGCACCCCCGAATCCCGGCGCGACGCCCGACGCGCTGCGGCGTCCGAGGGCCAGTTAACGGAAGAGCCGCTGCGGATCCTCGTGGCCGGCCAGGTCAAGTCGGGCAAATCGAGCATGATCAACGCCCTGTTCGGCCAGCCCCGGGCAGCGGTCGACGTGGTGCCCCGCACACGGTATATCGAGCCTTATGTCCTGGAGCGCGACGGCATGCCGCAGGCGATCCTCCTGGACACGGCGGGCTACGAGGCCGCCGATGCGGCTGGCGATCCTTTCGCGCCGCTGGAGGAAGAGATCCTCCGCTGCGACCTGGTGCTCGTGGTATGCACGGCGCTTTCTGCGGCCCGGCAGGCCGACCGCCGCCTGTTGGACCAGTTGCGGGCGTTCTACCAGCGGCATCCGGAACGTCCGATGCCGCCCGTGGTGGCCGTGGTGACCCACATCGACCAGCTTCGGCCGTCCGGCGAGTGGAGCCCGCCATACGACTTGATCCATCCCAGCGGTCCTAAGGCGACCCATATCGCCGGCGCGGTGGAGACCGTCGGCGAGGATCTTGGTTTGGGGGAGAACGAACCGATCGTGCCCGTGTGCCTGAAGCCGGGGGAAGAATACAACGTCGAGGAAGGGCTTGCCCCGGCAATTCTCCAGGTCCTGCCGGGGGCCCGAGCCGCGCGCTACCTCCGCTGCCTCCGCACGTTCCGCGAGGCCACCCGCCGGCAGCGGCTATGGCGGCAAACGCTCGGCGCCGGCCGCGTGCTCTGGAAAGCCGGCAAGACGTGGCTCGGCCGAGGGAGAGATTGAAAATGCCTGACGAAATCATCAAGGATCTCTGGAAAATCAAAGACAACATCGCACGGCAACACGGGTAGGATGCTGAGGCACTGGTGACGCATCTCCGCGCAAAGAAACGATCGGATCGTGAGCGCGTTGTGGATTTGCGGACCACAAGGAAGACCGGCGAAACAAATGCTCCGTCGGATGCGCCGAATCCGCGCCAGTGAACGTGACGCGGGGCCCTTGATGCCGTGCCTGCGCTCGGATAGGTTGTCTGAGTGACGGCGTAACGTGGGGCACGTTTCCGACGTGCCCGCAACCCTGACAGCTAAAAAGGGACGCACGTCGTTTTTCTGACTTGACTCCTTTCAAGGAGAGTCGCCACCGCCAGCCCCGTGATGCCGGTGGTTCGGGGCGTCATTCGCGTATCGGGAACGTTTCCTGCCGGAAGACGTTCCCGGAACCCGCCGTCCCGGGTATGATGGATTGAAGGAGGACTCGGCATGAATGGCATCGAAGAGACGATCCAGGCCACGCTGGGATCGAACGGTCAGTTGATACTGACACACCAGCCGCGACTACCGCCCGGCCCCGTGCGAGTGACAATCCGTGTCGCCGCGCCGACTGGGCCGCAGCGCGGCCTAGCGGACGTGATCCGAGAGATCGCAGCCGAGCAGCGTTCCCGCGGCTTCCCCGGACGGTCGACGGCGGACCTGCGCGCGGAAGACGAGGCGCGTCAGGCCGAGGACGCCGAGCGGGACCGGGAACTTGACACCGCGCGCCGCGCGCCATCGCCGGGGGAGCCGTGAATGCTGTACTACCTGGACACGGTGATCGTGGTGTACGCGGTCGAAGGCAACCCCGCCGACCAGCAACGGGCGTTAAATCACCTGGCCGCGCTCGAACAGGCCGGCCATCGCTTCGCGATCAGCGAGTTGACCCGCACGGAGTGCTTGGTCCCGGTCTTTGGGCCGGGTGGCGGCCAGCGGCTGTCGGACTTTTTCCGGTTCTTCCACGGGCCGAACCTGCGCACGGTGGCCCTGACGGCCGCGATGCACACCCGTGCCCCTAAGCCTGCCTTGCCCGAGGAGAAAACCAATGAAAGTTCTCGGCATTTCCGGCAGTCCCCGGCCCGGGGGCAATACCGATATCCTGGTGAAGCTGGCCCTGGAGGTCCTGGCTCAGGAAGGGATCCAAACCGAGTTTCTCTCGCTGGCCGATCGGCCGGTCAAGCCGTGCATGGCTTGCCGGGGGTGCGTGAAGGCCGAGGGGTTCCAGTGCGTCCAGGAAGATCCGGCCTTTGAAGGGATCATCGAGCGGTTCATCGCCGCCGATGGGTTTCTGATCGGCTCGCCGGTGTACTTCGGCTCCGCCACGCCGCAGACCATGGCCCTGTTGGACCGCGTGGGCTACGTGGCCCGCATGAAAGAGAACTTTTTGCGCCGCAAGGTCGCTGCCGCGATCGTCGTGGCCCGCCGGGCCGGGCAGAACTTCACGTTCGCCCAGATCAACTATTTCTTTCTCATCAACGAGATGATCGTGCCCGGCTCTTCGTACTGGAACGTCGCCTTCGGCCGCGAAAAGGGCGAAGTGCACAACGACGCCGAGGGACTGGCCACGGTCCGCACTCTGGCTGCCAACATGGCGTGGCTGATGAAGAAGATAACTGGGTAGTGGTCGAGACGGGTCGATTTACCACGGAGGACACGGTGGGGCACGGAGGAAGGGAAAGGGAATGATGGATATGGGTTGTCCTCGTATGTTTTCCTCCGCGTACCTCCGCGTCCTCTGTGGTTCCCTCTTGACTCCCCAAGAGGCCCGGCGATGAGTGTTGGTGTTCGAAGAACGATCCTCCAGTTCGGCACCGGAAAATTCCTCCGGGCGTTTGCGGACCTGTTCGTTCACGAGATGAACCAATCGGGCGCGACGGCCGGCACCGTCGTGGTAGTCCAGTCGACCGGCTCAGAACGCACCAGGCAGTTCTATGCTTCCGGAGGGCGGTATCATGTGGCCATCCGCGGGCTGCAAGAAGGCCGTGAAGTCGATCGGATGATCGAAGTCTCCAGCGTGCGCCGGGCACTGGCGGCCCAAGCCGAATGGCAGGAAGTCATGGCCGTGGCGCGCTCGGCGTCGCTTGCCGCGGTTGTCTCGAACACGACCGAGGCGGGCTACGCGCTCGACCCGGCCGAAGGCCCAGGCAATCCCACGCCGCGGTCTTTCCCCGCCAAACTGCTCGCCGTGCTCGCGGCCCGGTTTGAGGCTGGGCAACCGGGCGTGACGATCCTCCCCTGCGAGTTGCTGGAACAAAACGGGCCGCGTCTGCGGCAGCTCGTGCTGGACCAGGCCGCCCGATGGAAGCTATCCGAGCCGCTGGTCGACTGGCTCCAAGCGGCATGCGCGTGGCCCAGCACGCTGGTCGACCGGATCGTCTCCGCGCCCCGCGCCGACGACCCGATGGCCGCGCGCGATCCGCTCTTTGCCGTGGCCGAGCCGTTCGCCCTTTGGCTTATCGAAGGGACGCAAGAAGTGCCGGTGTTCGGTGGGCATCCGGCGGTGCAATCGGTCGAGGCCCTGGAGCCGTACTATCTTCGCAAGGTCCGCATCCTTAACGGGGCGCACACGGCCCTGGTGGCCAAGGCCCGGCCGCTGGGCTTCGAGACGGTCCGTCAAGCGGTGCTGGATCCCGAGATCGGCCGCTGGCTCGAGCGCCTCCTGTTCGACGAGATCGTGCCGACCCTGGAAGGCCGCACCGACGGCCCCGAGCAGTTCGCCCGGCAATGCCTGGAGCGCTTCGCCAACCCCTTCCTCGAACACCGTCTGGCCGACATCGCCCTGGCCCACGAGACGAAGCTCCACACGCGTCTTGTGCCGACCTATCACGAATTCCAATCCCGCTTCGGGCGGACGCCGAGACTGCTCGGCGAGATTCTCCAGGGAGCGACGCACGCGTGAGCGATTCCCGTCGCCGTTGGCTCCGGGCTATGGATCCTCAGAAAAATAATGCGACATAACTCTCTCAGAGCCGGGGCGTGCCGCCCCGGTTTTTCCGGGCCGACACGGCCCGGCTCGGAAACACGGCCCGGCTCGGATTTGTCGTTGGTGCATTGCTCTTCTGAGACTCAATAAACGATCGGACGGATGTCCTTTTCGCGGATCAAGGCCTCAAGCTCCGCCTGGAGCCGCGCGAGAATCTCCGTGTAGCGGAAGGCGCCCAGGGATTGACTGCCGCGCTTGAGGTTGACGAAGTTTGGACCGCACCATAGCCCCAGGTCGGCGTCGTCGGTCTCGCCGGGGCCGTTCACGCGGCAGCCCATGACCGCGATGGTGATCGGGTAGTCGGCCCACGGCCTGGTCATCTGGTACACCTGTTCGGCCAGGTCGACAAACGCCTCATTCTCGACCCGCGAGCAACTCGGACAGCTTATAATGTTCAGCCGCGGCAGACCGAGATCCGCCGGGCCTGGAAACCGGCCCGCGGCGACGTCCTCGACGATCTGCCGGCCGGCGAGAACTTCCTCCTCTTTCCGGGCATTGGGCACGGTGAGCGATACGCGAAGCGTGTCGCCAATGCCGCGGCGCAGCAGCTCCCCGAGTGCCATGCGGCTTTTCTGGATTCCCCCGGGCGGCATCCCAGCCTCGGTAACACCGAGGTGCAGCGGCACGTCAGGACGCTGGGTGGCGAATCGCCGATTGACCTCGATCACCTTGGCTGGGTCGGAGTCCTTCAGCGAAACGCAGTACCGCTCAAAACCGAGCGAATCGAGCAACTCGCAGTGTTCCAGGGCGCTGGCCAGCATCGGACCGATGGAATCGTGCTGGGCGAACTTGTCGCGCTTGGCAGGATCGACCGAGCCGCAATTCACGCCCACGCGCAAGGCGATGTCGTGCTGGAAGGCGACCTCGGCCAGCAGTTTCACTTTGTCCTGCCAGGGCTTGCTCGGCTCATGATGATAGAGGTGCCCGGGGTTGTAACGGATCTTGTCGACCCAGGGACCAAGGTCTGCGGCCAGGCGGTAGTTCTCCTGCAAATCGACCGAGAGATTGGCCCGGGTCCGCTCTCGAATCGCGGGGAGCGATTGCGCCTCGCGGTGGTTATCGACGGCGATCCGAACCACGCCGGCCCCCGCCGCGTCCAACTGATTGGCTTGAGCCGCCGTGGCCGCGACGTCGGCGGTTTTCGTCGCGCACATGCTCTGCACGGCGATCGGATGGCCGGCTCCGATGGTGATTGAGCCGATGCGTACCGCTCGGGTGGGGTTTCTCGGGAGAATCACAGAAGTGCCGGACCTGTAAACATTTGTATAAAGCCGAATTGTTCACGGCCTCGTAGCCGAATTCGCCAGAATTCGGGCTAAGTGCTTACAACCGACCGAATTCTGGCGAATTCGGCTACGCGCACGCCGCGACCGCTGGTCGGGCTGCGTTACGTTAGATTCTTCCCGTCCAACCAGCATTATTCAAGCCCACGCACAAAGTGGCGGCGTAAAGGAATTCGACTGGAGAATCTGTAGCGAGTTTGACGATAACGCTGCCGCCGGAATGTCCTCGGACGAACTGCGCGTCGCGAGGAGCAATACGGATGACAAGAAGGGGGGGCTTTATCCTGTGCGCTGCGGCAGGAACCATGATGCGCTACCTGACGGTATTGTGTGTCTTACTGCTGTCCGGCTGCTCGATGTTGCCGGAGGTGGCGCATCAGCCCACCCTACATAACCCTTTTCCCCAGCTTTCCAAGGTCGCGGTGGTCCCGTTTTTCAACCTGACTAATGAGCCGACCGTGGATGGCCGGCGGTTCGCGCTGGCCTATTTCAGCCAGCTTCAGCAGGTTCCGGGCTTTGAAGTGGTGCCGATCGGCGTGGTTGAGCAGGCAATCAAGGACCGCAACATCCGGCTGGCAGGTCCGGAGGACGCCCAACGCCTGGCCCAAGAGCTGGGCGTCGACGCGGTGGTCATCGGTGCGGTCACCGACTACTCCCCGTATTACCCCCCTCGGTGTGCCCTCCAGGTAGAATGGTATGCAGCGAACCAGGGCTTTCACGCGATCCCCCCTGGGTACGGTTTGCCTTGGGGGACCCGAGAGGAGCAGCAGATCCCCGGCCCGCTGATTTTCGAGGCGGAGCTGGCCTTGGCCAAGGCGCAACTCGCGATGCAAACGCCCAAATGCCCTCCGCTGCCACCTCAGGAGCCCGAGGCGGTGCCTACGCCTGGCGGGAAGGATTCGGATCCCAGCCAGGGGCGGCTGCCGTCGCCCTCCGATGCCCCGTCGAAGGATGCTGTGAAGCAATTGTCCTACCAAGAGCCGGCCGGCACAATCCCTACAAACCGCACGGTTGCCGCCACCGGACCAGGGATACCACCCGACTGGCCCGATCCGCGCGGCTTCATCCCGTCGCCGCCGACTGCCGGCCGGCCGGCGTGCCATCCGACCAACGGCCCGGTGCTCCGTCACACGCAGACCTACAACGGCAACGACAGCAAGTTCACCGAAGCGCTGGCCAGCTTCTACTTCTTCCAGGACGAAGCCCGCTTCGGAGGTTGGCAGAACTACCTGCAGCGCAGCGACGATTTCATCGGTTTTTGTTGCCGGATGCACCTCTGGGAGATGCTCTCCGCTCGGGGCGGGGCAGGAGAAACGCGAGTAGTGTGGCGCTGGAAGAAAATCCGATAACAACCAGGACGGAGCGTCACGGCACGCGAAGCGTCCCGAGCACGTACACGATCGGTGCGCTCGCCAGCTAGGAGGCAGACACCCGTGAGTCAAGACATCAACGTGTTGGCCCTCGTCAAGGGATCGGAGCGGTACGTCTTCCTGTACGACGACGACCGCCGTGCCGATGCGTTGCGGGTGCTGGGCCGGTTTGCCTCCAACCCCGAGCTGAGCTTCACCTGGTACGACGCCGCGGTGTTGAGCCAGAAGATCCGCCAGGAAAGCCAGAAGCATGCCATCTCGCGGCGGTTCAACCTCCCCGCCACCACCGATAAGGACGACTGGGGCTGACCCCGTACCGTAGAGCGGGTTTCAACCCGCCCCTTTTTCCGCGGACGGATTGCCAATTCGTCCCACCACGACGATGCGCACCGCCACGGCCCGCTTCCTCACGTATCTCAAGGTCGAGCGGAACGCTTCCGACTTGACGGTCAAGAGCTATCGCGAGGATCTGACCGCGCTGGCCGACTATCTCACCGAGGCGCGGGGCGAGCGCTGTCCGGAACCGGGCGAGATTACCGTGCCCGAGCTTCGCGGGTACGTGGCCGCCTTGCACGAGGCCGGGTACGCGCAAACCACGATCGCCCGCCGCTTGGCCTCGCTGCGGAGCTTCTTTCGCTTCGGGCAGCGCGAGGGCTGGGTGACGACGAATCCGGCCAAACCGCTGAGGAATCCGCGCAAGCCCCGCCGGCTCCCGCATTTCCTCTCCACCGACGAGATCGGCCGGCTGCTGGTGGCCCCGCCGAACAGCAACCCAATGGGACTCCGCGACCGGGCCATTTTGGAGACCATGTACTCCGCAGGGCTTCGGATCAGCGAAGCGGTGGGCCTCGACCAGAGCGACCTGGACTTCGAGGCGGGGATCGTTCGCGTACGCGGCAAGGGGCGCAAGGAGCGGCTGGCCCCGATCGGCTCGTATGCGATCCTGGCGCTGCGGCGCTGGCTCGGCGTGCGGCGCGTCAGCCCCCGGGAGCCCGAGGGACCGCGGTCGCCGGTGTTCGTCAACAAGTTCGGCCGCCGGCTCACCACCCGTAGCGTGGCCCGGATGCTGGAAAAACACCTCCGCCGCACGGGCCTCGACCTCCGCACCACGCCGCACTCCCTGCGGCACAGCTTCGCCACGCACTTGCTGGACCGCGGCGCCGACATCCGCAGCGTCCAAGAACTCTTGGGCCACAAGAGCCTGGTGACCACGCAGATTTACACCCACGTGAGCACCACGGGCCTCCGCGAGGTCTACCAACGGGCCCATCCGCGTGCCCACGCGGTAAAAAAAGAGGAACGGGAAGAGAAGAGAGATCATCACTGAGAGCCTATCCCAAAAACTTCCGAAGTCTCGAAGACTTCGGAAGTTTGCGCCTGCCCATCGCGGTTTTGGGATAGGCTCTGATTCTCTCTCATCTTCAGGGCCTATTCGGCCCGAATTCCCGACCGGCCAGACATCTGCTTTACGTCGATACTTGCGACGGCTTTGTCCGTTGGGGTAGAATCGCCCTGGTTCGCCGGCGTCCGGCCAGAAGACCGCTTCCCGTCCAGCGGTTGAGGGAGGTTCTGTTCTTGTCTCGGTAGTCGGCCCTTGCCGGGTACGGATCGATGGACACGTCCTCAAGTCTCCTGGATCGTCTGCGGCAGCCGGCCGATCACAAGGCATGGGAACGGTTCGTCGAGCTCTATACGCCGCTGCTCTATTACTGGGCACGCCGCACAGGCCTTCAGGATGCCGATGCGGCCGACCTCGTGCAGGAAGTCTTAGTTCTCCTGTTCCGCAAGCTGCCGGAGTTTCGCTACGACCGGCACAAAGGTTTCCGCAACTGGCTCCGCACGGTCACGCTCAACAAGTGGCGCCAGATCGTCCGCCGCCGCCGGCCGGCAACCCTGGACGGCACCAACGACGAGGCGCAGATCCCGGAGGCCGAGGCTTCGCACGGATTCGAGGAGGCTGAGTACCAGCGAAGCCTCGTCCAGGAGGCGTTGCGGGCTTTACAGGGCGAGTTCCCGGCGACGACCTGGAAGGCATTCCAGCTTCTCATGGCGGGCCGTTCGGCGAGCGAGGTGGCCGCGGAACTAGGCGTCCGGGTGGGGACGGTCTATGCTGCCAAGTCGCGGGTGCTGAGCCGCCTGCGCGGCGAATTAGGCGGTCTGCTGGACTGATCTCTCTTGGGAAATCGGGTTTTCCGCAAGGTTTTCGCCCGACGGCGCATACCCTTCCAACAGAGCCTCGGCCGTCGCACGGCCTGCGTAGACTTCCGAAGTCTGCGAGACTTCGGAAGTCTGCGGCTCCGTATCCCCACAAGGAGGGTCCCATGCCGAATATTGTCACCTGCCCTGACCGCGAAATCCTCCAGCGCCTCATGCTTGGCCAAATTGCCGGCCCCCAGGGAGAGGAGCTTGCGCAGCACTTGGAAGAGTGCGACCTCTGCACGGCAATCGTCGCGACTCTCAGAGGAGAAGATACGCTGGTTGCAGCGGCGCAGAGCACTGCCGCCGAGGAACCGCAGCGGGAGGCGGTCGGCCACCTGATCGAGCGGCTCCGCCGGTTCGGACCGCCGAGTCCGGGCTCTCCGTCCCCGGAGGACGCGGATGCGACGGCCGACGAGCTCGACAACGAGCACCTCAGTCCTTCGCCTCCGGTTGCGAGCATCCGCGATTACGAGCTCTTGGAGCCGATCGGGCACGGCGGGATGGGCACCGTCTACAAAGCCCGGCACACGAAGCTCAAGCGGATCGTGGCCCTCAAACTGCTGCCCGAGGGTCGCACCCCCAACGCCGTGGCGGTCCGCCGTTTCGAGCGGGAGATGGAAGCGGTCGGCAAGCTCAAGCACCCAAACATCGTCCACGCCTACGACGCCGGCGAGGAGGGTGGGCGTCGCTACCTGGTGATGGAGTACGTGGAGGGGATCGATCTTTCGCGCCTCTGCAAGAGGCACGGTCCCTTGCCCATCGCCGACGCTTGCGAAATCGTCCGCCAGGCGGCCCTCGGGCTCCAGCACGCCCACGAGCATGGCATGGTCCATCGCGACATCAAGCCGTCGAACCTGATGCTCACTCTCCTCCCCTCGCCCGCAAACGGGAGAGGGGCCGGGGGCACTTCGCTCCCCTCGCCTGCTTACGGGAGAGGGGCAGGGGGTGAGGGGGCTCAGCCGGAAGTCAAGGTGCTCGATCTCGGCCTAGCCCTGCTGCGGGACGACCCGGCCACCGAGGATGACCCGGCGGGCACAACCCCAGCGGCCCATCGCGATGCCCCTACCTCCGACGGGCCGCACTCGAGCGGGACGAAGGAAGACCTGACCGGCACGCAAGTGATGGGCACGTGCGACTACATGGCCCCCGAGCAGGCGATCCACGCCCACGTGGTCGATATTCGCGCCGACATTTACAGCCTCGGGTGTACCCTCTATAAGCTCTTGGCCGGCCGCGCCCCCTTCGACAGTCCCGAATACGACACCCCGCTGCGCAAGCTGACGGCCCAGGCCCAAATCCCCGCGCCGCCGATCCAACAGCACCGGGCCGAGGTCCCTGAGGAACTGGCGGCCCTCGTCCATCGCATGTTGGCCAAGGACCCCGCCAAGCGGTTCGCCACGCCCGCCGAGGTCGCCGAAGCCCTCGCCCCTTTTGCGACGGACAGCGAGCTGGCGGCGCTGCTCGAAGGCGTTGCCGCGGGATCGGAGGCCAAGCCGCGAGCCTCGGCTGCCCGAACGATTCCACCGCGCAGGCGTCGCTGGCGCCTTGCGCTCGCGGCGGGCGGGGCCGCGGCGGCCGTGCTCTTGGGTGTCGTCGTCCTGATTTCCACCGGCAAGGGCAGCGTGCGGCTCGAATTCTCCGACGCCGAGGCCGCGCGCCAATGCAGCGTCTCCATCGACGGCGACGAGATCCGCCTGGAAAACCTCGGAGAGCCGATCAAGCTCCGGCCCGGAAAACACGAGCTCCGGGTCAAGCACGGCGGCCTGGAGATCGAGACCCGCGAGTTCACGCTCGTCCGACGCGGGCATGAAGTTCTGCGCGTCTCTATACCCGCGGCAAAAGGAGAATTGCGCCTCGCCAAGGATGCGGGGGCCCGAGAGTCTGCCCGGTTCTATGCCGACCGTGCATGCGAGTACGGGCAGTCACTCCAGTGGGAAGAAGCCAGGATTGCTTACATTGAAGCGATCCGATTGGAGCCAACCGTCGCCGAGTACTACATCGGCCGCGGCGAGTTGTACTGGGGCATGGGTGGTGCGGCGGACCCGCCACTGGCCGACTTCAGCGAAGCGATTCGACTCGACCCAACGAGCGCGGACTCACGGGTAAGCCGAGGGACCGTTTACTACCAGATAGGCGAGATCGACAAAGCTATATCTGACTTCGAAGCAGCCCTTCGACTCAGCCCCGATTGCGTGCCACGCCACTTCCGCAGGGCCGAAGCGTACGGACTGGCGTACGGTCGCTGGCGCGCCCGTTATGAGTACTTCAAAGCGGTGGCGATTTACGGTGCGCTGGTGGAGTCCGATAAGCGCAAGTTGGACCAAGCCCTCGGCGATTTCCGCAAACTTGTCGATTTGAAAGACGAGATCGTCCCTGCGTGGCTCCACTGGGTATCCTGGTGGCTTCCTTCGGTCGTACAAGGCAAGGACAAGCTCCCCGGCATCGTGTTCGTTTCGGATTTGCCGTGGGTCCGATCGACGTGCGGTTGGGGCCCTCCTTCTGCCGTCCGCAACACCTCTTTTGGCGGCCCCGTTCTTTTGGGCCCACTGCCGTATTCGAAGGGCATGTTTACTCACGCCTTTGACGATCCGCGCCCGGCGGACGTCGTCGTGGACGTCTCCGGCCAGACATTCGCGACCTTCAAAGCTCACGTCGGTGCCGCGGACGTGGGCGGCAGCGTGCAGTACCAGGTACTGGCTGATGGCAAGGTAAGGTGCGAGACTCCCGTCCTGCGCTTCGGCAACATCCAAAGCATTTCCGTGGACGTGGCCGGCGCCAAGGAGATTATCCTCCGCGTGCTCAACGGTGGCGACAACGGCACTTGCGACGGCGCACCTTGGGGCTTTGCCCGATTCGTCCAAGCTGGCGCGGAGGACCCGTTGGAAGAACCTCCCGCCCAACTTCAATCCGCAACCGACGCCAATGCCGCCCTCTTCCTGGCCGAAGTCC
>CAYTJV010000095.1:0-17172 GCA_964438165.1 uncultured Planctomycetaceae bacterium | reverse complement strand
TGGCGGGCGATCTTGCCCTTGATCTCGTTGTCGACGACGATCCGCCCCTCCTGCGTGTCGACCAAGAGCATCTTGCCAGGCTGAAGACGGCCTTTCTGCCGAATCTTCTCCGGCGGGAATTCCATCACGCCCACTTCGCTGGCCAGCACCAGCAGGCCGTCGGTGGTGACCACGTACCGGCAGGGGCGCAGGCCGTTGCGGTCGAGCGTGCCTCCCACCAGGCGGCCGTCGGTGAACACCACTGCCGCCGGGCCATCCCAGGGCTCCATCATCGCGGCGTGGTACTCGTAGAACGCCCGCTTATCGGTGCTGATGTGATACTGTGGGCCGAAGGCCTCGGGAATCATCATCATCAAGGCGTGCGGGGCAGAGCGACCGGCGCGGACCAACAGCTCCATGGCATTGTCGAAGCTGGCCGAGTCGCTCCCGCCCGGCTCGACGATGGGAAACAGGTCGGAGAGATCGTCGGCCAAGGCGGGGCACCGCATGGTCTTCTCGTAGCCCCGCAGGCGTCTGATGTTCCCCCGCAGGGTGTTGATCTCGCCGTTGTGGGCGATCATGCGGAATGGATGCGCCAGGCGCCAACTGGGGAACGTGTTCGTGCTGTAGCGCTGGTGAACGATGGCCAGCGCGGTGACGATGCGTTGGTCAGCGAGGTCCGGGTAGTATGCGAACAACTGGGGGGCCAAGAACATCCCCTTGTAGACGATCGTGCGGCAGGACATCGAGCAGGCGTAGAAATCGGCAGCTTCCTGGTCGAGCCGTGCCCGCACGCGGTGCTCGGCCCGCTTGCGAACCACGAACAGCCGCCGCTCCAGGGCCTCGTCTTCCAACCCCTCGCCGTCGATCAGCAATTGGCGGATGACCGGCTCGGCGCTGCGGGCAATCTGGCCGAGGCATTGGTTGCGGGTAGGCACGTCGCGCCAGCCGAGCGGCTTCAGCCCGCCTTCGGTAATCGCCTCGGTGAGCATGGCCTCGCACTGCCGCCGCAACTCAGCGTCTTGCGGCAAGAAGAGCATGGCCACGCCATAGCGGGTTGACTTGGGGAGCGCAATGCCTAACCCGGCGGCTTCGGCCGCGAAGAACTCGTGCGGGATCTGAAACAGAATGCCCGCCCCGTCGCCGGTCGACTCGTCCGCCCCGGCAGCCCCGCGGTGCTGCAGATTCAACAGGACCTGCTTGCCGCGTCCGAGAATGGCATGCTCGCGGCGGCCGGAAATGTTGACGATCGCGCCGATGCCGCAGGCGTCGTGTTCCCAGCGTGGATCGTAAAGCCCTTGTGCTGTGGGTGGCCTCAATTGCATGATCTCTCGACGATATATTCTCAATCAAATATCTTATCGAAAACAGACGGCATGGTCTCTCCCTCTGGAGCTGGGGCGGGTTCCTCGCATGTGCCAATCGCGCCGGCCAGGATGCCAGCGTCGCTGCTCTCCAAAGCCGTCATGGGCTCGTTTGCCGCGAAAGCAAATACGCAGGGGTTGCATTGTCGTCATCCTAACATTAGACAAGCTAATGTCAATGACTAATGACAATTAGCGTTAAATATAGGAATTGGCCCGTCGCGAGTCCGCGGGACACTCCGAAAGAAGCAGCGACCGGTGGTCGCGAGGCGGACACCACAAAAGAAAGGGGGGGCCGCCTCGGAATCCGCGGCCCCCGCGCGCGGTACGGGAATGACACAAGTTCGTAGTCCCCGCTTCAGCGGGTAATACGCGACGAATACCGCCTGAAGGCGGCACTACGATCAATGCATTCCTGGCCGCGTGCGTATCGCGACCGTGAGTCGTCCGGCCTATGGCGAGGCGGCGGGAGCCGTCTCCTTCTCCTCGGCCGGCGAAGCCGCCGCCGCTCCGCCTCGCTGCGTGCAAGCCAGCAGGGCATTGAACTCCTGCGCGATTTCGGGCCAGAAGTCTCCGTCGCGGAAACTGATCGGATCGACGTGCTCTCCACGGGCCAACTCGCGCATACTGCGCCTCATGCGAAACAGCGGTCCGCAGAAACGGTTGCTGATCTTCACGACGTCGTAGATCACCAACGGCAGCAGCAGGAAGGAAGCCACCAACGCAGGGCCGAAGTGGAACCACATGTCGTCGAAGTGCAAGTAAAACATGCGTGCCGGACCGGTGATGATCCGCCAGCACAGGAGCGCGAGGGTGATCGCCACCACGCACACTATCCAGTACAGCACGATCCGTAGAATCAGTGCTCCCTGCACCTTGGGATCGACGAAGAGTTGCTTTCGCTTGCGTTGGCCGGTGGACATGAGTGGCTTGCCTCCAGATAGAGATCGATCGCCGAGGGCGACGTGGTTTCGCGACGTGGTTCTCTATCAAGCGTAGCTTACGGGGGGGCTTGGAGACGGAAGGACCGAGGAAACGGTCTGGGGCATCCCGAACTGATCGACCACGTAGCACCCCCTACGAGAAGGGGCTGCTTTGCCGGGTTCTCCGTTTCCACGTGCCAGCCTCGGTGTTTCCGTAGGACGGCCTTTCCAGGCCGTCGAGGAACCGCCAGAGACGACAGTCTGGAAGGGCCGTCCTACGCCTGAAGGCTCATTTCATGGAGATCGTCCGGGCCAGCGGCCGCAACACTTGATCGATGACGTGATTCTCCAGGATCTCCTGGCAAATCTCCGACAGCTTGTCGAGCGTTTCGGAGAAGGTGCGATCGGCGCCTAGGCTGCCGTACTGCCGGGCGGTGACGTAGACGCTCAATTGCTCTTCGGGGAACTCGCCGGTGCGAACCTGGTAGGCGTTGGTGCGGGTCTCGACGCTCACCCGGCATTGCAGGCGGCATTCCTCGTCCAGGGCGATGGTCACCGAAGGCTCGTGGTTGATCACCGTAGTTCCGGAGATGTCGAGGAGCCGCTCCATGGCGGGCGGGACCCCCAGCGCCTCCGCAACCACCTGATTATGATTTCCCCGGTACGTGAAGTCAAAACCGTACAACAGGTCGAGGGCCTCGCAATCCAACGGGCTGACCGAAAGGGTGTACGGCGCCAACTCCAGGACCAGCCGATGCTGCTCCAAAGCGCTCTGGATCTCCTCGGGATTCACTTGGCCCGAGCACACCCGCCGCGATTCGATCGTACACCATCGGTACGCGCCCTGCTCTTTGTCCTCCTCCAGCACGATGTCGCCCCGGTCCCGGCAGTAGAAGTTCCGCATCGTGGGGTAGCTCTTCTGAAGCCGCTCGAAGAAGTGCAGAATCGTTTCCCGGTTGTTCGGCAGTTCCATCTCCGTGCTGAGGTTCATATTGACGTAAAAGTCGTCACACAAGGAACTGTAGGGGTTCATGCGAAGAGTCCCTGGTCGTTGAGATCATCCGAGGCACTTCGGCCAATGGGCCAATGTAGGGGTGATGTGCCACCGGAAGGCCGCTTGTTAGACTGCTTTAGTATAGGGCGAGTGGACCTTGGCTGTCAAAGCAGCCCCTAATCTGGAGAAGTCAGATAAACCATCGGGGGGCCGCGAAGGAGACCTCGACATGAGAGGCTGTCCGAAAACGGGGACTGGCTCCCGGACGTTATGTGTTGGGTATCGTGCTTCCACAAGATTGAGGGTGCCTGTCCCCGTTTCCGGACAGCCTCTGAGTCAGCCCACCCCACCCCACGCACTGCACACGTTTCGCAGCCGTCTGGGATGGATCGCCATCCTCGGCTCCGGCCAGACGCTCAAGGCCCTTACGTTTGGGCACGCCACGGCCGATGCCGCTGTGGGCGCCTTGGATGCCCGATTGGTCTCCGATGCGCGGCGCCGGTGCTGGAACGACGCGCTGGTTCGGAAGCTCCAAGCCTATGCCTGTGGGGTTGAAGTGACGTTTGGGGACGTCGAGATCGACTCGGGCGAGTACACCCGGTTCCAACGCAAGGCGATTCGGGCGTGTCGCCGCATTCCGTGGGGCGCTACGGTCAGCTATGGGGAACTGGCATTGCGAGCCGGCTATCCCGGTGCGGCTCGGGCGGTCGGCAACTGCATGGCCGGCAATCGCATTCCGCTGGTGATCCCTTGCCATCGCGTGCTGGGCGCCGATGGCCGGCTTCACGGGTACTCCGGACTCGGCGGCCCGGCCATGAAACGCCGGCTGCTGGAGTTGGAAGGGGCTCTTTCACGATAAAGCCGCGACCGCTGGTCGCGCCTTTGGAGTGCGGCGATTTGTCGCCGCTTTCTTTGGGCGGCGGCCGCTTCTGCGGCGAAGCAAAAGCGGCGACAAGTCGCCGCACTCCAAGGGGGTGAAAACTCGGCTGGAATCTTTTCGGCGGATCGCTAGAATACGAGCATGTCCTGCCTCGATTAGGTGGGATATTAGTCCCCCAAGCCCCCCGCCACGATCGCCTCCGCCGCTTCGCCGCATCCGAGTTCATTCGCTACAGTTGAGTATGGAATCGCACTGCTGGGATGTTGAACGCCGCGCCGACGGCGCGGTTCTGGTACGCGTCCACTCGTCCGACAAGACGGGCGAGCGCCTCCCGGACGCCGTCTTCACCTTTCGCCGCGGCGATCCGCAGTACGAACACTGGGAAAGGCAGTGGCGCCTGCGCCGCACCTGCGCTCCCGTCGTATCCGGCGAGTTCTGTTCTCCCTCCTCGTCTGGGTTTGCAGCGGGCCTCGTGTAACGGTTCGCCGGCGATGTTCGTAGGGCAAGCTGCCAGCTTGCCCGTGGTTAGCGCCGGGGCAAGCTGGCAGCTTACCCTACGGCCATCATGGCTCATCCTTCACACCATTCGCCCAGAAAACCGTTTGGTGCTAGCTAACTTCCAGGAATTTGGCAGCGGGAGGGTAGAATGAGGGTGCATTCGAGGGGCGATTGGCTGTAGAATAACTTGTGGGAATTGAACCGACCACGCTGTTTCCAACCTCTAGGTCGCCCAATGATTCTGATCCGCTTTCCTGACGCGCAGTCCGAGCGAAGGGCGTTAGGGTACTTGGCTGGCCGCTTCGCCTTCAAGACCTGGTCCACGGGAGAAACTCTCGTGCCGGAGCCCGCGCTAGCGCACCTCGCGGTTGAGGGGATTCCTTTCAGCGTCCAAGGTCCCGCCACTTATGAGCGAAGCATTCCGGCGGTTCGAAATTCTGCTGCCCCTGCGGTTCAATGACGGCCAGCCGGTGCCGGACGAACTGATGGGCGCCACCGTGCTCGAACTTCGGGAGCGGTTCGGCGCCGTGTCGTGTGAAACGCAAATCATCCGTGGCGTGTGGCAGCACGAGAACCAGGTTTACCGAGATGACCTCGTGCGCCTTGTCGTAGACGCTCCGGATGTGCCCGAAAGCCGCGCGTTCTTCGTGCAATTCAAGGAACACATGAAGGTCAGATTCAAGCAACTCGATATCTGGTTGACGACGTATCCGGTCGAATCGCTGTGAACCCGTGAGGGCTATCTATGGACTCCAAAACTGACTCCCGGCGTAAATTCCTGCGTACTGTTGGGCAAGTCGCCGCAGGGTGCGCGGCGGAAACAATCGGCTTTGATCTCGCAGCGCACGCCAGGGCCGCAATCAGCGTCTCTCCCGGCGCTTCGGGAGTGGTCGATCTCAGCGAGCACCTGGCAGTGTATTGCGGCCCGATCAACGTGGGCATTGTGCGCGACGGCCCGAAGGCCCTGCTCATCGACTGCGGCGATGGCCGCGTGCTGCCGGAGCTTCGCCGGCGGGGCATTACCGCGGTCGAGCAAATCTTCTTCACGCACCACCATCGCGACCAGGCATGCGGGGCGAGGGCCTTCGTGGACCTCAAAGCCCGCCTCTTCGTTCCCACCCAGGAGCGCGATCACTTCGACAAGGTTCATGCCTATTGGAGCAACCCAGCCAGCCGCTGGCACCTCTACAACCAGCATCCGCACCACTTGATGCTGGCCGAACCGGTGCCGGTGGCCGACGTGACCCGCGACGGCCAGACGATCGCCTGGGGGCCGGCCAAGATCCAGGTCCTGGCCACGCCCGGACACACCGACGGGTCGGTGAGTTACGTGGTCGACGTCGATGGGAAGCGCGTGGTGTTCTGTGGCGACGCGATTTACGACTCCGGCCGGCTTTGGGAGCTGTACAGCCTCCAGAAGGGCACCGTGACCAGCGATTACCACGGCTTCCTCGGTGCGCGGCCGCAGTTGCTCAACAGCCTTGGCCGGATCAAGCAGGCCAAGCCCCAGCGTCTGGTTCCTTCGCACGGACGAATCATGGACGACCCGGCCCAGGCCATCGACGCCCTGGTCCGCCGGCTCGACGCCTGCTACGACAAGTACGTGGCCATTTCCGCCCTGCGCCATTACTTCCCGAAGATGTTCGTCGAGTACGCAGGGCGCAAGGACCACATGCCGATCCGGCCGGGCAAGGCGGTACCCGAGTGCCTGCGGCATTTCGGCACCACGTGGCTCCTGGTCTCCAAGGACAAGGCCGCTTTCGCCATGGACTGCGGCAGCCCGGCAGTCGTCAAACAGATCAAGCAGCTCCGCGAGCGGGGCGAGATTGGCGGCGTGGAAGGCTTGTGGGTAACACACTACCACGACGACCACGTGGACGCGATCCCCGAGTTCCAGAAGGCTTTCGACTGCCCGTGCATCACCGACCGTCGCGTGGCCGAGGTGATCGCCGACCCGCTGGCGTGGCGTCTGCCCTGTATTTCGCCGAGCAAGGCCCGCGTCGATCGCACGACAAAGGACGGCGAGTCCTGGCAGTGGCACGAATTCCGCCTGACGGCCTATCATCTGCCGGGCCAGACCTTGTATCATTCCGGCCTGCTGGTCGAGTCGGGCGAGCTGCGCATGTTGTTTGTGGGCGATTCGTTCACCATGGCGGGCATCGACGACTATTGTGCCCACAACCGCAACTGGCTCGGGTCCGGCGTGGGCTTCGATCGCTGCGTCGCCTTGATCGACAAGCTGCGGCCCACGCACATCTTCAATTGCCACGTCGACAAGGCGTTCGGTTTCACGCCCGAAGAGTGCCGGTTCATGCGGGCCAACTTGGCCGAGCGGGAGAAGCTCTACGGCGAGCTTTTCCCGTGGGACCATGCAAACTACGGCATGGACGAGCCGTGGGTCCGCTGTCACCCCTACGAGCAGAACGCCAAGGCGGGAGGGCAACTCGCGTTGGACGTCGTGGCAACAAACCACTCCTCAGTCCCCAGAACGCTTGCCTGCCGCGCCGTCCTGCCGCGGGCCTGGGCAGGCGGCACGACCGGCTGGACGAGCGTCGAAGCGGCTCCCAAGAGTGATGCACGGACCCGTCTCACGCTGCCCGTCCCCGGTAACGCTCCCCCCGGCCGCTACGTGGTTCCCGTGGACGTGAAATACGCCGACCACGACTTGCCGCAGTTCACTGAGGGAATCGTGGTTGTGTGATCGCCGAGTCCGTGGGATGAACGCTCAGTTGTCCTGTGGTGGTTCTTCTGCAAGGCCCTCCCTGATTCCTTGCGTAATCGCTTTGGCAACAGCCTTAACACCCGGCTGCGTCTGCTCGCCCATGTAGTTCACGACATCCTTGGCCACCGGCGCCGATTCGCCGACCATGTAGCGAAAGACCCCTCCCAGGAAGCCAAATGTGGCCATGGCCCCGCCGACGCCAAGAAGGGGTATCCCGAGAAATGCACACCAGAAGTAGCGCGGCGGCTCGAAAGACCCGGACCAGGCCGACGCGAACGATGCGAAGAAGCTCCCAAAGCCGATCAGAGTCAGCAGGCCGCCGATGGCGAGAACAACCAGGCCCGCAATCCGCAGGGTCTTGCGGACCGGCATGTGTTGTGGTGATCTCAGTTGATCGTCGTCCATTGGTTTTTCTCCTTTGCCGGAGCGCTTGTGAGACGGTCGGGATAGACTGCCAACGTCACGGACAACGACCATCAGCATAGTTTTTCCTCACCACCTGTCAAGAGGGCCCGGCCGCAACACCGGCTTGTGCAATGGTCTGCGGCGGGGTAGGATAGTCCCCAGCCGGCGCGGCGTTCTGGTAATCCATGTCGTCTTGATCGGAGAACGAAGATGATGAGCGCCAATCGGAAGCGTGGCTCTTCCTGCATCTCAATGCTGACGGTTGCGGCGGGTTTCATCGTGGCCTACGCCTCGGTCGGGAAGGCGGCGCCCACGGCTCCTGCGACGGCGCCGACCAAAGCCCAGATCGAGGCTGACTGGTGGCGGCAGGAAGAGGTCCGCTCAATCCCCTCGCTTCGCACCGGGAAGCAGACCAGGCCCGAGGAAGACGCGGTCGGTGCACTCGACGGGACCAAAGACGGCAAATGGGGCTTTCACACGGAACTGGAGGATAATCCTTGGTGGCAAGTCGATCTGGGCGCCTCCACGGCGATCGACCGCGTGCTCTTGTTTAATCGCTGCGACCACACCGCCGGCCGGATCGCGCAGCTCATGCTCTCGCTGTCGGACGATGGGAAGCACTTTCGCCAGGTCTATCAACACAACGGCTCCGTATTCCACGGCCAACCGGACGGCAAACCGCTTGCGGTTTCGCTGGCCGGCAAGACGGCTCGATTCGTGCGCATTCAACTCCCCGGCAAGAACTGCCTCCACCTCGACGAAGTAGAGATCTACGCCCGCGGCAATGCCCGCAACGTGGCCTTCGGCAAACCGGCCACACAGAGCAGCGTGTGCGAATGGTCGACGAAGAAGGCGACGTCTGTCCAACCAAGCGATGCGTTGGGCCGCGTGCTGCGCCGCGGGGCGATCCTGGCCCAAAGCCTGAAATCGCTCGGCGCGAGAGTCGATGGAGAAGAAGCGACGCTGCGGCGCGTGGCAGCGGCCGCCAGCGCGTTGGGAACAAGTGCGGCGCAAGACGCTCGCCGGCAGCTTTGCTTGGAGGCGCATTGGACGGTCCGCCGCATGGTCCTTGCCAATCCCCTCTTGGATTTCAAAGACCTCGTGTTTGTCATGGGGGCGCCGGGCAAGTGGTCGCACATGTCGGACCAGTATTTGGGCTGGTGGTCGCAACCCGGCGGCGGGCTGTACGTGTTGGAGGATTTCAAGACCGAGCATGCGCGGGTCCGATGCCTCACGCCGGGCTTTGCCCCCGGAAATGTCCTACGCCCCGATATCTCCTACGACGGCAAGCGCGTGCTGTTTGCCTACTGCCGCCACTACCCCGGCTTGAGCGAGTGGAACGACAAGCTCGACAAGTCGCGGCTCCCGGAGGATTCGTTCTATCATCTGTTCGAGTTCAACGTCGACGGCACGGGCCTGCGGCAACTAACCCGCGGCAAGTACAACGATTTCGACGGCCGCTATCTGCCCAACGGCCAGATCGTATTCTGCTCCACGCGCCGCGGTCAGGCGATCCAGTGCAACAAGCAAACGGCGATGGCGAGCCTGAGCCACGCCGCGCTGCCGGAAAGCTATGTCCGCTGCGGCGGCGGGCCGGAGCGGCCGTGCGCGGTCTACACGCTGCACACCATGGACGCCGACGGCAAAGACCTGCGGCCGATCTCCGCCTTCGAGATGTTCGAGTGGACCCCCAGCGTCGACCACCAGGGACGGATTCTCTATTCCCGCTGGGACTATGTGGATCGCTACGGCCAGAACGCCATGGGCCTTTGGGCCACCATGCCCGACGGCACGGGATCGCAGGCGGTTTTCGGCAATTTCACGCGCAACCCCGAGTGCTTCTTCGAGGTCCGGGCGATCCCCGGCTCGCGCAAGCTGGTGTTGACGGCCTCGGGCCACCACTCGATCACGGCGGGGAGCCTGGTGCTGTTGGATCCGAGCCTGGGCGCCGACGTGCCGCCGGCCCTGAAGCGTCTGACGCCCGAGGTCCCCTTCCCCGAGAGCGAAGGCGCCCCGGCCACGTATTACGCGAATCCGTATCCGCTTTCGGAGGAGTTCTACCTGACGGCCTGGAGCGATCGGCCGCTCAAGTTCCAAGGGGCCACCAACGATGCGGCGGCGCTGGGCGTGTACCTGTATGATGCGTCCGGCAACCTGGAGTTGATCTACCGCGATCCGACGATCGGCAGCCAGTACCCCCTGCCAGTGCGTCCGCGTCCGCGACCGCAGCAAATCAGCCCCGACCCTAACCTCGACGGCCCGCAAGAGGCGCGGATGCTCGTGCTCAACGTGTACGAGGGGCTGGAGTCGGTGCCGCGGGGGAGCATCAAGCGGCTGCGCGTGGTTGGAATGCCGGTCAAGACGCACCCGACGATGGACTCTCCGTCCATCGGCCTGACGACCCACGACAGCGGCCGTTTCGTGCTCGGCACGATTCCAGTCGAGGAAGACGGCTCGGCGCTATTCCGCATCCCCTCCGGCGTAACGGTCTTCTTCCAAGCCCTCGACGCGGACGGCATGGCGGTGCAGACCATGCGGAGCGGCACGTACCTGCAAGCCGGCCAGACGGCCACCTGCATCGGCTGCCACGAGCCGCGCAACACGGCCCCGGGCAACGCCTCTCCGCTGGCCGCCCGTCGCGAGCCCTCGCGGCTTTCGCCCGGTCCGAAAGGCTCATGGCCGCTGGACTACGCCGCGCTGGTGCAACCGGTGCTCGACCGACAGTGCGTAAGCTGCCACCGCCCGGGCGGCAAGGACCCGAAATTCGATCTCACGCCAGCGAAATCGTACAACGCGATGGTCTCCTACGGCTCGCCCAGCCTGAAGGACACCGTCGTCGCCCGCTATCGCGAGCAGCGCTCGACCGCCGGGCAGTGCGAGGCCCGAATCAACCCCGTGCTCAAACTCCTCAAGGCCGGCCACTACGACGTGAGACTCTCGCCCGACGACCTGGCCGCCCTGGTCACCTGGATGGACACCCTCGGCCAACGCTCCGGCCACTTCAGCCCCGAACAGGAACAAGAGCTCCGCCGCCTGCGCGAGAGGATGGCAACCATGCTGGGGAGCCGATGAGGCGGCGGGCAAACCGCGGCGCGGCTGGAATAATTGACGCCGGCTTGATGGAGGCTAGAATTGATTTGCGCGTGTCGAAGCCGCTCGGCGATGAACTATGAGGTCTTGTCATGACACTGAGCGAACTATTGCCGGAACTCTACGCGTTGGCACGTGCCGATAAACTTCGCGTGATCCAGATCTTGGCCACCGATGTGGCTCGCGAAGAAGGTGTCGAAATGCCCGAAGCAGGCAAGGCATATCCGATCTGGTCGCCCTACGGTGCTTTCGGCGGGGCAGCAGCGTTGTTGCGCGTCCTGGACGAAGAACAGGCCGCGCGATGACATTGCCCCCTAGAATGCTTTCCGTATGTCGAAGCTGATCCGGCGATTGGCCTCGCCAGCGCGCTGCCATATATGCCGATCACGCTTGGGTACGAACAACGGGAGATTGCTGCATCCGGGTTGGTCGACAGTGGCGCTACGCTCAATGTGCTGCCGTATGACCTGGGTGTGCAGTTAGGCGCTGTCTGGGAGCGGCAACTTGTTCCGGTGCGGTTGACGGGCAATTTGGCGGAATCAGACGCACGAGCGATCGTATTAGCGGCGAAAGTGGGACGCTTTCCGCCCGTGCGATTGGCGTTCGCCTGGACTCGAAGTGACCGCATGCCGTTGATCCTCGGCCAAGTGAACTTCTTCATGGAATTCGACGTGTGCTTTGCTCGATCGCGGTTGTTCTTCGAGGTCAAACCGAATTCATGACGCCCCTGACAGCAACGGGATTGGCCCTGATTCTGGCCGTGTGGCCGACCGCAGTTCCTGCCGGCGAAAAACCGCAGGCGGCGGCCCAGGCCGACACCGTGCTCTTGGGCGGGAAGATCGTCAGTCTCGACGCCCGCGACAGCATCCACGAGGCCCTGGCGATTCGCGACGGCCAGATCGTGGCCGTGGGCAGCAATGCGGAGATTACCGGGTACATCGGCGAGAAGACGGCCGTCATCCGGCTAAAGGGCAAGACGGTCGTTCCGGGCCTCATCGAGGCGCACGTTCACGCGCTGGGCGCGGCGCAGGCCTCGATCGGCGCGGCATATACCGAGCTCGCGTCGATTGCGGCGGTGCAGGAGTGGATTCGCCGGCAGGCCGAGCGAACGCCGCCGAGGACGTGGGTCGTTGTGCCTCGGAACGAGATCACGCGGCTCGCGGAGCGCCGGCATCCCACGCCGGCTGAGCTCGATGCAGCCTGCACTACCCATCCCGTGGCGTTCAACTCCGCGCGCCGCTGGGCACTCAATTCGTTGGGGTTTCGCACCGCCGGCATCGACGAGCGAGCTCAGGAGGTTCCCGGCGGTCGAATCGTGCGCGACGCGGCGGGCAGCCCGCGCTTGATCGCCGGCGGCGATGCCTTCCTGCGCCGCTTCTTCCCCTGGCCCAAGTACGACGACCGGCAGACCCTGGACGCCCTGGAAAACCTGCTTCGCCGCTACAACGAAGTGGGCATCACGAGCATCAACGAGCGGGCCGCTAATCGCGATACGTATCGTTTGTACCGCGCATTGGGCGATCGGGGCTGCCGGCGGATTCGCGTCACGCTCACCTTCCGCCAGCAAATGCACAAGGCCGACGACGTGACGCGATTTGTCCAGCAGCTCGGCTTCCGGCCCGGCGAAGGCGATGACTGGATCAAGATCGGCCCTCTGAAAATCACCGTGGATGGCGGCATTCACTGGGGAACGGCGTCGCTCAGCGAGCCTTACGGCCGGAAGCGGGCCGAGTTCTACGTGCTGGAGGATCCCGGCTATCGCGGCGAGCAGTACTACCGCGTGGAGGAAATGCAAGAGGTCTTCGCCGCGGCCCACCGCCTTGGTTGGCAGATGTGCTGCCACGTAACCGGCGATGCGGGCGTCACCAGCGTGCTGGACGCCCTGGAGGCCGCCCACCGGCAAGTGCCGCTGGCCGACCGCCGCTTCACGCTCCTGCACAGCTACTTCCCCACGCCGGAAATCGCCGAGCGTTGCAAGCGTCTCGGGGTGTGCGTCGACACGCATCCGTATCTCTACCACAAGGACTCCGATACGATCGCCGAGGTCTACGGCCGAAGTTGGGCGGAGCGATTCATCGGCTTGGGCGACTGGGTGCGAGGCGGCGTTCCCGTGGCCCTCACCAGCGACCACATGGAGGGCCTCGACCCGAATCATGCCATGAATTCGTTCAATCCGTTCTTGCAGGTGTACCTTGCGGTCAGCCGCCTCAGCGCCCAGGGCCGCGTGTACGGCCCGCGGCAAAAGGTCTCCCGCATCGCGGCCCTCCGCATGGTGACGGCCACGGCCGCCTATCTCGATTTCAACGAGGCGAAGATCGGCTCGCTGGAGCCGGGCAAACTGGCCGACCTGGCCGTGCTCGACCGCGACGTTCTGACCTGCCCCGAACCCGAGATCCGCCGCGTCAAGGTCCTCCTCACGATGGTCGGCGGCAAGGTGGTGTTTGAGCGCAAGTAGCCATTTCGCTTGACTTCCCCATCCCGCCTATCTAGGGTGAAAAGAGGGCCGCATTGGCTCTCGAAGTGTTGTGCTCGGCGGCTGCCGGTCCTTTGTTCCAGCGAGGTCGACGATGAGATTGCTTGCTTTGGCGGCGGGTATCGGACTTCTTTTGGCTTCTGTTGGTCGGGGACAAGAGCGGCAACAGCAAGGCACGTCCAACAGTCAGCCGAAGGCGCTGTCGCAGGACGGCAATCTCCCGGCCGGTCAGCAGGCAGCTACGGCGGCGCAGCCGACCGAGCCCGATCTCGGGGTTGCCGTGCCGCCGCTGATCGCAGCACTTGGCGACAGCAGTGCCGCAGTGCGCGAGGCCGCTGCCGAGGCCCTGGGACGCATGGGGCCGCAAGCCAAGACCGCGATCCCTGCTCTGGTGCAAGCGGCGCGCGACAAGGACGCATGCGTGCGCGGCACGGCGGTCCGGGTCCTGGCGGGAATGGGAGCCGCGGCAGCGCCCGGCTTGGCGAGCCTGCTGCGCGACTACGACAAAGAAGTCCGCCGGACGGCCGCCGAGGCGTTGCGTTTCCTCGGGCCCGCGGCGGAAGCTGCCGTGCCGGCGCTGGCCGAAGCGCTTCGCGACAAGGTCGCTTCGGTGCGCGAAGCGGCCGCCGAGGCGTTGGGACGAGTTGGGGCGCCGGCGAAGGCGGCAATTCCTGGGCTGGTGGAGCTGGTGCGGGACCCGGACGGGCGGGTGCGCGGCCCGGCAGCCCGGGTTTTGGTCGGGATGGGAGCAGCCGCCGTGCCCGGCCTGGCAGGATTGCTTCGCGACGGCGACAAAGAGGTCCGCCGCATCGCCGCCGAGGCATTACGATTTCTCGGCCACGAGGCCGAGGCTGCCGTGCCGGCGCTGGCCGAAGCGCTCCGCGACGAGAACGCTTCGGTCCGGGGAGCAGCGACCGAGGCCCTGGGGCGGATTGGCCCGCAGGCAAAACGCGCGATCCCCGCGGTAGCAGAAGCCATGCGGGATCAGGACGCGTGCGTTCGGGCGTCTGCCGCCCGAGTCCTGGTGTGGATGGGAGCCGATGCGATGCCGGCCCTTGCCGGACTCCTCGGGGACTCCGACCCGCGCGTCCGCGAGCTCGCTGCCCGGTCCCTGCGAGAAATCGGCTCGCAGGCCACCAAATGAGCGTTCAATACGGGCTGTCCTCCGGCAGGATCGGCTGGTTATCGCGATGCCGCGACTCGTTGGCGCTGGATACGCGGATGCCCGCGGCGTCCTTGTAGGGGCAGACGTTCTCGCACACGCCGCAGCCGGTGCACTTGTCGGGATCGACGCGCGGCTGCTTGATCGTTCGCTTCCCGCCCGAGCGGTCCTGGACTTCGACCTCCAGGAAGTAGATCGCCTTGTCGGGGATCGGGCAGTGCTCTTCGCAGACCATGCAGTCGCGGCCGTAGGCGTAGGGAATGCAGCGGGTCGTGTCGAAGGCGGCCAGGCCGATTCGGGTCTTGTGTTTTTCTTCGAGTTCCAAGCGGGCGATGGCCTGGGTGGGGCAAACCTGGCCGCACAGCGTGCAGTTGTAATCGCAGTAGCCGATCTGCGGCACGAGGCGCGGGGTCCAAAGCCCCTCCAGCCCGGCCTCGGCCAGCGTGGGCTGCAATCCGCCGGTCGGGCAGACCTTCATGCACAGGCCGCAGCCGGTGCAACGGGCCAGGAAGTCGCGTTCGCCCCGGGAGCCGGGTGGGCGGATCAGTCGCGCATGGAAGGTCCGTCCCCGCGACTGCGGGCTGATGCGCAGCAGGCTTAGAGCGGCCAGTCCACCGACCACCGCCCCCAGCGCCGCCCGCTTCGAGAGGTCCACGCTCTCGACCGGCGGGCTGTTGCGGCCCGGCAACGTCCAGGTGAAGCTCAGCGCATCGCGGCGGCAGGCGTCGGTGCAGTTGAGGCAGCCGAAGCACTCGGCGGCGATCCAGCCTCCGATGCCTTTGGGCTCCTTGTCGTAGGGCAGGTTGCCAACCTGCCCTGCGGCGGCCGCTCCGTGGCAGGTCATGGCGCACAGGCCGCAGCCGTTGCAGTTCTCCTCGCGCACGGCACGGCGCAACAGCGGCCGCCAGGCGAACAGGCCAAGCAGGGCTCCCAAGGGACACAGATAGCGGCACCAGAACCGCGGCCGTAAGCGGTTCGCCAGCAGCGTGAGCAAGAAGAGCCCGAAAATCAGCCCGCCGCCCAGGAAAGCCTGCTTGGGCACGACGAACACGTGGTCTCGCAGGAAACCGTACACGGGCTCGGTGACCGATGCAAGGCGCACGGGCCCGACGCCCGGGTCTGACTGAAACACGGCGGTCGAGCCCGATTCCACGGCCCATTGGCTTGCCGGCAGCAGGGCCGTGGTCGTGGTGCGATACAAGAATACGAGCGGATCGAACACGCAGACCCAGTGCGTGCCCAGCACCGCCATCACCAGAAACCCAATCAAGAGGTAGTACTTCGCGAGCTGCCACCGCGACCAGTGTTCCGCCTGCTTGCGCGAAGGCCAGATCCACCGCAAGAACCGTCCTGCGGCGGCGTGGATCGTGCCCAACGGACAGATCCAACCGCAGAAGACCCGGCCGGCGACCAGCGTCAAGGCGATCGTCGCCAACGCCAGCAGCGCCCCGGCACACACGGCGTGCGCCGAGAGCCAGGTGGCGATCAGGATCAGCGGGTCGAAGTGGAAAAAGGCCTCGACGACGGGATTGGCCTCGCCCTCGGCCGGCGGGCGCGCGGCCAGCACGAGCCCGCCGAACAAGAGCAGGAAGGCGACTTGGACCACTCGCCTGGTGCGCGTGGCGGTCCAGAGGCGGACGGTCCGCGTCATGAAACCGCGAACTCCTTGAGGGCCAGGGACCGGTAATCCATCTTACCCAGCCCGACTTCCTGCCCTTTGACGATCGTCGAGATCTCGGTCGGCTTCCTGCCCAGAATCTCAGCCCCCAAGGCGTCGAGGGCCACGAGGTCCACGCCGGCGGCGACCGTGGTCTTGATCGCCACGTCGGCCGGATTGCCGCCTCGGGGACCGTGGGCCGTGAGGACCCGCACGGCGTCGAGGATCGCGATCCGCGGCTTCATGAATCGCGTCAAATCGGCCACGCAGACCGGAATGGCCTGATGGAATGTTCTGCGATTCTCCATCACGCCCATGAAGTTCTTCATGCACAAGGTGGCGTTGGCCAGGCCGTGATGCTTGGCCACGGCGATGTTGATCACCAGGTCGCAGTCGAGGATTTCCGGATAGATGGGCAGGGTCTTGACCTTCTCGCCGCCGATCGCGGTTTCGCGGAAGCGGCTGCGATCGAGCATGATGACCTCGGCCCCGAGCGGGCGGACCGCGGCGGGGATGCCGCTGGAAACATAGGTCTTGGCGGCCAGATCGCAGGGGTTGTCGCCCACCTTGACCGTCTTGGCCCCGGCCTCGAAGCACAGACGGACCACGGTGGCCACCACGTCGGGATTGCAGTTGGCGGCCAGTTCCGGGGCGCTGTCCCAGCCGATATTGGGCTTGACCCAGACCACGGCCCCCTTGCCCACGAATCGCCCCAGGCCGCCCAAGCCGGAGATCGCCTTCTCGGTCAATTGCGTGGCCACCTTGGCCAGCTCGTCAGCGGCCGGGGCGCCCTCGCCTTTCCAACGGGCGATGGCCATGTCGGCCGGTTTCTGCTCCTCCGCGGCCCCAAACGCCAAGAGCTGCCCGGCAGCCGCCGCCGAAACGCCCGCCGCCGAGCGAACCAGAAAATCCCTGCGCGAACACGTGCCCATCGTTGTTTCTCCCTCCCTTGCTCAAACGACCCCTGCCGGCTTGCGGATTGTCGATTTAATCTAGCGGCCATATTCCACAAATTCGAGTGAAGT
>CAYTJV010000094.1:0-17205 GCA_964438165.1 uncultured Planctomycetaceae bacterium | reverse complement strand
CCGGCTCGGGCGGAGAGTTCGCCGTCGCCAAGCAAAAGCGGCGACAAGTCGCCGCACTCCAAAACGCCTTCGCCCGCTGTTTCCACGCTCGCCCCGACAGCCGCAAGTCCGCCACGGGCGCCAAAATTCTTCCTGGAAGCGGCAAAACTCCGCTCCGATTTCCCGATCCTCGGACAGATGATCCACGGCGACGTGCCGTTGGTGTACCTCGACAACGCGGCTAGCGCCCAGCGCCCACGGCAAGTGATTCAGGCGATGGTCGATACCTACGAAAACGACTACGCCAACATCCACCGCGGGATCCACACGCTGGCCGAGCGGGCGACCGAGCTTTTTGAGCAGGCCCGCTGCAAGGTTTGCCAGTTCCTTGGTGCCTCCAGCCCGCAGGAGATCGTGTTTACCGGGGGGACGACCGCGGCGATCAACCTTGTGGCGAGGAGCTGGGGCGACGCCAATCTCCGTGCGGGCGATGAAATCCTCGTCACCGAAATGGAGCACCACTCGAACCTCGTGCCGTGGCACCAGTTGGCCCAGCGCACCGGAGCGGTGATCCGCTGGATTCCGCTTACCGACGACGGCCGGCTGGCCCTGGAGGGGCTCGATCGCCTGCTTGGCCCCCGCACTCGCCTGGTGGCCGTGACCGCGGTCTCCAACGTGCTGGGCACGATCAATCCGGTGGCGGAGATCGTGGGCCGGGCCCATGAGGTCGGCGCCGTGGTCTTGGTCGACGGCGCGCAGAGCGTGCCGCACCAGAAGACCGACGTCGCGGCGCTGGATTGCGATTTCCTGGCCTTCAGCGGCCACAAGATGCTGGGGCCTTCGGGAATCGGCGTGCTCTACGGGAAACGCGAGTTGCTCCAGAACATGCCGCCGTTTATGGGTGGTGGGGGGATGATCCGCAGCGTTTGGGTCGATCGGTTCGAGCCGGCCGGCCTGGGCGACGCCGACGATCCCCGTCCGGCCCGCTTTGAAGCCGGCACTCCCCCCATCGTCCCGGTGATCGGGCTCGCGGCGGCGATTGATTACCTCCAGCACGTGGGCCTGGAGGCGATCCACGAGCACGAGCAGGCCCTTACCGTGCGGGCACACCGACTTTTGGAATCCATTCCCGGGCTCCGCATCCTCGGGCCCGAGCCCGCGGCCAAGGCGGGGATTGTGAGCTTCGTGCTCGCCGACGACCGGATCCGCCCGATCCACGGCCATGACGTGGCCGAGCAGCTCGATCGCCGCGGGATCGCGGTCCGGGCGTCGCACCACTGCGCCGAGCCGCTCCACCGCCGCTACGGGCTTGACGCCACCGTGCGCGCCAGTTTCTACTTCTATAATACGCCCGAAGAAGTCGACCTGCTGGGCGAGAGTTTGGCGCAGATTCGGCACGCTTTCCAGCGGCGGAAGTAGCACGCGGAGGCGCGGAGAGGGACGACAGTATGTTTGCTTTCTCCCACTCTCCGCGCCTCCGCGTCTCCGCGTGCATCCTTATCCTATCTGTTGACGCATACTCCCCTTCCGCGCGAGGAGCGGAGCCGCGGTTCTCCAAGGCCGACTACGACCGGCACGTGGCGGAGCTCAAGAAGAAGCTTCCCGGGCCGGGGTTCACGATCGTGGTTCAGCGGCCGTTCGTGGTCGTCGGCGATGAGCCGGCCGAGGACGTCCGGCGGCACTGCCGGGAAACGATCCAATGGGCCGTGGATCGTTTGAAGGCCGCCTATTTCCCGAAAGACCCTGTGGAGATCCTCGACATCTGGCTGTTCCGCGACGCCCAGAGCTACGAGAAACACTGCCGGGCGCTGTTCAAACACGCTCCGAGCACGCCCTTCGGGTTCTATTGCGACGAGGATCGCGCGCTAGTGATGAACATCGCCACCGGGGGCGGAACGCTGGTCCACGAGATCGTCCACCCATTCATGGCCGCCAATTTCCCGGGCTGCCCGGCCTGGTTCAACGAAGGGCTGGGCTCGCTGTACGAACAGTGCAGCGAGCGCGACGGGAGCATCGTCGGACTAACCAACTGGCGATTGGCGGGACTCCAGACGGCGATCCGAAACAAGAAGCTTGGTCCCCTCCAACGCCTGTGTACCATGAGCGATCGCGACTTCTACCGCGACGACCGCGGGACCAACTACGCCCAGGCCCGCTACCTCTGCTATTACCTTCAGGAGCAATGCCTCTTGCAGAAGTTTTACCGTCGATTCCTCGCCAATCACGAGAAAGACCCGGGCGGATACGGCACGCTCCAGCACGTCCTCGGGCGCGACGACGTGCAGGAGTTTCAGAAGGAGTGGGAAACGTTCGTGCTGAAACTGACGTTTCCGTAAACACGAGTACAACCCGCGCGTCTCACGGCCCGCGCGGCGCCAAGGCCAGCGACGTCTGGATCGGGTAGCCGCAGGTGCAGCCGGCGCTGGCCTCGGGAATGAGGATCAGGCCGCCCGCCGGGATGATGTTGATCCAGCAACCCGACCGGGTCGTGGTGCTCAGAACGGTGTGCGCGCCCGTCTTCAGGTCGAACATCCACGGATTGTCGTAGCGGCTGAAGGCGCAGGCGGCCGACGTGGAGAGCGTGCCGCAGTGGCCGCTCTTCTGCCATTTCCAGCCGTCGATCGGCTCGCCCGTGGCCAGCTTGCAGGCGAAGCCGTTGCCGTAGATCACCTCGCCGACGATGGCCGGGTGCTGCACCTGCTCGCCGTGCGGGCCTTCGAGAATTTGGTCGGGAACAGGCGTCTGCGTATTTCGCCACAACCGGTCGCCGGTGTCGGCAGCGAAGACGGCCAAGTCGTAGCGCACTCGGCGGCCGCCCTGCACCGCGACGTTCCTCGTCCCGGTCACCAGCAGCTTGTCGTGGGCATAACTGAGGTAGACGATGTGCTCGATGGCCTCCAGGCCCGCCGACTTGCGCCACAGCACTTTGCCGCTTTGCACGTCGAGCGCCACGAGGTCCGCGCCTCGGGCCAGGAGCACCGGCAGCTTGATGCGGCCGTCGGCCACCAGTCGCGTGGCCGGGTTGGTGCTCTCGACGAAGTAGACCCGCCGGCCACCCAAGGCGATCGTGGGGTTGACGATCACGCCGCGCTCCGGAGCGTATGTCCAGAGCCTCTTGCCCGAGCCACGGTGATGAGCGAAGATCGCGTCGCTTGTGACCACAGGCATGAAATCGCGCCAGATCAGCACTTCGGTGTCGATCGTCTGCTCGCGAAGGGCAGCGCCGGGGCGCGTGGCGCTGCCCAGCAGCAGATCGTTCTCGACGGCCACGCAGCCCCATTCGTTGGCCCGCCCGTCGGGCGAGGCGGGCACGCTGAACGTCTGGCGGATCTCGCCGGTCTGGGCGTCCAGGGCCAGGCACTCGCTGCCGGAGGCGACGTACAGGCGGTCGTCCGTGGCGGCCATGTTCCCCGAGTGTTTGAAGGCCCCCAGGCGAACGGAGCGGGGCACATCGCGTTGCCAGAGAACTGTGCCGTTGTAGGCGTCGACGGCCACCACGTAATTGTCGCCCGACACGAACAGCCGCCCATTCTTGTACAACGGGGCGACGTTCTTGTCGTGCCGGTCGGGCATGTTGCGAGGGCCCGGACTGCCGAACCACTGGAGATCCACTGGTCCGGGAGCGATCGCGTCGCCGCTACAAGCCGTGTTGCCCGGATCGGCGTGGAAGTGCGACCACTCGCCCGCCCCCGGCAACGGCCCGCGCGAAGCCGAGGCCACCAGGCCCGCGCCGGACTTTTCGACCTTCCAGCCGGGAACCGCTTGGCCACCCCACTGCGCGAGTCGGGCGCGGGCAGCCGATTCGGGCGCGATCAAGACGAGGCAGCCACCGCAGGGGCGCAGCACGCGATAGACTTCGGCGGGCAAGTCCGGCAGCTTGCCGCTAACGAGCGCCTCATCGGAGACAATCAGGTTCGTCCAGCAACTCGGGAATGGCAGCTTGGCGGCGTCGCCGTGGTGGATGGTGATCCGCGTGCCGTAGAGGCCCGCCTCGGCCAAGCGCCGGCGGGCTTCGGCCACCTTTTCGGCATCCGGCTCGATGCCCACCACCTGGAACTGAGATCGCCGGGCAATCTCGTACGCCAGACGTCCCGTGCGCGCCCCCAGCACCAGACAGTATCCCTTGGTCGTGCCCGCACGCTCGATCGCGGTCTGGGCCGCCTGGGCATAGAGCGACGATTGCGCGTCCGCCGCATAGGGCGACGGCTTCGCAGCGGCTTCGAGAAACTCGAACGTGTGCGGTCCGGATGGGCGAGGCGTGCCTGCCTGGAAACAATGCAAGAATCCCAGATCGGTGCTCACGTAGAGCCGGCCGTCGCTGGCTGCCAGACCATAGGCCGTGCCTCGCACGGGGCCTTGCCAAAGCATTCTACCGTCGGCTGGGTGATAGGACGTAACCTGATTCAACTGGCCGACGAAGAGCGTTCCCCCGGCCAGGATCAGCTCGTAGGTGTGGACGCAAGGTATGTCCCACTTCACGTAGTCGCGGCGCGTGCCGCCCAGCGCGGCGATCCGCGCTTGGTCCTCCGGCGTTTTCTTGGCCTTGGCTTGCAGCCGGCCCAGCTCCAGCCAGTGGGCCCGGTCGAGCGCATAGAGCCGATCCTTGGTGAGGATATAGCTCATGCCGCCGTCGGCCACTACCCTCAACCCGTCGGCGAACACCACCTTCTCTTTTGTCCCTGGCGACCCGGCGTGGATGCCCCACGTCTCGCCGGCGCTGTAGAGCACCGAATCATCGACGAGGACCGCGAAGCAGCCGCCGGCCACCCCGTTCGCTCCGCCGCCGGGCAGCGGTCCGATGGCCTTGCCGCCACCGCGATCGAACACCCGGGGGGCCGTGCGTCCGGTGGGCACGAACAGGCGCGACGACGACGCCAGCAGATAGCCTTGCGAGGCGACGTCGATCGGCTGTTTCCAGAGATCTTTGCCGTCCTCGGCGCTCACGGCGCAAAGGAAATTGCCCTGCGACGGGAACAGGCCGGCACAGAAGTACACGATTCCGCCATCCACCACGACGCCGCAGCGCACGGGCCACACTGACATCATCCGGCCGTTGCCTGGCAAGCGGCGGTCTTCCGGGCCACCGCGATACTTCCACACCAATCGTCCGTCGTCGGCCCGCAGGCAGTAGACGCAGCCGTCATCGGAGCCGGCGTAGACCCGGCCGCCGGCAAGCGCAGGCGCCAATCGCACCGGACCGTCGGTGGTGAACGACCAGCGGACGCGACCGTCGGAAGCATCGAGGCAGTAGATCGTGTCGTCGGCCGACGATCCGTAGAAGACCGCCCCGTCGCCGACCGCCACGTGGAAGGCCCGGTCGTAAGTGGTCGTGGGCCCGAGGTTGGGCACGCGGCGATAGACGTCTTGCTTGGCGGGCAGCTCCGGCCAGGCGGGACTGGGGGCGTGCGCCGCGCGGTGCGCCCAGGCTTGTGTAAGCGGCAGCTTCAGCGTCTCGGCCGACACGCCGCTCCGGCGGGCATCGTGCCGGTAGGCGGGCCACGCAGCCCACGTCAGCCTCGGGCCGGCAACACACACGGCGATCCAGGCTAGGCATCGCGCCAACCTTATCAAGTCAGTCTTGACGTTCATCGTTGGGTCTCCTTTGAGATCGAGCACATGACATCTATTGTGGATAAAGCGAACGCCCGGTGTCAACCAAGCATTGACATGGGATTGGCGCGGGTCCAGAATCGCTCTATCCTCGTTCCCACGCTCTGCGTGGGAACGTAAGTCTCGCCGCTCTGCGGCGTCTGGAGCAACGGCCGCAGAGCGGCCAAGAGGCCCGTTCCCACGCAGAGCGTGGGAACGAGAGGATGAGAGGAGGCGACCGATGTGGCGGGGAACGCGGCGTGATTTCCTGAGGGTCGGTGCGGCAGGCATCGTTGCGGCGAAGCTCGGGCTGGGCGAGGAAAGGCTCTGGGCCCAGGTTCCCGGCGAGCGGCCAACGCAGGACAAGAGCGTGCGCGTGCTGGACCCGCAGATGCGCGTGCCGGTGTCCTTCATCATCGACGATTCGACCTGTCTGGTGAACCTGGCCCACTTCGGCATGCCGCAGTTCGCCGAGGTCTGGCCCGACCGCGCGGACTACAAGAAGCCTTGGCAAAAGATGCCGCGCGAGATTCCCGACTCTTTCGTGCGCAAGTTCGGCCAGTGGTGCCGCGAGCACGGCGTCAAGGGCAAGTACAGCATCGTGCCCTATCCGGCCTGCGTGGGCGGGGTCGACCGCATCCTGCCCGGCTGGTCCCACCGCGAGTTGGCCGAGAGCCTCAACCTGGTGCGCACGCTCATGCTCCCCGACTGGGACATCCACCCCGAGATGGTCACGCACACCCGCGTGATCAACACCAAGACCGGCCGCCCGTATGAACAGGCCAGCCCGCGCTACATGGAGAACTGGGGCTGGACCGACGGCAAGTCGGTCGACGATCTGGCCGAGTACATGCGCTACGCGCTTCAGATCCTCAAGAACGTCGGGCTGCCTTGCACCGGGGTCACGACGCCGGGTGGGTTCGGTGGGCGCGTCCCGGCCGAGCTGGCGCAGGCGACCCTCCAGGCCTGCCGCGACGTGTTCCAAGTCGAGATCCCCCACTATTTCCGCGACCTCTTCACCGACCGCCGAAGCGTGGCGCCGCGGGTGCAGTACGCCTCGCACCTCGACGGGCCCGACCCGAAGTGCGTGGTCTCGATCATCGGCTGCACGGGCGACTGGTTCGGCGGCTGGGACGGAATGACCCCCGGCTCCGCCGATTTGTCCATCACCAAGGACGTGAAATCCGGCCGGCTGGTCGACGTAATCGGGCGCGGCGAGCCGGCGATCCTGGTGTGCCACTGGCCGGGCATGTACTTCGGCGGCGAGGAATTGGGCTTCAAGATCTTCCAGGAGGTGGTCGGACGGCTCCACGCCCGTTACGACAACCTGATCTGGCTGAAGCTCAGCGACATCGCCCGCTACTGGGCGGCCCGGCAGCTCACGCGCATCCAACGGCAGAACGGCACGACGACGTTCCGCGCGCCGTTTGCCGCTCCGCGGTTCACCGTCTCGGTTCCATCCCACGGCGACGCCGCGCCGAAGCTCACCGTGGCTGGCACGCCGGCTCCGCTGGAGCGCGTCCCTCGTCCGCTCGATCTGAAGCCCGGCACGTGGACCCGCGATGGCGAAGCGGCGGTCGTCTGCTTCGACCTACCCAAGGGCACGTCGCAGTTGAGTGTTTGAAGTACGCTTAGCCCCGAAGGGGCGGAATATGACAGCCCAGGGCAACGCCCTGGGGAAAGGGGTGGAGTAGGAAGTGGGAAGCCCTGAAAGGGCGGTATAGAATCCGGGGCCATAATCATGGCGCAGTCACTGGCGAAT
The DNA here is from genome assembly GCA_964438165.1 of uncultured Planctomycetaceae bacterium. Taxonomy (GTDB): domain Bacteria; phylum Planctomycetota; class Planctomycetia; order Pirellulales; family Thermoguttaceae; genus CALFBP01. The sequence goes on along the minus strand of CAYTJV010000094.1, from coordinate 9,875 downwards.
ATCCTGGTTCACGTGATCTTCAGCACGAAGAACCGCGCTCGGTTTATCGATGCTGAAATTGAGGATGAATTGTACCCGTACCTGGCGTCCATCTGTCGCGCGTGCGATTCACCGTCGCACGCCGTCGGCGGCGTTGAAGACCATGTTCATATTGCCCTCACGCTGGGCCGGAGCATCTCGGTGGCCAAGCTCCTCGCGGAAATCAAAGCAAGTTCCTCAAAATGGATCAAGACGAAGGGGCCGCTGTACGCCAGCTTCGCGTGGCAAAACGGCTACGGGGCGTTCTCGATCGGGCAATCACAATTGCCAGCGTTGAGACGCTACATCGCCAACCAGAAGGAACATCATCGGCATCGGACGTTCCAGGAGGAGCTCCGGGATTTTCTAAAAAAGTATCAGGTCGCCTATGATGAGCGGTACGTGTGGGACTGATCTGTGGGGCTATGTCGCCCTTTCAGGGCTTCCCACTTCCTACTCCACTCCTTTCCCCAGGGCGTTGCCCTGGGCTATCATATTCTGCCCCTTCGGGGCTCCGAAAGACAACTAGAGTCCAAGTTGCATGGGGCAATCGCCTTGGGCCCCCCTTCGCTGCTAACAAGACAGGAACCACAGAATGACCGACAAAATCACTCGACGCACCTTCGCCAAGGCCGGGGCCGCTGCGACGCTGGCACTCTCGGCCGCAGAGACATCCCAAGTCCTGGGCGCCAACGACCGCATCCGGCTCGGGTGCATCGGCGTGGGGAGCCGCGGCGGGCAGCTCCTGGATGCCTTCGTCAAACATACGGACGCCCAGATCGTGGCCATGTGCGACGTGTCGAAGTCGACCGTCGATCAGGCCAATCAGAAATGGGCCTCCGGCAAAGCCGCCACCTGCGGCGACTTCCGCAAGGTGATCGACCGCAACGACATCGACGCCGTGGTCATCGCCTCGCCCGACCATTGGCACGCCATCCAGACCATTGCGGCCTGCAACGCGGGCAAGGACGTCTACTGCGAGAAGCCGCTCTCGAAGACCATCTACGAGGGCCAGCGCATGGTCGAGGCCGCCCGACGTAACAAGCGGGTGGTGCAGGTGGGCACGCACCGCCGCTCGGGCCACTCCTATGCCGAAGCGGCGAAGCTTGTGGCCTCCGGCAAGCTGGGCAAGGTGACGGTGGCGAGGGCCTTCGACACGACCAACATGTTTCCCGACGGCATCGGCAAATCCAAGCCGAGCGAGCCGCCCAAGGACCTCGATTGGGACTTATGGCTGGGCCCCCGGCCGCTGCGTCCCTATCAGGACAACATCACGCCCTTCAAGTTCCGCTGGTGGGATCTGTACTCCACGCGGTTTGCCGACAACGGCGTACACTTCATCGACATCATGCGCTGGCTCACCGGCGACGAGCTGGCGCCGGTGTCGGTCTGCGCCATGGGTGGCAAGTTCGTGGTCAACGACGACCGCACGATCCCCGACGTGATGGAGGGGATGTTCCGTTTCGCCTCGGGCCGGCTGATCATCTTCGGGCAGTACGAGACGAGCGGCAACCGGGCCTTGCCCCGCCAAGCCTTTGCCGAGTTCCGCGGTACCCAGGGGGCCCTCTACGTGAGCGACGCCGGCTTCGAGGTCCTGCCCGAACACGGCGGCCGATACCAGTACGACGCCTTCACCACCAGTCCACCGCGCATGGAGCCGATCAAGCGCGAGTTCCCCGGCGGCTACGGGCAGCACATCCACGACCACACGCGCAACTTCCTCGACTGCATCAAGTCGCGCGAGAAGCCCCGGGCCGACGTGGAAATCGGACACCGCTCGACCACCATGAGCCTCCTGGCCAATATCTCCCAGGCCACCGACTCGCTCGTCCAATGGGACGCCGAGCGCGAACTCGTGACTAACAACCCCAAGGCCAACGAGTTGCTCCATTACGAGTATCGTAAGCCGTGGAGGCTCGAATAACGGAGAGCCTGACGTAAGGACGGCAATCTCCACCTCCGCGTTCTAGGCGTTAGAGGCGGCGAAGTCTCTCCAAGCGATTCCGTTCTTCGTCCGAGCGGCCTTGGCCGTGCCGTGACTCCGAGGCCGGTTCTGTGGCATGTAACGGAGAACCGATTTGGAAGGCGAAAATTGCCTTGGCGGGAGACGCCGAGGAAGCCGGTTGCCGTTTCTGGGAACGACTAAATCGGGCCCTGCTACGACGGATTTGGCGAATCCACCGGAATGCGCGGACGATGGATTCAGAGGAATGAAATGGCCTCCGGAGAATGGAGTCTGGAAAATGAGGCAATTTCATGTTTGCGTGTTATTTGTCGCCCTTGGGTGGGCTATATCGAGCGCCTTGGGACAGGGCCTTTACGGGGTCCCGGAAATGCTCCCCCTGACACCGGAAGCATCTTCCCCTGCCTTGCCCAGCTATCTCCCCCCGCCTAGCGGGTACATCGCCGTGCCTACCGGATACGGCGTGCAACCGGGGTATCCTCAAACGCAACCCCAATACCAGCAACCACAGTATGCCCAAACTCAGCCCTTGCCGCAGACCCAATACCCTTACGGCTACGGGCCCGACTGCGCGTCATGCGGCACGGGCAACCGGTTTTTCGACGCCGTGCGCGGTTTCGACCGTGACCCGTGCTACCAGCCGAAATGGTACGCCTCGGCGCTCGGGCTCTTCCTGACCCGCGATCAAGCCAACGGAGTCTTTACCACCCTCGACACGGCCACCGGGGACCGATTGATGCGGACCACCGACGCCGACATCGACTGGCGCGGCGGCTACGACGTGAAGATCGGCGCGCGTTTCGGGGCCGGCAACAACTGGGCGATCGAGGGCGGGTACTGGACCATCGATCGCTTCCGCGGTTCTGCCCAAACGTCGCTCCTGCCCGGCACCGTGGGCACGCCGCTGATCGTCGACGGCATCGAGTTCGTGGGCGTCAATGGGAACGATTTTTTCAACGACGCTGCGGCGCACCGTCTTTCGCGGGTCAACCGCATCCAGAGCGCCGAGGTCAGCCTTCTGCACCGGTCCGGGAGCTTCGACCCGTTGGATTTCAGCCTGCTGGCCGGCGTCCGCTACGTCGTTTTCCAAGAGGATTTGACCTTCGTCGCCTTGGCCAATGGCGGCACCTGGGGCGGCAACGGGGGCATCGACGAAGCCTACCTCAACGACCACATCATCAACAACCTGATCGGGTTCCAGTTCGGAGTCGATACCGGGTACCGCGTGGCAAGGACGCTCCGACTCTTTGTGACTCCCAAGCTGGGCATTTACAACAACCACATCCAGGCCCGTTTCGACGCCTTCCGCGGCGACCTCACGCGGGGCAATCCCACCCCGGCAAGCGGCATCACCCGCACCTACCCGGTCTCCGTCGACCATGACGTCTTCGCCTTCCTCGGGCAGATCGACGTTGGGCTGGATTGGGAGTTCGCTTCCCGTTGGACCGCACCGATCGGATACCGTCTGGTGGCCGCGACCGGCATGGGCCTGGCCGACCATCAGTTCCCCAACGACGTCGTCGATTTTGCGTTCCTCGACACCGTCAAGTCCAACGGCAGCTTGCTCGTACACGGCGCGCTGGCCGGGCTCAAGGTCGAATTCTGAGCGGTCGGCAGGCGACCATCGTAGGGCAAGCTGCCAGCTTGCCCGGTACTCCCCACGGGCAAGCTGGCAGCTTGCCCTACGACCGTCGTGGCCTATTTACACGCCCAGGCCCAGGAGCGACTGGAAATCGGGGTCGGAGCGGATGGGGTTGAAGTCGGACTCGCCCTCGGCCAGGGCGCGGAACTCGGAGTCCAATTCAAACGCCCGCGAAAGATACACGAGGGCCTGGGGCTTTCTCCCCGCCAGGCTCAAGTAGCAGGCCAGATTGTAGTGAAGCAAGGCCCACTCGGGCTTGATTTCCAGTGCTCGCACGATGGAGTCAATGGCCAACTCGATTCGCCCGATACGCTTGTAGCACCAGCCAAGCGACAAGAGCAGCTCCACGGTCCCCGGCATGGCGTGGGCAGCCTTCTCCAGCGAGTCGAGGGCCTCTTCATATCGCTGGAGTTCTTTGAGCGCCTCGCCGCGAAGGCAGAAACCCCGAGGGCCGAGGTTTTCCATGTCCCCCAAACGCTCCAAATTGTCCAGGGCATGTTGGGGCATCCCAAGCTCCAGGTATCCCTCGGCTTGGCGTTCAATCTGCTTGCGGCGAATAAGGCTGGGCGTGGCCATGTGTTCGCGCTCCCAAAATCGGCCCTAACCGGGAAAAACTCTCCCCGACTCATCTATCGAGTCCATTGTACCGTGGAGGCCAATTCAAATCTAACGGCGTTTGGGGTTATGGATGTGAATCGTGATGTAAAGATCCCCCGCGGCGCCTCCCTCGGGACCCTGGACCCCTAAGCCTCGCATGCGCAGTTTGGCGCCGTCCTGAATCCCCGGCGGGATCGCCACAACGATCGTTTGCACCTCCGCTCCCCTCTGGAGCGGCAACGAAAGCCGGCCGCCATTGGTCGCCGCCTCGGCCGGAATCGTCAATTCGGCATACAGATCGTTGCCGCGCTGGCGCGGAATCGCCACGGGCACTGGAACCTCCTCTACCGGTCCGGACGGGATTGCCTTACCCCAGCGGATGTGCTCGCCGCACCACGGACACTTGCCGTCGATCAGCCGGGCGTGTGTTTGGCGGCACAGATGGGTGAACATGATGAAGGATGAAGGATGAAGGATGAAGGATGAAGGGTGAAGTCAGAACCACCTCCCGGGTATGCGTACGGTGCGGCGTTTTATGCGTTACACTGCGCAATTGGAAGCATGTAGACACTTGGGGCGTTGTCTGCTGTGGGGCGGTTGATTGCTGGCACCCAAACGGCTTTCCGGTGCCTTGTTTCACGGTTGCGATGGTCGTAGGGCAAGCTGCTAGCTTGCCCGTGGATAGTGCGGGGGCAAGCTGGCAGCTTGCCCTACGATGGTCGCAGCCCACTATTCACTCCGTTCGCTCGGGTCTCTGAATTCATCCTTCATCCTTCATCTTTCATCCTTCATCTCTCATCCTTCAACCGGAGTGGCCTGAACCACGATTTCCAGCAGTACGCTTGCGCTGGTCTCGGTCGCCTGGGCCAGCTTCAGGTCGAGCCGTGCCCCGAAGGGGAGCACCTGGACTTCCTTGACCCGGGCGGCGGGCCCTTCCTGCTGGGCGACCGTGATCGTCGGCGTGCGGACGAAAGGCGGACAAAACGCCAGGTGGACGGCGGCGCTCCGCTGTCCGGGCGCCAGCGGCACCCGCATCCAACCGCTCAGCAGTTCGGCGCCCCCGGGTTGCCGGCTGCGAACGAACTCCTGGAGCACGTCCGTCTCGCACAAGATGTGGGGCGCCTGTCCCCGTTTCCGGACAGCCTCTAAGTCGTCGTGGGCGCCGAGGGCCGTCCCGAGGCTCCGGAGCCGCCGATCCAATCCCAATGCGTTCCACCATGCCCAGAGCTCTTCGCCGGCCAGAATGCTCCAAAAGAAGATCAAGCCGCCGGAACAAGTGCCGCTCAAGCTCACGGCAATCCCCCAGGCCACCAGGCATGAGGACACGAACCAGTCGAACGCGCCAGTCGCGGCCCAGGTTTCTCCCGCCGGCGCAGGCCAACGGAAGAGCGTTCTGGCTGCTGCGCCGGCGCCGGCGGCGATCGCACCCACCAACAGCAGGCTCGGCCAATCCAACGGCTGCTGGAGGGCCATGGCCCAGCGCCGGCACCACAACGTGCCCACGCCCGTCAGCAACAGGGCCGCAAGCGCGTAGGCCGAACACCGGGCCAACTCGGCAGCCAGCCGTGTGGCCGGCGTGGCCGCACAGGCAACCGCATTCGGATTGGCAACGTCTCTGCTCATGGTATGCTGCATTATGTGGGGCAATAGCGGCGAGGCAATCGCACGGTAAACGCGGCGCCTTGGCCGGGCTGGCTTTCGACCTCGATCTGCCCCCCGTGGTTCGTGACGATCCGCCAGCACTTCGACAATCCCATTCCGAGTCCGCGCCCGGCCTGGCGAGCCGAGAAAAACGGGTCGAAAATGTGCCGCCGGTGTTCCGGGACAATCCCCGGTCCGTTGTCGGCCACACGGATCGTAACCGACCTCTCGTCGCCCTCCAATCCAATTTCGATGCGCCCGCCGTGACCGATCGCCTCGAGGGCGTTTCGGACCAGGGCCAGCACGGCGACGTTGATCTGGGCGGGATCGAGCTCCACGGCCAGCGGTCCGCAGTGACCCGTGCGCACCATCTCGATCGACCGCTCTGCCGCCGGCAGCGCCGATTCCGCGAGCAGAGCATCGACCAAGGCGGCCAGGTCGAAGCCTTGCGGCTCGGGCTGGGGGGGCCGGGCGAAGAGCCGCAGGTCGGCGATCATCTCGTGGGCCCGCTTGACCTGGGCCACGATGATCGCCGCCTCGCGGCGCCGTTCCGGATTGCTTTCGTCCTGGAGAAACAACTGGGCCCGGCCGGCGATGATCGCCAGCGGGTTGTTGATCTCGTGGCCCGCCCCGGCGGCCAGCTCGGCCATGGCCTCGAGTTTCTCGGATTCCAGCGTCTCCTGGAAGCGGAGTTCCAACTGTTCGAGCCGCGCGAGCCGGGCGGCGAGGATTGGGAGGCGATCGCTGGCGCCGGGAAGCGGGGTCGCCCAGGCTCGCGCCGCTTGCTCGGCGCGGCGCCGAATGGCCGCCACGTCGATGTCCGGCGCGGGACGGTCTCCCGCCAGGATCGCCGCTGCCCGTGCGACCGTTTCCGCTGCGTCGCCCGACTGCCCCGAAAGCCACTCCGAGAGCTGCTCGGGCACCGCGCCGGCGCCTTCGGCGTCCGACCGGGCAAACCATGCGGGGGCGTTGTGCAGCAGCCCGGCCAACGTGGCCGACTCGCGCTGGGCGGCCGACCCCGCCGAGGCAAGCTCCGCGGCCACTGCTCCCAAGGAAAGGCTCTCGCGGACCAAGTCGACCAAGCGTGGCGTCCCTTCCTCTGCGGGTCGGGGAAGATCTTGCGACTCCGGCGGCCACTGAAGGACCGCCAGGGCACGTTGGGCCAGCCATCCGGCGAGCTCCGAGACACTCGAAGGATGGAACTCGTCCCGCGCGGCCGTCACCGCGGTCCAAATGAGCATGGGCGGATCAATTCCCAACACGTCGGCCAGCGCGCTGGGCAGTTCGACACGGTCCTCGGCCAAGAGGAACTCGGCCTGCAGGGAGGCCGAGCGGTCGGCCATTGGCAATACCCAGCGGCCCGGCCCGCAAACGATGGCGGGAAGGTGGCGCATGATGGCGTCCGAAACGGGCAACGCTAGCCCGGATTATTCATGGGGTCGTAGCCGAATTTGCCAGAATTCGGGAGACGGCAAGCACTTACCCGAATTCCGGCGAATTCGGCTACCAGGGCCGCGACGCGATTAAGCGGTCACGGGCTCCATGTCGAGCAGTTGGCACATGCGGGCCACCAGCCGCTCGATCTCGAACGGCTTGTGCATGAAGTCATCCGCGCCGGCCGCTCTCAGCTCGCCCACCCGGTCTTCCTCAACCATCCCGGAAATGCAGATGATTCTCACGTCGTTCATGGTCCGGTCGCTGCGGACTCGCTGGCAGACTTCCTTGCCGTTGATGTCCGGCAACATCACATCGAGCACGATCAGGTCGGGGCGATACTCCTTGACCATCATCCCGGCATCGAACCCGTTGTTGACGGTGCGGATCTCAAACCGCCCGTCACGCCCCAAAACATCGGAGATCAACTCCACGAGTTCCTCGTCGTCGTCAACGATGAGAACTTTCCGCTTGCCGCTCTCGAGGGCGTCGGTCGGAATGCCGTTGTCCCGCATGAAGATGAAGAGTTGGTCGCGGGGGATCCGACGAAACCGACTGCCTGGTACCCTGAATCCCTTCAATTGGCCGGAGTCGAAGCAACGAATAATCGTTTGCTGGCTGACCTTACAGATCTTGGCTGCCTCGCCGGTCGTGAACACAGTCTTCGTTGCCATGGGTAATCTCGCATCCCTCTTCCTAGCCACTGGTGATAGCTAGTCTCAGCGAAATCCTCGATGGCAAACGTCGGCCGCTTTCGCCCGAGGATTTCTGGTCCTCCGTGTTAAAGTCCCCGGTAGGTAGCCCTGTATTCGCAGATGCCCAAAGACTCTATAACTCGCGACACTGCATACAGATAGCAGGCTCCTCCGGACCTGCCGACATTACCGAATTTGCCAATGCCGGTCAATTATAACCAGCTTTCCGCGCGTGTCAATACTGGAAATGAAGTTTTAACTTGTTGACGACAAAGGAGTTAGAGTTTTTTGGGCCCTTTTGGACGGTTCTTCGTCCCCTCTAGATGGACCAGCAGCACCGCAACGTCGGCCGGAGTTATCCCGCTCACCCTGCCCGCTTGCGCAAGGTTCGCAGGACGAAACCTGCCCAGTTGCTCGCGCGCCTCGGCCCGTAAGTGGCATACCGCGGCGAAATCGAAGTCCTCGGGAATCCGCCGCTCGAGTAGCCGCTGCTGGCGCTCGATGAGGATCTGTTCCCGCCCCAAGTAGCCCGCATACTTGGCGTCGTGCGTGATCTGCTGGGCGACGTCCGGCGTCACCTCGGCCAACTGGGGAAGCCGCTCCACAAGCTCCTCCCATTGCACGTGTGGACGGCCCAAAAGCGCCGCCAATGTGGTGTCGCCCGAACGGGTTGTCTGCAAGAGCTGAGTTACCCGGGCTATTTCTTTTTCCTTCGCTTCCAGCCTTTCCCACCGTGCGTGATCGACCAGGCCGAGGCTGTGCCCGATAGGCGTCAGTCGCCGATCGGCATTGTCGTGGCGCAGGCGCAGGCGATGTTCCGCGCGGCTGGTGAACATGCGATACGGCTCGTCCACGCCGCGCGTGACCAGGTCGTCGATCATCACGCCGAGATAGGCCTGGTCGCGCCGCAGGACGAGCGGCTCGCGGCCCTGCAGGGACAGGGCGGCGTTGGCGCCGGCCAGCAGCCCTTGTCCCGCAGCCTCCTCGTATCCGGTGGTTCCGTTGACCTGTCCGGCCAGGTAAAGCCCAGCGACCCGCTTCGTCTCCAACGACGGCTTCAACTGCTCCGAGGGCACGAAGTCGTACTCGATGGCGTATCCGTAGCGGAGGATCTCCGCCTTTGCCAGGCCGGGGATGCCGCGCACGATCGCCTCCTGCACGTCGCGCGGGAGGCTCGTCGACAGCCCGTTGACGTAGACCTCGTGGGTCGAGCGGCCTTCCGGCTCCAGGAACAACTGGTGGCGCTGTTTGTCGGCGAAGCGGACGACTTTGGTCTCGATCGACGGGCAATAGCGCGGCCCCACCGACTGGATCTGGCCGGTGTACATCGGGGCGCGGTGCAGATTGGCGCGGATCAACTCGTGTACTTGCGGGTTGGTGTGCGTGATCCAGCAGGGAAGCTGTTCGAGTTCGAGCCGCTCGGTAAGAAACGAGAACGGCTGGGGCTGCTCGTCGCCCGGTTGCAGTTCGAGCCCGCAGTAGTCGATCGTGCGGCCGTGGAGCCGCGGCGGGGTGCCGGTCTTGAACCGACCGAGCTGGAGACCCAGCCGCACCAGGGCCTCGCTCAGTCCGGACGTGGTTTCCTCCCCAGCCCTGCCGCCTGGGATGGTCTGGGCGCCGTAGTGGAGCACGCCGCGCAAGAACGTGCCGGCGCAAAGCACCACGGCCCGGGCCCGATAGACCGCATCGTTTCGCACGCGAACGGAGAAGGGAGAGAGGGAGAGGGGGAGTGGGGGAGTGGAGGAGTGGGGGAGATCGCTAAGTGTTTTCCCCCACTCCTCCACTCCTCCACTCCTCCACTCCCCCTCTCCTTCTGCTCGTTCCACGACCGGGTCTTCGACCGTCTCTTGGCGCAGCGTGAGACCGGGCTGCTCCTCGCAGAGGC
>CAYTJV010000093.1:13930-17213 GCA_964438165.1 uncultured Planctomycetaceae bacterium | reverse complement strand
GGCGAGTTGCGTTACGGTTACGCTGATAAACTGCTGGAACAGGCCGTGGCTTGGGCCGTACGAGATAACCAGCCGCCGAGCGCGACGCCGGCTGCCGTGACAGGTAGCGAGGATCAGCTATTGCCCATCACGCTGGCCGGGACCGATCCGGACGGCAATCCACTGACCGCGACGATTACCGCCTTACCGGCCGCGGGTGCGTTGTATCAGACGTCCGACGGGGTGACGCGCGGCGCGCCGATCACGGCGGCAGGTACGGCCGTTACCGACTCGCAACGCCGGGTCATTTTCGCCCCCGCGACGAACGCCAACGGTTCGCCGTATGCCTCGTTCGACTTTACCGTCAACGATGGTTTGGCCACTTCGCCGTCGGCGACAGTGACCGTGAATATCGACCCAGTGAATGACGCCCCGGTGTTCACCAACCTCCCGGCGAGCGTGACAATCTTCGAGAGTTCCCCCTTCATTCTTGCCGTGCAAGCAACCGATGTGGATAACCCGGCCGCGAGCCTGGCGTTCTCGCTGATCGGCGATGCTTATGGAGCGACGATCGATTCGGGCACGGGTCAGTTCGCGTGGGCCCCAACCGAGTCGCAAGGGCCGGGGAATTATACATTCACGCTCCGGGTGAGCGATGGGAGCGCGGCCACGGCCTCGACGCTGCCGATCCATGTGAATGAAGTGAACCTGGCTCCGGTCCTGAGCGGGGTGCCGACGTCGGTGACCATTCCGGAACAATCGACGTACACCTTCACCGCGAGCGCGACCGATGACGACATACCGGTTCAAGGACTGGCGTTCTCGCTGGTGGGGGCGCCCGACGGCGCCTCGATCGGTTCGACGAGCGGCGTCTTCACCTGGAACCCGGCCGAATCGCAGGGCCCCGGGACATATCCGTTCACGGTGCGGGTAAGTGACGGGGTTGCCAATACCGACGCGGGGATCACCCTGACCGTGCGTGAGGTCAATACCGTACCGGCGTTGACCGGCGTTCCGTATACGGTCTCGGTGGATGAAGGAAACGCATTGACCTTCACGGCCGTGGCGACGGATCCCGATATTCCTGCGAACCGTCTGAGTTTCTCGCTGGCCCCTGGTCCGGCCGGAGCGACAATCGACTCGACGAGCGGGGCTTTCAGTTGGACGCCCGATGAAACGCAAGGTCCGGGAGTTTATCTCTTTAGGGTGCGAGTGACGGATGACGGCGTCAATCCGCCGAATCTGTTCGCGGAACAGGACATCACGGTCACGGTAAACGAAGTCAACCAGCCGCCAGTCCTTTTCGCGCCAACGGCGGCGACGATCCGCGAGATGGAGACGTTCTCCTTCCCCGCAATGGCATTTGATGGAGATTTCCCGCCACAGGGTTTGACCTTCTCACTGGTCGGCGAGCCGCTTGGGGCCCTGATCGACGCATCGACCGGCGTTTTTCAATGGACACCGACGGAGGCGCAAGGCCCTGGACTCTATGAGTTCTTTGTCAGTGTCAATGACGGCCTGACAAATACCGACGCGCCGATTGCGATCACTGTCGGTGAAGTAAACTCAGCCCCGCAAATCGTGGCTGTGCCTACCCAAATAGTCGATGAGGGACGCACGCTGAGTCTGAATATATCGGCATTCGACGCCGATCTTCCACCAAATAACCTGACTTATCGCCTGGACTTGGCCCCGGCTGGTGCGACAATCGACCCGAACGGAGTCTTTTCCTGGAGAACGGTCGACGGACCCGCGATTGTTCCCGTGGTGGTGCGGGTTACGGACGATGGCTCGCCTGCTTCTTACACCACGATGGCGTTTTCCATCGAGGTCCACAACGTGGCGCCGGTGGTGGACGCCGGGCAGGACCAGGCGGCCGACGAGGGGGCTACGGTGAGCTTCGCCGGCTCGTTCACGGACGCGGGATCGGCGGACACGCACACGATTGCCTGGAACTTTGGCGACGGGGACACGGCAACCGGGACGCTGACGCCCACGCACGTGTATGCCGACAACGGCAGCTACACGGTGACGCTGACGGTGACGGACGACGACGGGGCGGCGACCAGCGATACGCTGACCGTCACGGTCGGCAACGTGGCTCCGGTGGTGAACGCCGGTGTGGATCAAACGGCCGACGAGGGGGCCACGGTGAGCTTCACCGGCGCGTTCACGGACGCGGGATCGGCGGACACGCACACGATCGCCTGGGACTTCGGCGACGGGACCGCGGCCAGCGAAACGCTGACGCCCACGCACGTGTATGCCGACAACGGCAGCTACACGGTGACGTTGACGGTGACGGACGACGACGGGGCGGCGACCAGCGACACGCTCACGGTCGCGGTCGCCAACGTGGCTCCGGTCGCCACGGACGACTCGGCAACCACGGAGGAAGACAGCGCGATTGTCGTTACCGTGCTGGCCAACGACAGCGATACGGCAGGGCCCGCCGATCCGCTCCAGATTGTCGAGGTATCCAGCGGAGCCCACGGCGCCGCCAGGATCGACGACAACGGAACCCCCTTAGACACCACGGACGACCGCATCGTCTATACGCCTGACCCCAACTTCAACGGCAGCGACTCCTTCACCTACAAGATCAGCGACGGCGACGGCGGCTGGGCTACCGCGACGGTGAACGTCGCCGTCACCGCCGTGAACGACGCGCCGTCATTTGTCAGGGGTGCCGACCAATTGGTGCTGGAGGATTCTGGCTCGCAGTCGGTTGCCAACTGGGCGATGGCGATCAGCCCGGGGCCGTCGGATGAGTCGGGCCAAGTGCTGGAGTTCCTGGTTACGAACGACAACAACAGCCTGTTCTCGGTGCAGCCGGCGATGGCCGCTGACGGGACGGTGAGCTACACGCCGGCGCCCGGTGCTGTCGGTATCGCCACGGTCACGGTGCATCTGCACGACGGTGGCGGGACGGCCAACGGCGGCCTGGACACCAGTGCCGACCAGACATTCACGATCACGGTCAACGATAAGCCGAGCACGACGGCCTCGCTGGCTGGAACGGCCGGCAACAACGACTGGCACACCAGCGCGGTGACGGTAACGCTATCGGCCACTGACACCGTGTTAGGGGTGGGGGCCACCTACTACACGGTCGATGGCGGGTCACAACAGACGTACTCTGGGCCGTTCACGCTCGGCGAGGACCTGATCCACAGCATCAGCTATTGGAGCGTAGACAATGCTAACGCCATGGAGGATGCCCATGGCCAGACGATCAAGATCGACACCACGGCCCCGACGATCACGGGATCGCCGGACCGGCTGGCCAACAGCTTCGGCTGGT
>CAYTJV010000093.1:0-13830 GCA_964438165.1 uncultured Planctomycetaceae bacterium | reverse complement strand
CGGCCACGTTCACCGTGGACGGGATCAACATCGACAAGACGGCCCCGACGATCACGGGATCGCCGGACCGGCTGGCCAACAGCTTCGGCTGGTACAACGCCGACGTGACGGTGAGCTTTGTGGGCGCCGACGGGCTCTCGGGGGTGGACACGGTTTCCGGGCCCACGATCCTGGGCGAAGGGGCCGACCAGAGCGTGGTCGGCACGGTCACCGACCTGGCGGGCAACTCGGCCACGTTCACCGTGGACGGGATCAACATCGACAAGACGGCCCCGACGATCACACTGACGCCGGACAGCGACACCTATCTCCCCGGTACGTCGTTTGCCTGGGTGGTCGCTGACCAGATCGCCCTCTCGGGTGTTGACACCGCGGCTGTCAAGATCGACGGCAACACGGTGTCCGTTGTTGAGGCAGGGAGCATGCTCATGCTTCCGGGCGCGCACACCGTCGAAGTATCCGGTCAGGACAAGGCGGGCAACGCCGCGATACCGGTTGCACGCACCTACACGACCTACGGGGTGGCGAAGGTGGGAAACGAGATCGTTGTGGTGGGCACCGAAGAGCGGGACATCATCTATGTCCACGAGCACGATTCGAAGATCCGCGTGGATCTCCGCCTGGGTACCCAGTGGCATGACCATGACGATGATGACGACGCCGACGAGGCCGACGACGTGCATGAGAACGACAGCGTTCACCAACACTTGCTGTTCGACGCGGTCGACGTAAACTCGATCTCGATCTACACGTTCGGCGGCAACGATCGCGTCAAGGTGGGGCACAGCATCACCGTGCCGGCCCGCATCGACGGCGGGACAGGCGACGACTACCTGCGCAGCGGCTCGGGCAACGACACGATCGTCGACCCAAGCGGCAACAACAAGATCTGGGGCGGCGCCGGCAACGACACGATCACCACCGGCGACGGCAACGACCGCGTCTGGACCGACGGCGGCAACGACGTGATCCACGCCGGCGACGGCGACAATGAAGTCCATTCCGGCGACGGCAACGATCTCGTGACGACCGGCTCAGGCAGGGACGTGATCGAGGCGGGTGCCGGCGACGACGAGGTGCATGCCGGAGCCGGCAATGACTCGGTCGACGGCGGGACCGGGCACGACGTGATCTGGGGCGAGGCCGGGAACGACAACATCACCGGCGGCTCCGGCAACGACGTGCTCATCGGCGGGTTGGGCGCCGACCGCATCGTGGGCTCCGCGGGGAACGACATCCTCATCGCCGGCGAGCTGACCGGCACGTTCAACGACAACAGTAACAGTCTCGGCGCTTCTTTGAATGGGCACGTTTACGATTTCGCCCTCTTGCGAGCGCTTAGCACCTGGTGGTCGTCCAACAAGGCCGCGGACAGCGGTCTCGACACGTCGGGTAGCGACACCGACGTCGTCGACGAGGCATTGGACCAGCTCACCGGCTCCTCGGGGGCCGATTGGTTTATCATCGGCAATTCTGACAAAATCACCGACCTTTCCAAGTGCTCTACCAAGGGCGCGGACGGGGATGTGGTTACCAAGTTGAGCTAAGTCCGCCTTTTGGGCGCTGTCCGGGGCTGTTGTATCGTCGCCTTTCAGGCGACTACGGTTGGCGATGGCTGGCGTCGTCGGGATCGCACCCGCATATTGGAGGGGGCAGCGAACCTATCGCAGTCTGCGTTGTCTCCGAATACAATGGGCGATTCGTCGGTCTGGCCGCCTAGAGAACTCCGTTGCGGCCTTTGCCTTCAGTCCCCCATCCTTGTGGTATGCCGAACTACCGACTTCTGACACCCGGCCCAACCCAGGTTTCCGAAGAAGCCCGGCTGGCGATGGCGCGGCAGATCCGGCACCATCGCACCGAGCCGTTTCGGCAGCTTCTTGGGGAAGTCCTTGACGGTCTGAAATACGTCTTCCAGACGCGGCACGACGTGCTCCTGATTTCCAGTTCGGGCACGGGGGCCATGGAAGCGGCGGTTGCCAGCGTGGTGCCGCGGGGCGGGAAGGCGATCGTTCTGGAGTCGGGGAAGTTCTCCGAGCGATGGCGACTGATTTGCGAGGCCTTCGGTATCAGCGTGGCTCGGCACGAGATCCCCTGGGGCGAAGCGTTCTCCCCGGAGGACGTGGCGAGGCTGCTGGCCCAGCATCCCGACGCCGTAGCCGTGTACACCACCCTCTCGGAGAGCAGCACGGGCGTTGCGCACGATATCGAGGGGATCGGGCGCGTGGTTTCCGCAACGCCCGCCCTGCTGGTCGTCGATGCGATCAGCGGCGCTGGGGCGATCCAGTGCCGCACCGATGCTTGGGGCATCGACCTGCTGGTGGTCGGGGCCCAGAAGGCCCTGATGGGTCCGCCGGGGCTGTCGTTCGTTACCGTCAGTCCCAAGGCGTGGAGCAAGATCGAGACCATTGATCGGCAGGCTTTTTATTTCGACCTGACGGCATATCGGAAGGCGTTGGCTGAGTCGGATACCCCCTATACGCCCGCGATACCTCTGGTTGCCGCCTTGGCCCAGTCGCTCCGCGAAATCCGTGCCGAGGGGATTGAGAGCGTTTGGTCGCGGGCAAGGCTGCTAGCGCGGGCGACCCGGGCCGGCATTGAGGCCCTCGGCATGAAGCTGGCTGCGGCCCGGCCGGCCGACAGCCTGACCGCCGCGTATTTCCCCGAGGGGATCGACGGCAAGACCTTTCTGAAGCGGCTGGAATCTCGCTTCGGGGTAAAGCTGGCGGGTGGTCAGGGACGCTGGAAGGGGAAGATCTTCCGCATCGCCCACTTCGGTAGGATTGATGAGCTGGACATCCTCTCGGCCCTGGCCGCCATGGAACTGGTACTTGTCGAGATGGGCCGATCGGTTAAGTTGGGGTCAGGGGTCGCCGCCGCCAGCGAGATCCTGGCGGGGGGCCTTGAGACCCACGAAATCGATTGACCCGTGTCGTTCGGGACAGCCAGAGGAGCGTTTTATGAGCACCGCCAAAGAGGAGGCCAGGGAACTTCTGGACCGGATACCCGATAATGCCATGTGGGATGACATCATGTATCAGTTCTACGTGGAGAAGAAAGTCGAACGGGGAATCCGTGACATAGAGACCGGTAACGTCGTGCCGCATGAAGAAGTGATGATCCAACGAGGTCTGGCCGATTCGGACGCTGGGCGCACGATCAGCGATGAAGAGATGGATCGTAGGATACGGACATGGCTGAGATAATGCCGACCGCCGGGGCCGAAGAACGGCTCAGAGTGTCAGCAGCACAATGTTTTTCCCTGGTGTGCCTGCTCGTCAGTTCTGCAATGAATTCTGAGGTGAGTGGCTGCCTGTCCGTCCCGGAGGGACGTTTGAAAATAGCCCAGCGATTCATCGCTGGGGCGTGGAAGTCAGCAAACGCCGCAAGTCCCGGAGGGACGACTGAAATAAGGGCGCCGGCGCCATTTCAGCCGTCCCTCCGGGACTGCGCGAGGTCTCTTTCTTCCCATCCCAGCGATAAATCGCTGGGCTATTCTCAAGTGCCCCTCCGGGGCAAGTTTGAAGCCTTTATTGGGTGAGGTTCACAGGAATGCCACGCATCATCGTTTTGGACGAGTTATCCGCTGAGGGTCTGGATCTCTTGGAGTCGGCAGGGACCGTGGAGGTGGAGGTCCGCACGGGACTCAAAGGGCACGCGCTCCGCGACGCCCTCTTGCAGGCCGACGGCGCGATCTGCCGCAGCGGGGTGAAGATCACGGCGGAGGTGCTGGAGGGGAACGGCCGCTTGAAGGCGATTGCGCGGGCGGGAGTCGGGGTTGACAACATCGACACCGCGGCCGCCACGCGGCAGGGAATCGTGGTGATGAACACCCCGGGCGGGAACACCATCTCCACCGCCGAGCACACCATCGCCCTGATGCTGGGCCTGGCGCGGAACACCGCCCCCGCCTTCCAGAGCCTCAAGGAGGGCCGTTGGGATCGCAAGCACTACATGGGCACGCAGTTGGCCGGCAAGACCTTGGGGATCATTGGGCTGGGGCGGATCGGGCAGGCGGTTGCCGTCCGGGCCCTGGCCCTGGAAATGAAAGTGCTCGGCTACGATCCCTTCCTCTCCGTGCAGCGGGCCAAGGAGTTGGGGATCAAGACCATGGGCGCGCCCCAGGAAATGCTCCCCCACGTCGATTTCCTCACCGTACACACGCCGCTCAACGAGACCACGAAGAACCTCATCGGCCCGGCGGAAATCAAGCTCCTCAAGAAGGGCGCACGGCTGATCAACTCCGCCCGCGGCGGGATCTACAACGAAGCCGCCCTGGTGGAAGGGCTCCAGAGCGGGCACCTCGGCGGCGTGGCCCTCGACGTTTATGAATCGGAGCCGTGTACCAACAGTCCACTGTTCGCCATGCCCAACGTGTTGTGTACGCCGCACCTAGGCGCCAGCACCGAGGAAGCCCAGTCGAACGTGGCCGTGGAAGCGGCGGAGCTGTTGGTCGATTTCTTCACTACCGGGGCGATCCGCCAGGCGGTCAACATGTCGCCCTTGGATCCCAAGACCCTGGAGGATCTCCGCGGTTGGCTTAACCTCACCTATCGGCTGGGCCTGCTGTTGACGCAAGTCGACCACGCCCCGCCGACCGCCTGCAAGCTCCATTATCGCGGCGAAGTGGCCAAGAAGGATACCCGGCTGTTGTCGGCGGCGTTTGCCGCGGGTCTTCTGGAACATGCCATGGAATCGCCGGTGAACATCGTGAACGCCGAGCTTCTGATGCGAAACCGGGGCATCCAGCTCCTCGAAGAGCGTTCCAGCGACGTGGGCGACTTCCACTCGATCGTCACGGCCGAAGTGGTCAGCGAGAACCGCACCTCCGTGGCATCCGGCACGCTGTTTGGCAACAACATGCCCCGGCTGGTGCAGAAAGCCGAGTGTCGCCTGGAGAGCTATCTGGACGGCATTCTGATGATCTTCAGGCACCGTGACGTGCCGGGGGTGATCGGCCAGGTGGGAAGCATCTTCGGGAAGCACCGGGTGAACATCGCCCACATGTCGGTGGGACGCGAGACGAACAAGCCCGGCGGAGAGGCCATCGGGGTGCTTTCCCTGGATTCCCAGCCCCCGGCAGACGCCCTGGCCGAAGTCCTGGCCTTGCCGACGCTAACAAAGGCGTGGGTCGTCAACCTTCCGCCCGCGGGCAAATTGCCGGCCTGGTTGGGCGGCACCGGCTAGCAGGCCCGGTTGAGGGCCGCAGATGCGCTGAATCGTAGGGCAAGCTGCTAGCTTGCCCCGGCACTACCCATGGGCAAGCTAGCAGCTTGCCCTACGGTGAAATGCACATGGTATTCTATCATGGCGTCTAACGGGGCCGGCGCGGGCAAGCGCCCATCAATGCCTCCGTCAGATCGCCGTAGATGGAGAACCGGCCGTCGAGTCCGTGGGTCCGCAGGACTTCCCGGTTCAGTGGGCTCACGCCCGTCAGCCGCAACAATCCGCCGTGTCCCCGGATCCGCTTGTCGAGCGAAATGAGTTGCCCGAGCAAGTAGCTGTCCAGGATCTCGACATCATCCAGTTCCAAGACGAGCCGATACACGAAGTGGCGCTCCAGTTGCGTCCAGACTTCGTCGGCCAACGGCGGAGTGTCGTCACAATAGGCCTCAGGGCGTTCGATCTTCACCCACAGCCAACCCGGCCCACGATCGACCTTCAGTTCCCATCCCGGGGCTATGGCGAGCATGGCATGACTCCCTTCGCTAACGAACGCCAGCCAGCAAGAAAAGCGACCATTAACTCATCATCATACGTATAGTCGCCTTTGATGCAATACCCCTCATAGGTTGAAAATATGAAAATTATATCGAAAGTGGTAATTTTATCTTTTCGCGGGCGAGTTAGAAACGCTGCGATCCACTACTACTGGTGTCTTGTTACTAGCAAACTACTACATCTTGTGCGGAACGGGATAGCTTACCCATCTCGCCTATCAGGAAATTCCCTACTTATGAGAATAACTCCCGCTGCTGACCAGGCGAATCGGGCGACGGACTCAAGCCGAGGTGATCGAACCCCGTCGCGGTCAGTCTCCGGCCCCGTGGGGTGCGCACCACCAGCTCGCTCCGCAAAAGGAACGGCTCCAATTCATCAATGAGAGTGTCCGTGGCGACGTTCATCGTATGGGCCACGGCCTCGACGCCCACCGGCCCGCCGCCGAATACCCGGGCGATCGTGGTCAAATACTTCCGATCCAGGCCGTCCAGCCCCAAGGTGTCGATTTCTTGCATGGCCAGGGCATCGCGGGCCACGGCGAGCGTGATCCGCCCGTCGGCGCGGCTAGTCGCGTAGTCGCGGACCCAGCGGAGGCGGTTATTCGCCAATCGCGGCGTGCCCCGGCTTCGCGAGGCGATTTCACCGGCCGCGTCGTCGTTGATTGGGATGCGCAACTTGCCCGCGTTGCGGCGCACGATCTCGGCCAATTCCTCAACGGTGTAGAAATCCAGGTGCTCCCGCATTTGGAAGCGGTCGCGCAAGGGGGCCGACAGAAGACCGGTCCGCGTCGTCGCCCCGATCAGGGTGAATGGGCGGAGCGGCATGTTGAGCGTCCGGGCGTTAATGCCTTCGCCCAGTATCAGATCGATGCGAAAATCTTCCATCGCGGGGTAAAGAAACTCCTCCACGGCCTTCTGCATGCGGTGGATCTCGTCGATGAACAGGACCGAGCCCTCCTCCGCGTTGGTCAGATAGGGCACGACGTCCTTGGGGGCCTTGAGCGTCGCCCCGCTGCCGATCTGAAAGCTGACCCCCAAGTCCCGCGGGATGCAGGTGGCAAACGTGGTTTTCCCCAGACCCGGCGGGCCGTCGAACAGGATGTGCCCTAGCGGCTCACCCCGCTTTTTGGCCGCGTCGATGGCGATTTGGAGCCGCGCATACACCTCCCGCTGGCCCACCATCTCCCGCATGTGCTGCGGACGCAGATCGCGGTCATCGTCAGCAGGAGGTGTCGGCGGGGTGAGAATCGGCTCGCGGGGCATGATGCAATCGGCTTGGTCGCGCTGTGAACGGGTGTTGACTATTCCGGCCATTATAGCAGAATATTGCTTCCAGGGGAGGCGGACCCTATGCCAAGAGTTACCGGGGTGGCAGTGACGGAGGATACGCTGTCGGTCGACTTGGAAGACGGGCGGACGATTTCCGTGCCCATCGGCTGGTATCCGCGACTCGCCTATGCCGCGGCGCCGGAACGCCTGAACTTTCGGATCAGCGGCGCAGGCTACGGCATCCATTGGCCCGATCTCGACGAGGATATCGGGGTCGAAGGATTATTGTCGGGCAAAAAATCCACGGAGAGCCCCGCCTCGTTGGAACAATGGCTCCAGCGGCGCAGCCAAAGGCGGGAGTCGAATAGGACGGAGCCAACGGAGTGACGTCCTCCGAAATGCGTATACGCTCGGGTGGCGCGTCTAGAACTCTCCGATAGGCGTAGCGTGGGTGCAGCTATCGACCAACCGGCCTCGTTTCGTCGTCGTTGACAAGGCTTCTGAGCGCGGTAGAATCGCCCCTAAGTCGGGCAGGGAGCCTGCGCCCCCGGCCCCCCTTCGCCACCTTGCGCTGCGACCATCGGATATGCCGATTTCCTGGAACGAGATCCGTCAGAATGCCATCCAATTCGCCCGCCGGTGGGCCGGTGCGAGCAGTGAGAGTGCCGAAAAGCAGACGTTCTGGAACGAGTTCTTCGCCGTCTTCGGCATCTCCCGCCGCACCGTGGCGAATTTCGAGGAGCGGGTGGGCAATCTTTCCGGGAATTATGAGCACATCGACCTTTTTTGGCCCGGGATGTTGCTGGTGGAGCACAAAAGCCTGGGCAAGGATCTTGAAGATGCGGAATCGCAGGCTCACCGTTACATTGGCAACCTCGTCAGTGCCGGCCGGCACGAGGAAGTGCCTCGCTACGTGATCGCGTCCGATTTCGCACGGATTAGCCTGCTCGATTTGGAGCCAGAAGACCCTTCCCAGCAAACTGCTTTGGGCGGCTACAGGATCGAATTCCCGCTGGACGAGTTGCACCGCCACATCCACGACTTCGCCTTTATTCCGGGCTACGAGCAACACAGGTTCGAAGACCAGGACCCGATCAATCTGCGTGCCGTCGGCATCATGGATGACCTCCACGACGCCCTGGAGGCGGGCGGATACAAGGGTCACGAGCTCGAACGCTTCTTGGTGCGGGTCCTTTTTTGTCTTTTCGCGCAATGTACGGGGATCTTTGAGCGCGAGGCGTTCCGGCTATATATCGAGGATCGCACCAAGCCGGATGGCTCCGACCTCGGGATTCATCTCGCCCGGCTCTTCGATGTGCTCAACACACCGCCCCAGCAGCGACAGAAGAACCTGGACGAGACGCTGGCCGCTTTCCCGTACGTCAACGGCGATCTTTTCGCGGAGAAACTGGGCTTTGCCGACCTCAACCGCGACATGCGCAACAGCCTGCTCGCCTGCACGCGCTTCGATTGGTCGTGCATCTCGCCGGCCATTTTCGGATCGCTGTTTCAGGGCATTATGGCGCCGCGCGAGCGCCGCCAGATCGGCGGCCATTACACCAGCGAGCGCGACATTCTGAAGGTGGTTCGCGCGCTCTTCCTCGACCAGTTGAAGGCCGAGTTCGATCGCATCAAGAGCAACAAGAATCAACTGAGGCAGTTTCACAAGAGACTTGCCGGGCTGCGGTTTCTCGATCCGGCGTGCGGCTGCGGCAATTTCCTCGTGATCACTTATCGCGAGCTGCGCTTGCTGGAAATCGAGGTGCTCAAGGCCCTCAACGGCAGGCAGCAGCAACTGAACATCGAAACCCTCTCGCTGGTCGACGTGGACGCCTTTTTCGGCATCGAGATCAGCGAGTGGCCGGCGCGGATCGCCGAAGTGGCCATGTGGCTGATGGACCACCAGATGAACGTGCGGCTCTCCGGGGAATTCGGGCAATACTTCGTGCGATTGCCGCTCGTGAAGAGCCCCACGATCGTCTGCGGCAATGCGCTTCATCTGGAGTGGGAGCAAATTCTGCCACCCCGGCAGTGCAGTTACGTGCTGGGGAACCCGCCGTTCGTGGGCGGAAAATATCAGACGAGCGAACAACGCGCCGATATGGCCCTCGTCACGCGCGACATCGACAACGGCGGACTGCTCGACTACGTGACTGGTTGGTATTTCAAGGCGGCACGATACATCCAGGGCACCAGGATTGTTGTCGGTTACGTGTCGACCAGCTCGATCAGCCAAGGCGAGCAAGTGGGGTCGCTTTGGAACCCGCTCTTCCGGCAGTTTGGGCTGAAAATCCACTTCGCTCATCGCACCTTTGCTTGGGAGAGCGAAGCCCGCGGCAAGGCCCGCGTGCATGTCGTGATCGTCGGCTTCGCCAACTTCGACGCTGCGAACAAACGCATTTACGAGTGTCAGGACGAAAGAGCTACCGTAACGACCGCGAAGAATATCAGCCCGTATCTCGTGGAGGGACCCGACCGCGCTATCGTCAACCGCGGCAAGCCTCTGTGCCAGGTTCCGGAGATCGGCATCGGCAACAAGCCAATCGACGACGGCAATTACCTTTTTACGCGGGAAGAGAAAGCGCAGTTCCTCAAGGCGGAGCCCAAGGCGAGGCGGTTTTTTCGGCGATGGCTTGGTTCCGATGAGTTCATCAACGCCCTGGAGCGATGGTGCCTCTGGCTCGGCGAGTGTCCGCCCGACATGCTCCGGCAGATGCCCGAAGCCATGAAGCGGGTCACCGCGGTGCGCCAGTTCCGCCTCAACAGCAAGAGCGCGCCGACCAAGAAACTGGCGGAACGGCCCACGCGGTTTCACGTGGAGAACATGCCGAAGAGCAAATATCTCGTTTTGCCGGAAGTCAGTTCCGAGCGCCGGAGGTACATTCCGATCGGTTTCCTCACGCCTCGAATTCTATGCAGCAACCTGGTCAAGATTGTCCCAAACGCAACGCTCTACCACTTCGGCGTGTTGACGTCGTCGATGCACATGGCCTGGGTGCGGCAAGTGTGCGGGCGATTGGAATCGCGTTATCGCTACTCCGCGAAGCTGGTCTATAACAACTACCCATGGCCGCAGACGCCCACTGCGAAGCGGCGGTCGGCAGTGGAGGCGGCAGCGCAAGAGGTTCTCAAAGCGCGCGAAGAGCATCTGAAAAAGGGCGTGACACTCGCCGACCTTTACCACCCGGCGGCCATGCCCTCCAGGCTGGTGAAAGCCCACGCTGCCCTGGACCGTGCGGTGGATCGCTGCTACCGCACGCAGCCGTTCACCACCGAGCGTCAGCGGGTGGAGTTTCTTTTCGCCCTGTACGAGAGACTTACCGCCCCGCTCCTTCGCACCGCTGGCAAGGATAAGTCCTAGCCGCCTCCCTACGTCGGGTGGCTCTGCTGGTAGATCGCTTGGAGCAGGCTCTGCACGTCGGCGTATTTCTTCTTGGCGGCCAGGGCGGCGTCCAACAGGCGCCGGGCGTCGCTGCCGGTGTGACCCAGGCCGCAGAGGATCTCGAAGGTCTGCGACACCACGTCGGGCGCGACCTCGGCTTCGCGGGCCTCTTCCTGCGTGACCATGAGGGCGAACTTGGGCACCTTGCGACGCAACTTGGCGATGATCCGCTCGGACGTCGCCGGGCCCACGCCGGGCAATGCCGACAGCGTTTTCGCATCCTGATCTTCGATGGCCGTGGCGATCTCTTTGACCGGCCGCACCATGGCCCGAAGCGCCTTTTTCACCCCCACCCCGTCCACCGAGCAGAACAAGTCAAAAAACTCCCGCTCCGCTTCGCTCAAAAAGCCGATCAGGCGCGGCGTCATGCGCCCTTGCATCGGGTTGCCTTCAAAGTACTCGATGGTGTGCAGGCTGATCTCGGTGCCCAGCGACCGTTGGAGTTGCCGCCGGGCGAACTCGGGAATCAGCACCTGGTATTCAAACGCCCCGACCTTCAGCGTCAGCTCGTCCTCGAACAACTGGCTCAACTGACCCGTGATTTTCGTAATCAACGCGAT
Source organism: uncultured Planctomycetaceae bacterium (assembly GCA_964438165.1). GTDB lineage: Bacteria > Planctomycetota > Planctomycetia > Pirellulales > Thermoguttaceae > CALFBP01. The sequence continues at coordinate 2,842 of CAYTJV010000093.1, read as the reverse complement.
GTTCCTTGTTCAGCGTGAAGGGGGCTTTGAACAGGAGGAAACGGAGGATTGGCTTGCTTCCTCCGTTCCCTCTGTTCCCTCCTGTTCATCCTTTTCTTTCTCGTGCATTTGTCCGTACTGCCGCCGGTTTTTCCTTGAGGTAGTAGTGGCACAAGGCGACGGCCAGGGCGTCGGCCACGTCGGGGGGCTCGGGCAATTGGGCCAGGCCCAGCTCGTACTGGATGGCGTGCTGGACCTGCGATTTTGGGGCCCGGCCCGAGCCGGTCAGGATCCGCTTGATCTGCGTGGCCGAATACGGCACCACGGGCACGTCGGCCTGCGCGGCGGCCAGGCAAATCACTCCCCTCGCATGGCCCATGAGGATGGCCGTCCGCGGCCGGTCGTAGTGCGAATAAAGCTCTTCCAGCGCCATCACAGCCGGATGGAGCGAGACGATCACCTCGCGGATCCCGGCGAAAATCTCCGCAAGCCGGCCGGCGAGCGTCCCGTGCGATCGGCCGCGCACGACCCCGGCCTCGCTCAACCGCAGCTTGCCGGCGACAACCTCCAGCACGCCGTAGCCGGTGACGTTCAGTCCCGGGTCGACGCCGAGAATGCGTTTAGCATTATCCACGGACTACCGTCCATTCCGTGCCGCCGGGCCGATCTTCGAGAGTCACGCCGATCTCGGCGAGCCGGTTACGGATCTTGTCGGCGGCGGCGAAGTTCTTGGCCTTGCGGGCATCGGCGCGGACTTCGACCAGGAGCTCGATCAGTTTGCCGGCCAGGGCGTCGCCGTCGCCCGCCGATTTCTCCGGCGGCGGCGTGCGGAACAAGCCCAGCGTGGCGGCCAGCTCGCGGAGCGTCTTGGCCCCTTGCTCCAGGGCGGCCAGCTTGGCCTTGTCGCGCTGGGCCGGCTCTTCGAGTTTTTCATCGTCGGCGAACTTGTTCAAACGGCGCAGCAGATCGAACAAAATCCCCACCGCCCCGCCGGTGTTGAAGTCGTCGTCCATGGCCTCCAGGAACCGCTCGCGATGCTCGGCGACGGCTTTCAAGAGCGGATCGTCCTTGGGGTCGAAATCGCCTTGCGAGCGCTCGGCGGGCGGCACGATCTCGTAGAAGCTCTTGCCCGTCACCCGCTGGTAACGCTTGAAGAACCGATAAAACGTGCTCAACCCGGTCTGCACCTCGCGGATTCGCACCTCGCCGAAGTCGATCGGCCGGCGGTAGTGGGTCGAAAGGAGGAAGAAACGGATCGTCTCGGGATCGAAATCGACCAGCAGCTCCTTGAACGGACTCGCCCCGCGCGACTTGCTGATCTTGCCTTTCTCCTGGGCTTCCTTGTCGCCTTCCGAGGGCCGGGTCTGCCGCCCGCCGACCTTGCCCACCTCGTCGGACGCCTGCATGAGTCCGTTGTGCATCCAGTAGCGGGCCATGGGTTTTCCGAAGCGGGCCTCGCTCTGGGCGATCTCGTTCTCGTGGTGTGGGAAAACCAGGTCCAGCCCGCCGCCGTGAATGTCGAACGTCTCGCCCAACAACTGCCCGCTCATCACCGAGCACTCGATGTGCCACCCGGGCCGGCCGTTTCCCCAAGGGCTGGGCCACGACGGCTCGCCCGGCTTGGCGCTCTTCCATAGCGCGAAATCGGCGGCGCTGCGTTTCCGCTCCGCGGTGCTGCCCCCTTCCACCTGCATCGACTCGAGGGTCCGATGGCTGAGCTTGCCGTAGTCCTGGGCCTTGCTCACGTCGAAGTACACGTCCCCCTCCGACTCGTAAGCAAAGCCCTCCTTCACCAGCGCGCCGGTGAAGTCGATGATGTGCCCGATGTGCTCCGTGGCCCGGGGAAAATGATCCACGGTGTCGATCTCCAACGCCTTGAGGTTGGCCATGTAGTCGGCGATCATCTCTTCGGCCAATTGGGCCATGGGGACTTGCCGGGCACTGGACTCGGCGATCAGCTTATCGTCGACGTCGGTCATGTTGATGACCAGCGTCACCCGGTAGCCGGAGTAGGCAAGGTAGCGCTTGACGGCGTCGAAGATCACCGGCCCGACCATGTGGCCGATGTGACTCGGCTTATACACTGTCGGTCCGCAGAGGTAGATGCCCACCTTGCCGGACTGGACGGTTTGGAAAGGTTCTTTGTTCTTGGAGAGAGTGTTGTAGACGCGGATCATGATTTATCGGACTCCAATAACGCGACGCACTGCGCCGCAATGACCTCCTCGCGACCGATCTCCCCCAGGCCCTCGCCGGTCTTGGCTTTTACCCCCACTTGCCCCGGGTCGATGCCGAGGATTTCCGCCAGCCGTCGCCGCATGTCCGCCTTATAGGGAAGGAGTTTCGGCCGCTGGGCGAAGACAATGCAGTCAACGTTGGCGATCTTCCAGCCGGCGGCCGCGACCGCATCCCGGGCGGCGCGGAGCATTTCGGCGGAGTCGCGCCCCCGGTTGACGGGGTCAGTATCGGGGAACATCTCGCCGATGTCCCCCAGGGCGGCTGCGCCGAGCAGGGCGTCCGTGACGGCGTGCAAGAGCACGTCGGCGTCGCTGTGGCCGACCGATTCCCGGTCGTGCGGAATCCGCAGCCCACCCAGGCACAGCGGTCCGCCGGGGCCCAGCCGATGCGTATCGTGACCGATCCCGACCCGTGCTGCTTCCGTAAGCGTATCTCCCGGTCCAGATGAATCTTAGCGTCACCAACGTGCCGCGATTATACCCGCCCAGGGCCGCAGCCACAACGCGAACCGGAGGGAGGGGAGGTGAAGAGGTGACAAGGTGAAGAGGTGACAGGGTGAAGAGGCTGGGGGCACCTTGTCACCTTGTCACCTTGTCACCTTGTCACCTTGTCACCTTGTCACCTT
>CAYTJV010000092.1:0-17222 GCA_964438165.1 uncultured Planctomycetaceae bacterium | reverse complement strand
TGGATTGGGCTTCGGACCGCGACGTGGGTGGGGCAAATCGGCGTCGCTCGGGCCGCCTATGCCCGGCCCGGTGCGGTGATTGCTCGGCGTTTTCCTGGAGCGGCCCACGGTTCGGAGAATCGCCTAGGGCTCGGGCAGGGTGATGCGGAACTCCTGCTCAATCGCAGCGTCGAAATCGTAGACGTTGTCGAAATCCTCGCGGCGGTCTTCCTTGGTCTTGCGCATGTGGCCGATGCGAATCAGGTTGAATACGATCTCGCCGAAATCGCCGGTGCTCGTGATGCCCCAGGAATTGAGCACGGTCTTGGCCATCAGGCCGTATTGGCGGAGGGCATATTGCCGGGCCGCTTCGCAGAGCTCCGGGCCGGTGACGTGCCGCTGGGGGTTGTGCTGTGCGGCCGGGTCCTCATGGCCCAAAGCCAACTCGCTCACCCGCGGCGCGCCCATTTTCAGTTCCTCTTGGGCGAAATTGAGGGCTTCCCACAGGAACTGATAGGCCTCGGGCCGGTAGCGCCGATCGTGACGGAGCAGGTCGAAAAATGCTTTCTGGGGATCGCTCATGACGCCTCGTGGTTCGCCGCTTCGCGGGGAGATTGGGCCTCGAGGAGGGCCACGTCGGCCAGGTCGACAAGCCGCCGGCGGCGATCGTCGGTCTCGACCAGGAGTTGGCCCGCCAGGACCTCGTGCCCGACCACCCTGGCCGGGCCTTCCGGAGTCTGGACCTGAGAGCCCAGCGGCGGCAAATCCTTCTGCAGCTTTTCGTACATTTCGTATTCGTAGCGCAGACAGCATTTCAGCCGCCCACAGCGACCGGAGATCTTCGTCGGGTCGAGGGTCGCTTTCTGGAGCTTGGCCATCTTCATGGAGACGGGCGGCATCTCGACCAGATGCGTGTTGCAGCAGACCGGCTTGCCGCAGTCGCCGAAGTCGGCCAGAAGCTTGGCTTCATCGCGGACCCCGATTTGCCGCATCTCGATCCGCGTTTGAAACTCGCCGGCGAGGAGCTTGACCAACTCGCGGAAATCGACCCTCCCCTCGGCGAGGTAGTAGACGACGATCCGCTCCCCACCGAAGAGGTGTTCGACGTCGACCAGTTGCATTTCGAGGCTGAGCTTGGCGATCGAGCGCAAACAGACGCGATACTCTTCCCGCTCCTGGTCGTGGATGCGAGACAGTTCGTGGGCGTCGTCAGGGGTCATCGCGCGAAGGATCTGCCCCTGGGGGGCGGCCTGGGGGCTTTCCTGCGAACCGGGGTCCATTTCACACAGCACCTGCCCGGCCTCCAGCCCGCGCTCGGTCCGCACGATGACGTTCACCCCTCGCTGGTACTGTTGCTCACCGGTCGGGGCAAACGCTCCCACGAGTCGCATGGCCCCGAATCGGACGATGTAGTTAGGCATTCGATAGATACTACCAAGCCAAGAAAGGCGCCCTCCCGGCCAATATACCGGGCGGGAACGAACAGTGGAAGGAATCACTGGTGCACCGTCTCAGTGCGCCGGTACGTCACTGACTCCGAAAGAACTTGTCGATGTCCGGGTCCGAGTGGCGCACGGCCGAGCCGGTGTGGACGTTGGCGACTTCGGTGATAATTGCCCCTTGGAGGCCGGCGAACTGCCAGTGGCGCGAGAAAACCTCCGCCAGCTTGACGAACGTGCCGGGCCCGGCGACCACCTCGTGCTCGACCGTCACCTTCCCGCCCATGTGGCATTTCGGCACGGCGACCTCCTTGCCGAGGTTCGGCTCGCCGATGCCGACAATGTGGCTCAGTCCCCAGCGAACCAGCCAGCCTTCGCGCTTGGCGGGGTTCTTGTCGCCATCGACGTGCCAGTGCTCCGGTAGCATCTGGTGGGGCAGGAGGAAAATGTCGAGCATCATGTAGCGGTCTTCTTCGTTGTTGACGAAGATGCAGGCTGCCAGGCCGAGCTTGGTGAACTCGCCCTTGCCGTAGTCCGACACCCAAAGCTTTTCGCGGAAACCGGGAAAGACCGGGTAGCCATGGCGCCGGCAAAGCGCCAACACGGCGTCCTTCGCCTTCTCGACCACGAACTTGCCGCCGGCGTAGAAACCGGCGTTGTCGAACTGGAGAGCGGGCTCGGCCGCTTCGGCCGCCTTGCGGGGGCGGTCCGCGGCGTCAGCGGCGCTGCCCAGCGCCGTCAGCCCGACCGCCGAGCCGGCTGCCTTGAGGATCGCACGCCTGGGGAGATTGCGACGATGGGTCATGGTCGGAGCGTCTCCTGAGTGTGTTGGGATCTGGATCGTGACAAATCGAGCAGCTTCATGGAGTGGCGAGATCACTGTGGGGAACGTCCTCCGTGGCGTTCCGTGAAGCGGAGTAAATCATGTTACGTATGGCGTTCCCGGAGTGGGGATCAGAACGATATCACCCTGCTGCAGCACGATTCCAATCCTCATCGTCCTCAGGATTGTCCCAAAAGTCGAGACTGCTTTGCGCGGCTGCCGCCAACTCGTGCCATGGTTCCCCGGATTCCTCCATCACTAGAACCACGACCCGTGAACCCGGGGTCAAGGGCACAGCAAGCTCGACCCGACCGTTCTCTCGCACCTCGACCTCGTATCGCCATGCCATCGTGGCCGTCTGAGCATTCTCCACCATAACCAGCCTCCCTCGCCTAGAACGTGGCTCTTATGGTAGTTTATCACGTCTCCCACGATAGGGCAACCGCGCGTGTGCCACCGCCTGATCGCTATCGGCAAACGGCTTCGGCGAAAGAAATCACGCCGCCCGGCAGCGACCAAGCAGCGCGGTTCGGGCCCGGGGCTATCCCACCGCACTGCTTGACCGCTGCCGGGATGAGCTTTAGGCCGACGATCGAGCCCTTGCTCCGGCAGCGGTCAAGCAGTGGCACACCGATTCCCGAGCGCCAAAGCAAGGGCACCCGCGCGCTTCGCGGAAACCACTCACCCGGATGACCTCAAGAAGCCTTCCCAGACTTCGACGCTCAGGCTACGCAATAAAACACACCAGGACCCCCTTGACATCCAAGGCCCTTTCAGGGAAGTGGCACACCGATTCCCGAGCGCCAAAGCAGGCGCACCCGCGCGGCACGTAGGAATTCACACTTCTGTGGCAATTGCCCTCGCCTGGTCGATGATCGCCAGTATATCTGGCGGTACCGGAAACCCAGCGTCCTGCATTCGTCGCCCGACGAGTTCTCCAAATTCCACTTTGAAATGCTCGAATCGCGCCCCTAGGCCCTTCTTCTGGTAGATCAGTCGCTGAAACTCTTTCAAGCGATCCTTTTGTAGGTCAACCTCCTCTGGCAGGATCGCCTGGCCCTCATAGCGCTGATTGATCACGTCGAGCGCCACATCGAGTGGGATATATGATTCGAATGTCCCTTTCTTCAAGAGGTGAACGCCCCGCAAGTTCGCCAACTCTCCACCCGGACCATACGCCTCAAGCTCCGTGGCGGTCTTCTCCGCGTCACGGTCAAGAACAACGATCGCAGGGATTTCGTATACGCCCAAGACCAAGAGCAATCGCCGAATTCTCTGGAAGTCGCAACCTTCCGCGTCAATGATAGAGATACCGAGCGCACGTGCGTCGTGTCCGGCCATTCGGAAGAAGTGAGGATACGCGTGAAGCTCTGTGGGGCCCTCCACGATGAGAGCGCAGTTGCCCCCGCCACTCAGGAGAGCATCACTCACGCGTATGCCGAGCAGTTCGCGGAGTGTGCCGACATCGCGAGCCTTGAACGAGCGCGAGATGGTGTTGCCGTCGGACGTGCGCGTAAGCACAATGTTGTCCTCCAATCTGCCCAAATCAAGAAAGACGCTCGAGTGTGTGGTGCACATCACCTGCGCTGTCTTTGAGAGATCCTGCAGCGCCCAAAGCATTTCGCGTTGCCCGCGAGGGTGGAGGCTGTTCTCCGGCTCCTCAATCGCGAGGATGAAATCCTTCGCGCCATACTTCGCAAGGAGACGAAACATAGCAAGGACCAAATTATTGTGAACTCCGGCGCCACGATTGGCGATCGGAATATCCTTGGCGCGCTCGTCGTCCATGCCAAAGTCGAATGTGACACCCTTAATCGGGTCCATGTCCACATCGTGTGTCAATGAGACGGACTGGTTATTGAGTTGGTCCCGCAACAATCCTTGCAGATCGCGTACCCTTTCGCTTGCGCAGTCTTTCAAGCGCGCGCGCACCTCCCTGAGACTCGCGTCCAGTTCGGCGTTGGCTAGAGCTTCCTTAAACAAGGGTCTGAAGAGTTTCCCAAGTAGCGAGGTCTCGCTCATGCGCAAGGATATGTCGAGATCTCGCTGTACGGGAACAAAGACAAACTCAGGAAGAATCTTCGCCAGAGCCTGTTCCCTTATTTCTGACCATTCTTCAACGAAATGCTCCGGCGGAAGGTTGGAAACATACTCGCGAAGAATCCTCTGCGCAGTGGGCTTGTCTAGCTTGTTGTCTGTCGACAACCCAAGCTCGCTGAGTTTTGATCTAAGCGGGCCAACATTTTGCCCATCGATGTCGCGCAACTCGGGGTCTTTCGGGACTCGCATCATAACCTCAATTGTGCGGGGCTTTGCGAGGTGGTACGTACAACGTACTCGGATTAGGTCGCCAGGGGCGCACAAGAATTCCGCGTTTGCGTCAGTTGGAGCCGCACACGCAAACGTGGCGTCGATAACGATCGAGCGGGTTGTGTCCCCTTTGAAGAAATCGGTCTTTAGGTCCAGTTTGGGGCACTCGAAAAGCGTTTGGATGGCAAGCAAGCAAGATGTCTTGCCCACGTCGTTTTCGCCGATGATGACTGTCATCGGATGGAGTGTCACATCGATAGACTCCAGTGCGCGAAAATTCTCGACGTGAAGTGTCGTGAGTCGCATGGGTCACCTCTCAAGCGAAGTAGGGCAGGGTGCGAAAAGGGCACAGCCTCCATTGCCAGCGCGTCATTCCGCCGAGCCTCGTGAATTCGCGCCATCGGCGCACCGTCTCATGGTTCACGGGAAGCGTGTTGAGAGATCTCGATTCGTGCGGGTCGCAGCCCGGCATGCCAACGTGCGCTCGACCACTCCCAGTCCTCGGCCAAGACGGCCAATCCTCGACGTACGGGGTTGGCATGGAGGTACTCGGCCAAGAGCATAAACCGGCGCGCAAAGAGCGCGATCATTACGAACCAAACTCGAAAGGATTGACAACGCGTACTCCGACATCACGAAGGTCGCTGACGTTACGCGTCGCCAAAATCAGGCCGCGTACGGTTGCGGTGGCGGCCAACAACGAATCCACCGCGGGTAAAGGCCGCTTTGCATTCAGGCGCCCCCACTCTTCGGCGACATCCGTCGTAATGGGTAGAATGCGGGCGGCGAAGTTCCGATACAGCCCCTGGAGCCAAGACTCCAATCGCGACGCCTGCTCCGGATCTCGCTGTGCGATCAGATCAATGCCCTTGCGGATTTCACCAATCGTGATCACCGATACGGCTCCACCTTGCGGAATCAACTCCGCTTGTTCCCAGGCAGCCACCGCCGGATCGCATCGCGAGCCTTTCCGCAACTCGGAGATCACGTTAGTGTCGAGCAGGTAACGCATCAGTCCCCCAGTGCGACGTCGCGGATCGCTCCCTCGATCCTGGCAAAGTCTTCGTCCGCTCCCACGTCAGGCATCGTTCGCAAGTACGCCTCGAAAGTCATCACCGGCGGACCCTCATCATCTCCCAACAACTTTTCCCGCAGGATCATCCGATGTTCCTCTTCGACGCTTCGACCGTGCTGTTGCGCGCGCTGTTTCAGTTTCGCCACGATCGCGGGCTCGATTTCTCGAATCGTCAACTCGGCCATATTCTTTCCCCTTGTTCTTTGGCTTACCCTCTTAATCTTACAGCCGCGTCCAGCGGCAAACCACGCCCCTCGCCAAGCCTCACAACGCTCTTCGCTGCCGCGTCACTCGTTTGGCTCTAGAAGCGACCTGACATCGCGCGCCCCATGCACGACGCGCGCGACCTCGATCCCATCCACCGATGGTTGATAGAGAATCGTCGGACTCAACGCTCTGGCGCGCGGCGATTCTGTACGCGGAGCCTGAGTTCATCGATAAGTCCGCGCAGCCCTGCGTCGTCGTACTCGATGAACTCACCCCGCTCGAGTTGCTCCATGCCCAGCCGAACGTCTTCATGGAATTGCTGCTGCCGGACCTGCAGCTCGCGCAACACGCGGACCGCGTCGACCACCAGTTCCTGTTCCGTTTGGTATCTGCCGGCGGCGACCTGTTCTTGCACGTACTGCCCAAGGTCCGGCGGGAGGGCTAGAATACTCATGGGGGCGTCCCTCTTCGGGAGAAAACGTCGCGTGCTCTTTAGTGTACTGAATCGCCGCGTGGTTGACAATGCGTTGACTCTCTACTGTGCCGGGCTGTCGCACAGCTCTTTGAATCCCGGCATGTCGGCGCGGGGGCGCTGGCGAAGCAGGGCGTGGATCGGCTCGAAGGTGCGGACGATCCGCTGGTAGTCCGGGTCGGCGGTCGAGCGGAAGACCGCCTTGCCGCACTTCTGCGTGCCCCCGGCTTCCGCGGCCAGTGGGGCCAAGAGGAAGTTATTCTTCTGGGGGTTCATCACGCGGGTGTAGAACTTTCGCGGAACGCCTCCCGCGTGGCATTCGGCGCAGCGGCGCGAGGCAACTTCACTGAGCGTTGAGTCCAGGTCCAGCGGCATCATCCGGCGGCTGCCGAGTTGGTCCTTGTGGTTGGACGACGACGTGCCGTAGTACGGGATGTTCAGGTCCATCCAGAGATACACCCGGCGGCGGTCCTCGCCGGGCACGTTGACCTGGGGCTTGCCGTCCTTGTCCGGGTGTCCGCTGCGGATGATCTCGGCCAGTTTGCTGGCCGGACTGCCCCAGCGCCGCGGCGCAATCTCCAGGACGTTGGTCTCGGCTCCGTTGATCGTCCAGATCCACTCGACAAACGGGCTCATCCCGCGGACCTTGTCGAACTCGGCCCCGGAGGGGCTGCCGTGGCTGATCCAATTGTTCTCTGCCTGGGTGCCGGTGCGGCAGAGGACATCGTACGACACGTTGAAGAAGTCAGTCAGGTCGCCGGTCAGGTCCACCTTGCCCGCCTGCTCGCGTTCGTTATGGCAGGCGATGCAGTGCCGGTCGAACACGCCCTGGACAACCTCGGGATAGCTGAATCCCTTGACGCCCCATGCCGGCGGGCGAAGTTCCTGCGGAGCGCCGCGCATCGCCAGGTGATTGCCGCCGCGGGGCGCGACCGAGTTGCGGTCGGCATGGCACCCCACGCAGCCTTGGATCTCGCCCGGCATCAGGTGGGTGAAGGTTCGCATCCGCTGCACCGCCCGGCCCTCGGCGTCGAGCGCCAGGAAATAGATCGGCACCTCCGACGGCACCCGGAACGCCGCGCTGCCGTCCGCGTTGACATCGGCCATCCCCCAGACCTTCTTCGGAGCATAGGTCGCCCCGCAGGAGACCAGCGGGAACTGGAACCCGAACACCGCGATGTTCCGCATGCCGGGGCCATCGGGCTGGTGGTTGTTCTGCGGGGTGTGCGTGCTCTTTTCGATCTCCTGCACCACGGCGATCTCACGGATCTCACCGCGTTTGACATGCGGTTCCAGCCCCTTGTGGACGTCCTGCACAAAGACGGTCGCCCAGGAGCCCGAGACGCTGCCGTCGGCGGGCAGTTGGGCCATGCGGTCCATGACATTGCCGAACAGCACCGGCGGCAAGGGCTGCTTGCGGATCGGTTGCGGGCTGTAGAACCCCATCCCGTCGCGGGGGCCGAGCAGCGACGCGGCGTTGGCGTCGAAGTCGCGGATCTGGATCACCCCGCCTTTGGAGACCAGGAAGCGTTGTTCGTCGATCGCCAAGGGCTTCTCGTAGGCGCCGTGGATGCCGCGGTCGAGCATGCCATTGCCGTACGGCCCGCCGCCGATGCGGTGCGCGTAGATGTCAATCTCGGGCGTCAGGTTGCGGACCGCTTCGCGCGAGTTGGCCCCCTTGGATGGATCGATCGCCACGATCCCGCCGCGACACGGGCCGTTGTGGTTGGTGGCGGTGGCGATCACGCTGCTGGTGTTGGGGATCGGCTGGGCGTCCATGAACGTGCCCGGGGAGATCACCCGGTTGCCGTAGAAGCCTGCCAGGCCGGTGCCGTCCGGGTTGATCGCCCAGAGGCTCTGGATCGGGCATGCCGGGCGGTCGACGTATTCCCAGCGGGTGTAGATGATCCGCCCATCGCCCAGCACCGACGGCGTGAAGTCCATCAGGTAGTTGGCCGAGAGCCGCCGCTGGTTCGAACCGTTGCGATCCATCCGGTAGAGGACGGGCGAAGTAACCACGTAACAATAGGCGTAAGCCGGCTTGCGGTCGGAGATGAAAGCGATGCCGCCGTCGGGCAGCCAGCACGGGTCGAGGTTGTTGTACGTGCCGTGCGTCAGTTGCTCCAGCCCGGTCCCGTCGATGCGGATGCGGAAGACGTGGTAGTTGCTCTTCTCCTCGGCGTATCGCGAGATGTCCTCGATGTGGGCCACGGGATTCGACGCGATATGCCCGCCGCGGCGCATGGCGAAGACGATCTCCCGGCCGTCGTACGACAGGTCGGCGGTGGTGATCATCCCCTCGCCCGCGTCGAAGATGCACTTCAGCTCCTCGCCGTGTCGGAAGATATACAGACCGCCGCCGGGCCGGTATCCCTCGACGTGGTACACGTAGACGTGGGAGATGTTCAGCGGCTTCCGCTTGACCAGCAGGATCTCGCGAAAGCCGAACCGCCCGGCAATCAGGTCCTTGCGCAACGCCAGCGCCTGGGGCGTTTTCTCTTCCGGTGGGATCCGAATCTCGGCCAACTGCGCTTCGGTGACCGGCGATGGATAGACGGCGATCTCCGCCGCGCCAGGGTTCGGCGAATCGGGATGCGACGAGAGGAACTCGATGCGGATTCTCGTCACGCGCTGCTTCGGGAAGCCGATCCTCTGCGGGCCGCGGCGATGCTCCAGTGTCCCCTGTGCCGCCGGCTTCTTCTCGTCGTTCAAATAGACCGCATAGTCCTTAAAGCATTCCACAAGCGGACTGGTCATCCGGGCGTAGTAGATGATCTGGGCCGCCTCGACCGGCTCTTTCCATCGCAGCTCGAACCAACCGCTCTGCGTGCCGCGGACCGCCCAGTCGCCGCCGTCCGGCTGGAAGTCCGACGGCAGGACGCCGCTGGTGGCCATCTGCGGCCGATAATTGTCGTCGAACTGATTGCTGGCCGAGACCCGGGCTTTCGTAGCCAGGTTCTCGGGCAAGTTGCCGTCCAAGACAATCGCGGAAGACGCGACGGCTGGCACGAGTAGTAGCACGGAGGCCAGCGCACCCGGAAGTGAACATGGCTGTCTCCTACGGTTTCGCATGGCAGTCTCCTTCAGGGCGTGGGACTAGAACCGGCCGCCAGGTACCCCAGGTGTGCCCCGTACGCTCAGAATACTGAATTGAACTGTAAGTGTCAATCCGCAGAGAACTTATGAACGAGAGGACCCCGGGGGCAGACTTCAACTGCTAACCGAGCAGTCAGCAAGGCAGAATCAAGGGGGCGATTGGAGACTTCGATGGCTCCCTGGACTATTGCTCTTGCCCGGTTTGCGGGGATTGGGTAGGATCAGACACTATTACCCCGGCTCCGCCATCCGGGGGATGCCAATGGATTGACTCTCGTCAAAAGGACGGCGACTCATGCAAGCGACCCTGGCTGAGCTTGCGGCAATGGTGGATGGCCGGCTGATAGGGGATGCAAGCCTCGTGGTTTCTGGTGCCGCCCCCCTCGGTGAGGCCGGACCTGGGCATATCACCCTCATCGACGGGGCGGAAAAGAACGGCTCGTTGGCGCAAAGCCGGGCCACGGCCGCCGTGGTTCCCCGCTCGCTGCTTCCCAACGGCATTCCCGTCATCCAGGCCGACAACGTCCATCAGGCGTTCTCCACGATGGTCGCCTATTTCCGTCCCCCCCGGCGTCCCGAGCGTATCGGCATCAGCCCGTTAGCGGCCGTCAGTTCCACGGCGAGGCTCGGGCAAAACGTCGACGTTCATCCCTTCGCCACGATCGGTGACGACGTGGAGATCGGCGACAACGCGACCATCCACGCCGGCGTCCAGATCATGCCCGGCACGCGAATCGGCCCGGAGGTGACCATCTTCCCCAACGCCGTTCTTTACGAAAACACCGTGGTGGGGCCGTGCTGCGTGATCCACGCCGGAGCCGTGCTCGGGGCCTACGGCTTTGGCTACTCGTGTGTCGACGGGCGCCACCGGTTGTCCGCCCAACTGGGCAACGTGGTCCTGGAGGCCGACGTGGAAATCGGGGCGGGCACGACCGTCGATCGCGGCACCTACGGCTCCACGGTCATCGGCGAGGGGACCAAGATCGACAACCAGGTGATGATCGCCCACAATTGCCGCATCGGACGTCACAACATGCTCTGCGCCCAGGTCGGAATCGCCGGGAGCACGACCACCGGAGACTACGTGGTGATGGCGGGGCAGGTGGGCGTGCGCGATCACGTCCACATCGGCGCCAAGGCCGTGCTGGGAGCGATGGCCGGCGTGATCAACGACGTGCCCGACAACGCCCGGGTGGTCGGAATTCCCGCCACCCCGGAACGCGAACAGATGGTCAAGCAGGCGGCCCTGAGCAAACTCCCGGAAATGCGGCGGCAACTCAAGCAACTCAAGACCGACGTCGAGCGATTGCTTCGCGAGCATGGCGAAACCATCGAATGAAGATCGTCGCGACACCGCTGAATTCGTGTTTCTCAAAGTCCGCCGCAACATAGCCGGACAAGACCATGGGGGCACAACCGCATCACGCGTCGCCGCAAATGCCGGCCGATCGTCGCATCGGCCTTTTGGCCGGTTGGGGGCGCTATCCGCTGGTGATCGCCGAATCGCTCCGGCGGCAAGGCCGCCAGACGTACTGTTTGGGCCTGGTCGGGCACGCCGATCCCAGCCTTGCCCAGCGGTGTCATGACTTCCGTTGGATCGGCCTGGGCAAGTTGGGGCGGGCGATCCGCTACTTCAAACGGCACCAGGTGACGGAGGCCGTGATGGCCGGCAAGATCCACAAGACCCTGCTCTTCCAACCCTGGATGTGGCTCCGTACCCTGCCCGACTGGCGGATGATCCAAGCCGCGGTCCCCCATTTCTTGACCCGCCGCAAAGACTGCCGCGACGACAGCCTCCTTCAGATGATGGTCGACCAATTCGCCGCCGATGGGATCCGGTTTTCGCCGCCCACGGATTACGCCCCCGAATTGCTGGTGAAACCGGGCCAGTTGACCCGGCGCAGCCCCTCCGGATGGCAGTCGAAGTACATTTCGTTCGGCTGGACCGTCGCCAAGGAGATGGGCAGGCTCGACGTGGGCCAGAGTGTCGCCGTCAAAGCCCAGGCGGTTCTGGCCGTGGAGGCCATCGAGGGAACCGATGCCTGCATCCGGCGCGCGGGGGCCCTTTGCCCGGTCGGCGGGTTCACCGTGGTTAAGGTCGCGAAGCCCCATCAGGACATGCGTTTCGACGTCCCTACAATCGGCCTCGGAACCCTCCAGGCCATGGTCGAGGCCGGCGGTCGCGTCTTGGCCATCGAGGCCCACCGCACGATCGTCGTCGACCAGCCCGAAACCGTCGATTTTGCGAACCGTCACGGGCTGGTGATTGTGACGCTCGCAGACACGGAGAGGGGGAGAGAGGGAGAGGGGGAGAGAGGGAGAGAAGAGAAAGGCACGTAATCTCCCTCTCTCCCCCTCTCCCTCTCTCCCTCTTATCCGTCGACGTCCGTGCCGTTCGGTCTTGCCGATCTTGCGGCACGTCCCGGTTAGACGGGTTGGCCAAGGTTTGCTCAATGCCGGTGACATTGCCGACGAAGAAAGAGATAGGGGAGAAAGCAGCGACCACTTCTTCACACTTGATGCGAAGGGTCCCACCGGCCATGTATGAGAATCGCAAGCAGGCTTTGGTCCTGGTGATCGACGACGAACCGGACGTGCTCGGCAACGTGGCCGCCGCGCTGAACCGCGCGGGCTACATCTGTCACTGCTGCGAGACCGCAGAGGCCGCGATTCGGTTCGCGCAGTCCCGCGCCCCCGATCTGATCCTCTCCGACATCAACTTGGGCGACGTCAGCGGCTTGGAGCTCTGTCAACGGATCAAGGAGGACCCGACGCTCAAGCACGTTCCGGTGATGTTTCTCTCCGGGGCCCAGATCCCCGACATCATCCGGCGAAGCCACGCCGCGGGCGGCACGTACTATCTCCGCAAGCCCTTCGATCCCGAGGTGCTCGTGGAACTGGTCGACAAGGCCCTCTGGATGCCCCATCTTGTCAACGGCCACCTGGCCAGCCGCCATGTGGCGGCAGCCGCCCCCTGATCCTGGGAGGATCGCCGTAGGAAACGCCCTCCCCGTCATGTGGCTCGGTCTTTGGCGAGACCGAATTTTCGCGTCACGGAGTGACGCGACCATGTGGTCCTTGCGTTACAGGCTTGACCCGCCCCGGTAGCTCGCAAGAATTCCAACAGGCGTTTCACCCGACTCGTTTATGATTTGGAGTCAGCCTGTCATGGTAACCCAAACCTCAAATGCTCTGGCCGCCAAAAAGTGCTCCCCGTGCGAAGGGGGGCTGCCGAAATACGATCTGCACGAGGCTCAAGAGCGCCTTGCTTTGGTCGACGGATGGCAGCTTACCCACGATGGGCAGCGCATCCGCAAAGACTGGCGAATGCAGAACTTCACGGCGGGGATTGAGTTCTTTAACAAGGTTGCCGAGCTTGCCGAGGCGGAGGGGCATCATCCCGACCTGCACCTCGAAAGGTACCGCAACGTCTGGATCGAGCTTACGACGCATGCGATCGGCGGACTGTCGGAGAACGATTTCATCCTCGCGGCCAAGATCGACCGCCTGCCGGTGAAACTGAAACGATAGCCGCGCCGTGCCCGCGGCGGCATGAAGTCGTAGCCGAAGTCGCCAGACTTCGGGGATCGTCGCTGGAAACGGCCCGAATTCTGGCGAATTCGGCTACCATGTGGTCACGTTGTGGATCAACTCCAGGGTCCGCCCCCCGCCGAATGCCATGAAGTCGGCGCATTCCATGCGCACGGCGAGGAAATCGCTCACCCGGTATTTGACCCCTGCCCCGACCGGGACCGTGAACAGGGTGTCCTTGTAGCTAAGCGACCGCGCAGAAATAACATGGTCGATTGTTGGTTGTGGTGCAGGCGTCTCGCCTGCGGTTTTCGGTGCAGGCGGGACGCCTGCACCACAAGAAGTTGTCCAAGTTATTTCTGCGCAGATACTTAGTCCCGAGCCACTGCGGCTCACGCGCCCCTTCGGGGCTGAGGAAGGCCGCCGCCGGACGCCGAATAATCTGGAACAAGACCGGTATCGACGCAGCCGCTCTCCAGGGCCGATTTTTCATGTCCCCGCTCGGGGCCTTTTCAGTAAACGGACCTATTTCCGACGAGTCGGTCGCGTTGACGACCGTTGTCCGCTTCCCTATGCTAAATGGTTTGAGTAGTTCGCGTATCCCGTGGCGGGGGTATGCCTTCCTGGGTTTTCTGCCGTTCGAGGGAAAACGTGGCTGCTTCGACCCAAGACCAACACATCGAACAACTGGCAATCAACACCATTCGCACGCTCTCCATGGACGCGGTAGAGGCGGCCAAGAGCGGGCATCCGGGCACGCCAATGGCCCTGGCGCCGGTGGCTTACGTGCTCTATCATGAGGTGCTCCGCTACGACCCGGCTTCGCCGCTCTGGCCGGACCGCGATCGGTTCGTCTTGTCTTGCGGCCATGCCTCGATGCTGCTGTACGCGGCCCTGCACCTGAGCGGTGTGAAGCAGATGGGCGCCGACGGCCAGGTGCTGGACGAGCCGGCGGTTTCGCTCGACGATATCCGCAAGTTCCGCCAACTCGATAGCCGCTGCCCCGGGCATCCCGAGCACGGCCATACCGCCGGCGTGGAGACCACCACGGGCCCCTTGGGCCAGGGCGTGGCCAACAGCGTGGGCATGGCCATCGCCTCGCGCTGGCTTGCCGCCCGATACAATCGGCCCAGGTTCGATCTGTTCGGCTTCAACGTTTATGCCCTGGCGAGCGACGGCGACCTGATGGAAGGCATCAGCGGCGAGGCGGCCTCGCTGGCCGGGCACCTGAAGCTCTCGAACCTCTGCTGGATCTACGACGACAACAAGATCACCATCGAAGGCCCCACGTCGCTGGCCTTCAGCGAAGACGTGGCCTCGCGGTTCGCCGGCTATGGGTGGAACGTCGTCGCGGTGGACGACGTGAACCGTCTCGACGATCTCCGCGGCGCGCTGAAGATCTTCCACGAGAGCAAGGACCGGCCCACGCTGGTTATCGTCCGCTCGGTAATCGCCTTCGGGGCCCCGACCAAGCAGAACACGCACGGGGCCCACGGCGCCCCGTTGGGCTCAGATGAGATCCGCCTGGCCAAGGCTGCCTACGGCTGGCCCCAGGACGAGCACTTCCTGGTGCCCGAGGAGGTCCGGGCCCATTTCGCGGCCGGGATCGGCGTACGCGGACGACGGTTCCGCACGGCCTGGGACGATCTGTTCGCCCTGTACAAGAAGCAGTATCCCGAGCCGGCCCGCGAGATCGAGCTCATAGCCCGCCGTGAACTCCCCGCCGGATGGGATGCCGACATCAAGCCATTTGCGGCCGACCCCAAGGGCATGGCCACCCGGGCCTCGTCGGGCAAGGTGCTCAACCAGGTGGCCAAGCGAGTGCCGTGGCTTCTGGGCGGGTCGGCCGATTTGGCCCCGTCGAACAACACACTCTTGAATTTCGCCGACGTGGGCAGCTTCAGCGCCGCCAATCCCAGCGGGCGCAACCTGCACTTCGGCATCCGCGAGCACGCCATGGGCGCGATCGCCAACGGCATGTCCCTTTCCGGCCTGCGGCCCTATGCGGGCACCTTCTTCATCTTCAGCGACTACATGCGCCCGGCGATCCGCCTGGCCGCGCTCATGGAGCTGCCGATCCTCTACATCTTCACCCACGACTCGATCGGCGTGGGCGAGGACGGCCCGACGCACCAGCCGATCGAGCAGTTGGCCGCGATGCGGGCCATTCCGCACGTGATCCTCATCCGGCCGGCTGACGCCAACGAAGTGGCCGAGGCCTACCGCGTGGCGATGGTGACCAAGAATCGGCCCGTGGCCCTGGTTCTCACGCGACAGAACCTCCCCACGCTCGACCGCAGCCAGGTCGCCCCGGCCTCCGGGCTGGCGCGCGGGGCCTACGTGCTGGCCGACGCCCCGGACGACAAGCCGCAAGTGATTCTCGTCGGCAGCGGCAGCGAAGTGTCGATCTGCCTCGAAGCTCGCCAGAAACTGGCAGCCGAAGGCATTCAGGCCCGCGTGGTCAGCTTCCCCAGTTGGGATCTCTTCGACGCCCAGCCGGCCGAGTATCGCGACTCGATCCTCCCGCCCGGCTGCTGCCCCCGGGTCGGCGTCGAATTGGGCACTTCGTTCGGCTGGGAAAAGTACCTCGGCCGCTGCGGCCGCTTCGTGGGCATGACCAGCTTCGGCGCCTCTGCCCCGGTCGGCGTACTTTTGAAGCACTTCGGCGTGACAGCCGACAATGTTGTCGCGCAAGCCAAAGTGGCGATGCAACAACACGCCGCTGCGTGCGGCAAGTCATGACCAAGTGCGTTGGATGGCACATTCCTGGAAATGCACGGCCTCCGTGGGGTTGAATTGTCGTCCGTAGTCGCGAGAATCGACCACGAGGTCCCGCACGGGCCTTCCCGGCGATGCTGATTACACCACTACCCCACTTTGAGTAGATCGGCTAGAGTGAACCTCGGAATCCGGGGGCTTGCAATCTTCACTCTTGGCGGTAATGCTTCAGGATTCATCATTCATCCTTTACTTCCGGGGGATGTGCGATGCCGAAGACGGTTGCGCTTCTGGGGGCGTTGGACACCAAGGGCGTCGAGTACGGCTTCGTCAAGCAGTGCATCGAGGCCCGCGGACTCGGCACGCTGGTGATCGACACCGGTGTACTCGGCGAGGCCCGAATCGCGGCCGATGTGCCCCGTGACGCCGTAGCCTTGGCCGGCGGAGCCAATCTGGCCGACCTTGTCGCCAAGCAGGACCGGGGCGAGGCCGTGGCCGCCATGGCCCGTGGCGCTGCGGCCCTCGTGGCCAAGCTCCACGCCGAGGGTCGATTCGACGGCATTCTGGCCCTTGGCGGCGGGGGCGGCACTTCGGTGGCGTGCTCGGCGATGCGGGCTCTGCCGCTGGGCGTGCCCAAGGTGATGGTTTCCACCGTGGCTGGCAGCGACGTCTCGGGCTACGTCGGAGTCAAGGACATCGTAATGATCCCCAGCATCGTCGACGTGGCGGGGATCAATCGCATCAGCCGCGAGGTGTTCTCGCGTGCGGCCGGGGCGATCTGTGGGATGCTCCAGACCGAAGTCCCGCCGGGCGAGGACAAACCGCTGGTGGTCGCCTCCATGTTCGGCAACAGCACGCCCTGCGTGGAGGCTGCCAAGGCGATCCTTGAAGCGGCCGGCTATGAGGTCCTCGTGTTCCACGCCACCGGGACCGGTGGCCGGACTATGGAGAGCCTCATCGAGGCCGGACTGATCGCCGGCGTGCTCGATGTCACCACCACGGAATGGGCCGATGAGCTGGTGGGCGGCGTGTTCCCTGCGGGCCCCACGCGTTTGGAGGCCGCGGCCCGCCACGGCGTGCCGGCCATCATCACGCCGGCCTGCCTCGACATGGTCAACTTCTGGGCCCCGCCGACGGTTCCTCAGAAGTTCCAGTCGCGCCGGTTCTATCCGCACAACCCGAACATCACCCTCATGCGTACCACGCCCGAGGAGTGCCGGCGGCTCGGCGAGATCGTGGCCGAAAAACTCAATCTGAGCACCGGCCCGGTAGCCGTGCTGATCCCGTTACGAGGCTGGAGTATGATCGACTCGCCCGGCGGGCCGTTCTGGTGGCCGGAAGCCGATCAGGCGTTTGCCGACGCTTTGAAAGCCACCCTGCGGCCCGGCATCCCGGTGATCGAAATCGACGCCAACGTGAACGACCCCGAATTTAGTCAGCGATGTGCCGAGACCCTTCTCGAACAATTGGCCAACAAATTAAGGAGACTTTAGCAAGGATATTCGGGTTGCGAACGACCCCCGCCAGCTTGCGGGCTGTCGGGTTAAGTTTTTGGCGGCTTCATGAAAGAGG
>CAYTJV010000091.1:0-17350 GCA_964438165.1 uncultured Planctomycetaceae bacterium | reverse complement strand
GACGAGGTGAAGGACCGGCTGCACGAGTCGGCGCTGGGGTTCTCCGGAGGCCAGCACCAGCGGCTGTGCATCGCCCGGGCGATCGCGGTGAATCCCGAGATCATTCTCATGGACGAGCCCTGTTCGGCCCTCGACCCCCGATCCACCACCCGCATCGAAGACCTCATCGCAGAGCTCCGCGGCGAGTACACGATCATCATCGTCACCCACAACATGCAACAGGCGGCGCGCGTGTCCGACTATACGGCCTTCCTCTACGAAGGCGCATTGATCGAAGTCGGCGCGACCAAGCAATTGTTCACCAAGCCGCAGAGGAAAGAAACGGAAGACTACATCACCGGACGATTCGGATAGCGCCAAACGGTTCTTCCGCTCGCGTCTCGCTGGCATTGAGATGAGACGGATATCGCGAAGTCCCCACCGACCCTGTGTCGGTGGAAGCGGGTTTGGCGACTACGTGAAAGGCAACTGATCCGGCGAAATCCCCACCGACCCTGCGTCGGTGGAAGCGGGTTTGGCGACTACGTGAGAGGGAACCGATCCAGCAAAGTCCCCACCGACCTTGTGTCGGTGGAAACGGGTTTGGTGACTACCGTGGCCGCCGTAGTTGCCAAACCCGTTTCCACCGGCACGGGGCCGGTGGGGAAGAGAAGAAAACCGGCCGTGGTGAGAGTTGACGCCGTACGGCGGCCGTAGTTGCCAAACCCATTTCCACCGGCACGGGGCCGGTGGGGAAAGGCACGAACCGGCGTGTCCAGAGTTGACGCCGTATGTCCCCGCAACCGTTTGGTCGTAGCGGACGGCCAGTCGTGTCATCTCGTCTTCTCTCAAACACCCGTCCTGGGGCTGAACGCCCCGCGGGCAAGAAACGCAAAACTCGCCGAACTCTAACCGAGAAATCATCATCCGCCCCATAAAGCCCTAACATGCCCGGGGATAATTGGGCTGGCATCGCGAGGCTTCCAGGTTGGGAGCCTGCGGATTCCCCGGGGAAGCGCTCAGTGCTTCCCCGCCAACGCGAAGGAGGCGAAGGATGAAGACCCGCAAGCCCGCCGTCAAATGGGGTGCGATCTCTCTGGTACGCGCGTCTTGTAGCCAAATTCACCAGAATTCGGGCCGTTTCCAACGACGATTCCCGAAGTCTGGCGACTTCGGCTACGACTCAAGGCAGCGGTCCGCCGTGACGTTGATCGAGCTCTTGGTGGTGATCGCCATCATCACGCTTCTGGTGGCGATGCTCTTCCCCGCGCTCAATGCCGCGCGGGAGTCGAGTCGGGCCTCGGCGTGCCAGAACAATCTGCGTCAATTCGGCGTCGGCTTTTCTTCGCACGCTTCGACTCACGGAGTCCTGTGCTCCGGCGCATTCGACTGGCGGCGCGACGGGGCAGTTACCGAGGTGGGCTGGGTGGCCGATCTTGTCAAGAGAGGCACACCCCCGGGGAGCATGTTATGCCGGTCCAACCCCGCCGAGATCTGCGACACCTACAACGACCTGTTGAACATGGATGACACGATCGACAGTTGCGTGGACCGGCTCGGCAGCCCGCCGCAAACCTTGCCCGACGGCACTCTCCTGAGCAACCCCTGCCGGCTGATGGCCGCCGAGGCGCCCGGGAGCCCGGCGGTGCGTCAGATCGTCGAGGAGCAGATCTACGCCAAGCGTTACAACACGAACTATACGCCAAGCTGGTTTCTCGTGCGCTCCGCGGTGCTGTTGGACACCAGCGGCAATCTCCGGAGTTCCACGTCCGGATGCGGCCCTTCGCTTCTCGCGCGGGGCTCGACGCTCGGTCCGCTCAGCCAGGCGATGGTCGATACGGGCGGCGCTCCGGCCTGCTTCGTTCCGCTCTTGGGTTGCGGCGCCCCGAGCGGCCAACTCAGCCAGCCGATCGGCCTGCTCCCGACCGGAGTGCCCACGGTTCGCCAGCTCACGCGCGGCCCCGTGCTGAAGACGACCATGGAGCCGCCAAGCTTTCCGCCAGGCACGCCGCGGACCGGCCCAAACGGCTGGTGGGCCGGGTGGACCAACGACACGCTCCAGGACTATCGCCAGTTCGGTCCGGTCCACCGCGGCGCGTGCAACGTGCTGTTCGCCGACGGCAGCGTCCGCGCCCTGCTCGATGCCAATAAGGACGGGCAATTGAACAACGGCTTCCCGGCTTCCGCCGACACCGGCTTCGCCGACGACCGCATCGAGCTTCCCGATGGAGACGTCTTCAGCCGATGGGCCTTGCGCGGCCGATAAGGCCGAAAAACAACTTCCAGACTTCCGAAGTCTCCGAGACTTCGGAAGTCTGCCCCGCGACAAACGGAAATTAAAGAGGAAACTGACCGAACTTTGACGCCGCACGCATCAAGCTCTCACATGCAAGTGGATAATCATCCGCAGTGGAAAGTGAAAGCCCGCATGGCTCGGAGCGACAAACGGAAAACAACTTCCAGACTTCCGAAGTCTCCGAGACTTCGGAAGTCTGCCCCGCGACAAACGGAAATCAAAGGGGAAATTGACCGAACTTTGACGCCCAACGCATCAAGCCCTCACATGCATGTGGATAATCATCCGCAGTGGGAGCGAGGACTTTCGAGGAAACGAACAGAGCAGACGCCCGACAGACGAAAGGAGGTGCGCCGACCCCAAGACGGACCGTGGATTGTGAAGAGGAGAAATGAGGAGGAGAACGGAGAGGAGTGTTGGTTTCTGTGAGACCCTTTTTCTGGAGACAAAACGTGAAACGGAAAGCTTTTACCCTCGTTGAGATGTTGGTGGTGATCACGATCATCGCCATCCTCGTGGCCTTGCTGCTGCCGGCGCTTTCTCGCGCCCGCGAGTCGGCCCGCGCTGTCAGTTGCCAGAGCAACCTGCGACAGATCGGGTTGGCGATGCAAGAGTTTGCCGGCGTGGATCCGGCCGGACGCCTGTGCACTGGCGCCTACGACCAGCGCCGCGACGGCTGCTTGTTCGAATTCGGCTGGGTGGCCGATGCCATCAAGATCGGCGCCGCCGTGCCGGGCGAGATGCTTTGCCCGAGCAACCAGTTGAAGTCGCTGGAGAAGCTTAACGACCTGTTGGGCATCGGCACCTCGACCGTTGCGGCCGACGGTTTGCCTGACCCGACACGGCTCACCGCGGGCAAGTGTGCGGACACCACCGGGAGCACGACCGGTCCGCAACATGGCCCCTGGACCAACGCCCTAGTGCTGCCCGACGCCACTGGCTGGTTCAATTACGCCAGTACAATGGTGGTTGAGCAGGGCTACAACACGAACTACGCCTCGAGCTGGTTCATGGTCCGCAGTGCGCCGAAGGGAGCCAATGTGGCTGGCGTGATGATGGTCGGCCAGCCCGCCGGCGGCGGCCTCTTCTACAACCTCAAGGGGCTGGGCGGCTCGGTTGGCCCGCTCACGCAGCAGATGGTCGAGTCGGCTCAGGTCGCCTCGTCGACGATCCCGCTGCTCGGCGACGCCGGCCCCGGCGACATCAACGAGGCAGTGCTGGCCGCGACCGTGAACGTCGATTTCGGGCTCACCGCCGGCGTCCGCCTCGGCGAGTCGTTCAACGACGGACCGAGCAATCTTATTGTCGGCGCCCCGGACAAGGTTGCCTTCGTCCTCGCCAACCAGACCGTGCCGATTCTGGGCATGGTTCCCAAGAAGCTGCCCACGCCGAGCGACTACGTAGGTCTCAACGGCGCGGTGGAAGCCGACTTCGCTGGCTCCACGGGCCTCCTCTACCTGCAGGACACTCGCGACTGGATGGCCATCCACGGAGCGGGTGAAAAGAGGTTCTTCAACTGCCTGATGGCCGACGGCTCGGTCAAGCAGTTCTACGACGTCAACGGTGACGGCTACGTCAACCCCGGTTTCCCCGCTACCACCACGGCCACGAAGGCCGGAACGGGTTATACCGACTCGAAGTGCGAGGTTTCGCCGGCCGACATGTATTGCGGCCCGTGGATCGACGGTTCGGTGAACAAGGGCAAGTTCGAGTAATGCCCTATCACCAGGAGGTTTTCCTGTCTGTTTGAGTGACTTGCCCGTCCCGGGGCGGTTTGTCCGCCCCCGGGACGGGCTCTCTATTGAAGACGAGAGATACCAGCCATGCGTAAATGGTACGTTGCACTCGGAATCATGATCGTGACGACGATGGCCCTTTCCTTCGGCGCCCAGATGCTTCGCTCCCACGCCACGGCTCGGCCGGGGGATTCGCCGCAAGCCCCCGACCAGCCGAGGCCCCGGGTTTTCCTGAAGGAAACTGCCTGGGACTTCGGTATTCTCGACCCCGACGACAAGTGCCGGCACATGTTCATCGTGAAGAACGAAGGAGATGCGGCCCTGAAAATCGCCAAGGCCGGAACGTCGTGCAAGTGTACTGTTTCGGTGCTTCCATCCGGCGAAATACCTCCCGGCAAAGGGGGGCCGATCGAAGTCGAGTCCAAGAACGACGCCGGCGGCGGTCCCTTCTCGCACACCGCAAGCTTTGTGACCAACGATCCCAACGCGCCTCGGTTTGAGCTTACGATCCAAGGCAATATCCGCAAACACGTCGTTGCCAAGCCACCGATCATCCATTTGCCCGAATTAGAGCGGGATAAACCGGTGGAGATGTCGGCGCTGGTCCTATCCGAAGCCTGGGATGCCTTTTCGCTGAAGAACGTGACCAGCAGCATCGAAGGCCTGCGTTGGGACTTCCAGCCAGCCCAACCGCAACAGCTTCGGGAACACCAGGCAAAATCCGGGTACGTTGCCACGTTCCGCCTTCCCGCGGACCGGGTCGGCACGGGATTCTCCGGTTGGGTGGAAGCCGACGCGCAGCCGACGGGAAAGGAGAAAGGGGCGAGGGAAGTCCGCGTCACCCTCTCGGGACGCGTGGCCACGGTCCGGTCCGTATATGGACCGGCGGTGGATCAGGACGGCGTCGTGACCATCGGCGCTCTCGGCCGCGGCCGGGGAGCGAGGGTGCCGCTGTTGCTTCAGATTCGTGGGAAACACCGCGAAATCCACGTTCAGGATATCCAAACGACGCCGAGTTATCTGAACGTTACCGTCGCCGCGCAGAGTCCCGAGCTTGCCAAGAAAGGGCTCTATAAGATTATTGTGGAAGTACCCCGGGATGCCCCGCCCTGCAATTTCATGACGGAGAACCAGATGGGCACACTGCGGGTGCTTACCGATCATCCCGAAATGCCCGAGATCGTGAAGCTCAAAGTCGCCTTCGCAGTGACGAGCCAGTGAAGTGCGCAGCGCCGAAGCGGAGTAACGGGGTGCGAACTCTACGAACTGGTCCCGGGCGACATGCCATTTCGGACTCACGTTTCGGCGGCTCTTTCATGAAGTTTTAACACTTTCCTAAAGACCGACTAACGTGGCAGCCTTAAGATTGGGCAGTGAGGAACTGGCCGTCTTGAGCAACTGAAGGGATCGCCCATGGTTTCTTACCGAGCCACTCGATGGCGAAAGAAACGCCGGATTCCGTGGGCCCTCTGGGGCGCGGCCGTGGCGGTTGCAGCCGTCGTTCTGGGCGGATCGGTGCTCGTGTGGCGGGGCTGCCGGCAAGGCGCCGACCCCGCGACGGCCGAATGGGGCGGCATGTCCAAGGAGGAGTGGCTCAAACAACACAAGCAGCGCCAGGAGAAGGAGGCCAAGCAAGAGGCCTTAGAGGCCCAAAAGGAGACCGCGGCGAAGAAGAAGCAAGAGGGCGAGGCCAAACGGGCGGCGGAAGAAAAGAAAAGGGCCCGGGAGGCAGCGCAGCAGACGCCGAAAACCCAGTCGGAGCAACCTCCCGATCTCCCGCCGGTCCCTCAGGAGTTCACCCAATGGAAGGACCTGGACTATTTCGTGGCCCGCTTGACCGGAAATCCACGGCTCGTGCTCGCGGTGGAATACCGCTCCCAGCATTCGCCGCAGAACGAGGAAGAGGCAACGTTTTTCAGAAAGCTCTTGGCGCCCCAGTTTGTGGCAGAAGTGAAGGCTCTCTTGGGGGGACGAAACTCGGTGCCATCAGCCCAGCGCGACGCGCCCACCGCCGTGATTGGGGCCATCACCGCCGCCCTGGGCAAGAACGGGACGCCGGCAGCCCGCCAAACGCTTGTCGAGCTCCTGACCGGCACCCTGAGCACGGAGAACGACCAGGTCGCCGTGCAGGCGGCATTGAAGGCGCTGGCCGATCATCCGTTCCGGGAAAACGACATCGCCCTGCTTGCGGCGTTGACCCAGCCCGACAAGTTCCGTCCGCCGGGCCAAGGCCAGGTGACGCCCGAGGCACTCCAGAGACAAGCCCTAATCGCCATTGAGCAGGACGGCAAGAGCGGCGTTCGCCTCCGCGCTGCCGAACGGTTTGTCGATCCGGCCTGCCCACCCGAGCTCCGCAAGCTGCTCGCGCCGCTCTGGGACAAGCCGCATCCCGACAGTCTCGAGGCCTACGCGCTGCTCTGCAAGAGCGACTGTCCGGCTCCTCAGGCGAAGGCCCGCATCCGCAAGCACTTGGCCGATTCGAGCAGCCAAGCCCTGGAGCATTTTCTCGGGGTTGCCGACGGTCGCACCGCCCCCAGCCTTGATCCCGAGTGGCCGTATCGCGTGGCGCGGCTGCTATGGAACGTGGAGTTCACATCTGTCTTCGACGTCCGTCGGACGGCAATCGACTCCATGGAAGAAGGGCGGGACCTGGTGCTATTGGCGGCAACGGTCCCCAGAGACGACGTTCGTACCTGTCTCGTGCGCGTCCTGGAGCGACGTTGGGAGGAGGGCCCGACCGCGCTAAAGTCGGCGGGTTGGACGCAGACGGTCCTCAGCGAGCCGGGGATCCTGGCCGTGCTCAAAACCGCGCGGCGCGGCCGGCCGGTGGCGAGCCAACCCAATCCCAAGGACCGCCGCGACTTGAAGCAGCAGCGGAAAGACCCGTGGGTCGATGCGGAAGAGACCCTTGTGCGGAGATTCTGCCGCCGGTTCTTCGACGCCGCGTTGTCGCAGGCCCGCTCGCAAGAAATGAAACCGCCACCGCCGGTCGCGCCCCCGAACCATGACGCCGATCCATCGCCCGCCGTGGCGCTTCATCCGCGGGCAACGGTCGTAGCAGAGTACCGGGTCCAGTGGCCCGGGACCCACGCCGGAAAACTGGCGGACATCGCGCCCGACCCGATGGACATCTCGTATGTCCGAATCGAGCAGAAGGCGCGCCCGTGGAGCGTGCGCGGGCATTACGAGCGGACTATCAAGGGCCACAAGGTCCATCCAGTGAACGACGGAATATGGATCGAGGCGATCCTCCCGGCGGCCAAGGACGGCCGCACGCGGTCGATCGACGTGCTCGTGACCCGGGCCAATGCGAAAGCCGACACGCCGCCCGACGAACCCCAGGAATTGACGATCGAGATCCTTGCCGTGGCCATACCGTCTCTGGCGGCCGAGCCTGCGGTGAACCGGCGCGCCGCAGCGGAGCCCAATCCCGACGCGAGTCCCTAATGGGAAAGACAATGGCCGTAAACCGCCCGACCAAGCCGCCTGCAACCGCGAGTGCGCGACCGGCATCGAACGGCCGGGCGAGCCACGCCCTCGGCGGCCCGCAGTCCGGGCGCAACGAGCGCGTCCGCTGCGGGGCGTGCCGCGCGGACAATCCCGGTACGAACCGGTTCTGCCATGAGTGCGGCCACGGGTTGTGGGAGCCCTGCTTCCGCTGCCGCAGCCCGAACGCCGCTACGGAGAAGTTCTGCGGGTCCTGCGGGGCCAACCTCTTCGAGTGGCTCCACGAGCAGTTGGGACGCCTCGACGGGGATCTCGAAACGGCCCAAAAGCTCAAGGAAGAGTATCGCTTCGACGAGGCCCTGGCCGTGTTGCAGTCGATCGCCGCCTTGCAAGACTCGCGGCTCCGCGAGTTTGTCGGCCGCGCTGCCGAGCGCATCGAGCCGTGGCGCGCCGAGCGTGAAGTGTGCCGGACACAAGCTCTAGCGGCTGAAAAGGAGGCCCGCGATCGGATCGCCAAGCACGATTACCAGCGGGCGGTGCGCGTGCTGGAGGCCGTTCCTGCGCCGATCCGCACCGAAGTCGCCGGGCAACTGCTCGATCAGGCCGAATCGGCGCTTCGCGAAATCACGCTTTTGGACGGCGAGATCGGTTCCCTGAGCCGCGGGCCGCTTTCCGCGGAAGCGCTCCGCAAGCTAGGGCGGCTCTTGACCCTCTGTCCCAACCACCGCGAGGGACGCCGCTTCGCCGCCCGTGCTTCCGCCCGCTTGCTCGAAGCGGCCCAGGCGAAGTTTGCCGATTGCCGCTATGAGGAAGTGAAGAGAATCCTGGACAAGGTGGCCGAGCCGCTCCAGACCGATGAGGTGCGGGCGATCCGGGATCGGGCCTGGGAGCTGGCCTATCTGGCCTGGGACATTCAAAACGCGCCGCTGGTCGACGAGTGCCTTCTGGCGCTGGCGGCGCGGTTTCGCAGACTAGCGTCGCACGACCGCGAAATGGGCGAGATCTGCGCCGAGCTGGAACGTCGCTTCCAGAGCCATCCCCGCGGTCCAACGCAGCCCGCCCTGGTCCGGACGCCGCCGCCGGAAACCGCCGCGATCGGGCGACCCATGGAGTGGGCCACTGGCTTGGGACGGATCGCGCTGGATCCGGACCTCGATCAAGCCCCACTGTTGGAACATCCGGGGCGGTTCGCCGTGGCCTGCGGCGCGGCCCTCCAAGGACTCGTCGAGACGGCGAGCGACGTCAACTTGCTGCCGGACGACGAGGGCCTGCTGGAGAAGGCGGCGCGATGGCTTACGAAACGGCGGGCATCCTCTGCCTGGGGCCTCGACCTGGGCTCCGGCGGCCTGAAGGCAGTGAAGTTGGCCCTCGGAGCGGGATCTTCCAAGCCCGTCGTCCTGAAAGCCTGCGACCTCGTGGAGTATGACAAGATCCTCAGTCAAGCCGCCAGCGAGAACCAGCAGCGATCACTCATCGAGGAAGCGATCCGCGCATGGCTCGCGCGGAACGACGTGACGGCGGACCGAATCTGCCTCACCCTGCCGCCAAGGACCGTCTTGGTCCGCCAATTCGAGCTGCCGGCCATGGACCCGGCCAAGTTGGATGGTGCTGTCGAGCACGAAACCATCGGGACCTTTCCCTTGGCGATGAGGGACCTCGAGTGGCGGTACGCGGTTCTCGATGAGACCGAGACCTCCTCGGAACAACCGGGCCGACTGCAAGTCGCCGTATTGGGCGTCAAGCGGATTATGCTCAAGGACTGGCTGGCGGCGCTGCGGAGCCTGGGTCTGAGGATCGACGTGGTTCAGAGCGACTGGCTGGCCCTGCACAATTTCGCGGCGTACAGTTACTTCCAACCCGCCGAA
The DNA here is from genome assembly GCA_964438165.1 of uncultured Planctomycetaceae bacterium. Taxonomy (GTDB): domain Bacteria; phylum Planctomycetota; class Planctomycetia; order Pirellulales; family Thermoguttaceae; genus CALFBP01. Next base: position 8,027 of record CAYTJV010000091.1, on the reverse strand, counting down.
GAGGCCGAATCCAAGGAGCCACTTCCCCAGCCGCCGCTGGCCATCTTCGACATCGGGGCCGACACCACCAGTTTCCTCGTGAGCGGGCCCGACTGGACGTGGTTCCGCGCAGGAGGGCTCGGGCTCGACCGCATCACCAAGATCTTGGTCCGCGAATTCCGCCTTACGTTCGCTCAGGCCGAGCAGTGGAAACGAAATCCCGCTGCGGCCGCCAACACCGCGCGACTCGCCGCAACGATCCAGCCCGTGTTTGAAGACCTCTTCCAAGAGATCAAAACCGCTCTGGAGAGTTTCGAGCAGACGCATCCGGGGCGCCGCGTCGAGCGCATCCTCTGCCTGGGCGGCGGCTGCCGCTTGCACGGGCTGTTGCGCCACCTATGGTGGGGCGAATAGGCAGTTAGTGAGAGAGGAAGAGCCGTGTCGGTCGCTCCAGGACCATGCCGTAGTGATAGGGCGGCAGATCGATGATTCCCGGTTCGAGCAGGCGGAAGCCCTCCTGCACGGCCCGATCGCGGCACTGTTCGGGCCGGGGGCGGATTTCCATCGACGGCCCGCGGGGCGTGGTGGGATCGTAGTTCCAGTGGATGATCGCCAACTTGCCGCCTGGTCTCAGGACGCGGTATGCCTCGCGCAGCAGCACTTCGGGGCACTGGGCATGGAGGATATTCAGCAGCATTGCGTAATCCACACTGCTCGACGGCAAGCCCGTCCCGTCTGCCACGAAATCGCGAAGCAAGGTGCGAACATTGCGCAGCCCGGCTATTTCCGCCTTGGTCTGAGTGATCTGGATCATTTCCGGCTCGATATCCAGGGCGTACACGATGCCCGAGACGATCCGCGCTGCCGCAGTGGTGAAGGTCCCATAACCGCAGCCGAAATCAGCCACGTCGCCGCACGATGGGTCCAGCCCAAGCTTTCGCAGGACGGCTTCGGGCTCGAAGAACGTGGCCCAGAGGTCCTCTTCAGGCATGCCGCTCTCGCGCGCTTTCATCGTCTCCGGCCCCGCAAGTAAGGAAATCGGGCAATCACGAAAGCGCGAAAGGACGAAAGCTCGAAAAAACACGGAATGATGAATGCTCGCGCGTCACACCCTGTTTCGTGTTTTCGTTCTTTCGGGCTTTCGTGATTCGTTTGACCTACGCGGCCACCGTGGCGATTACGTAGGGCCCCTTGGGCATCACGGCGATTGTAGCGCCGGATCCGTACCGGGCGAGGCACTCGTCGACGGCGGCCTCCACGCTCGGCGCGGTCTCGACGTAATGTTTCGTGAGCACGTCGGCCGGAATCCCGTCGCTGACGACCACCACCCGGGCCTTGCGCAGGACCTTGGCCAGCTCCTCGATCTGCCATTGGTCCATCGTGAAGTAGTCGGTGTGGAAGATCCGGTGCAAGAAAGCGTCGGGGCTGGAGTGCTCCGCGAAGATGCGGCGGAACTCCGGGCTGCCGATCCCTTCGCTCAGGCCCGCGGCGAGGATGATCGTTCCGCCCGGCTTCACAATGTCCATGGCCGCCACCATCCCTTTGACCGACTGGTAGTACGTCGTGTCGAGCGGATAGCCGGCGGAGGTGGCGACCACGATATCAACCGGCTCGGGGACCGTGTCGCAGACCAGGCCGCGGACGAAACGCACGCCTTCGTGGAAGGCTTCTTCCATGTCGCCGGCGACCACCGCGAGGATCCGCCGCCGGTCGTCGATCACCGTGTTGACGATGAAGTCGCAGCCCGCCCGCCGGGCGATCCAGGTGTTCTCTTCGTGGATCGGGTTGTCTTCGAGCACGGCGATGCGGGCGTTGGGATGCTCGATGAACCGGGGGCTGTGCCAGACCCGCACCGTCTCGATGGCGGCAAGCCCCGGGCAGACAACCTTCCGGCCGCCGGAAAAACCGGCCATGAAATGCGGCTCGATCAGCCCCACGGCGATCTTCAAGTCCGCGCTCAGGTAGCGGTTATCGATCCAAGCCGGCACGCCCCGCGGGCTGGCGCCCAGGTAAGCGTGCTCCGACCGCTGGCAGCCGTGGTGGTTGGCGATCCGATATCGCTCGATAATCGGCTCGCCGACCATCTCGCGGAGCTCATCGAGATGGTTCGGCCGGTGCAGACCCGTGGCCACGAGGATCAGGATACGGTCGCGAGGAATGCCGCTAGCTTCGAGGGTCTGAAGAATGGGCGGCAACAGGACCTGATTGGGCACCGGCCGCGTGATATCGCAAATGGCCACACACGCGCTAGTGCGGCCGCGAGCCAGCTCGGCCAACGGGCGCGTGCCCAGCGGATGGGCGAGTCGCTCGCACACCGCGTCGTGGGGCGACTCAAGCGGCGTCGCGGGCCGGTAGCCCAGACACTTGACCACGTTCCGATCCGGCAACTCGACATCCAGCCCGGAGCGACCGTACTCCAAGTGGACCCGCACTACTTCTTCTCCTTCTTCTCCGCAGCGGCCGGAGCGCTCTCGGCGGCCCCCTCCTCTTCTTCCTTCTTCTTCTTTTTCTTCTTCATCGCGAGCTTGTAGACCCGGACCTTGGGCAGACCAAGGGGACAGTCCCCCTCTTTCCAGCGGTCCGAGGTCTTCAGGCGTTCGATCCGCTCGGCCCGAGTGAGCACGCTTCGGCTGCGCACCAGACCTTGTTGAACCTTGAGGCTCTTGTCCATCGTCATGTTGGTATTTCTCCTCCTACAGGCGCCTTGGGGCGCATGAACGAACCACCCAATATACCGCCCAGGGTCCGCGATTTCAACTGCGTCGGGATCGCGTGTGCGGCAAGCCTGACACTTTCTCCACACACCCCTTGGCCCCCGAATGGTGGTGCGATCATTATCGCACTAGGGGTATACACCGAAGTGCTTGCCCAGTCGGGACTTGGCTCGGAGTGCCAAAGCACCGAAGGGTGGAATATAATATCGTGATCACCGCCTACTAAGAGAGATCTACGATGACCACCCCCGGACTTGACCAGCGTAGCCTTGATCGGCGAGCCCGAGACGAGCAGATCGCGGCGGAGCCGCAGTTGCCGCCCCTTGACTTGCCGCCCGATGCCGCCGCTTCGCCGGTCGAAGCCCACCTCGGACGACAACACCGGCGCGCCTTGGCTGTGGCGGGTGTTGTGGAGAATGGCTTGGTACGCCCCCTCGATCCTGCCGTGAAACTGCCAGAGCATTCGCGGGTCATTATTGTGGCGTCTGACGGGACGTGACCGGCCAGGTTCCCGCTCATCCGTCTTCGCACCCGATCGGCCTCACTCGCCCCCAGCAAGTCCCGAACCGCGGCCAGACCCGCTTCCCATCGGGGTCGCAGCCGGCGTTGGAGGGCCGGGCCAACCCAGCGTCGATGCCCGGCCGGTAGCGGCGGATGTCGGTCGGAGGCTGGCCGTGGGTCATGGCGGCCAGCCCGGTGTCGCCGCTCTCCCAGGGCAGCTTCGAGGTGCAGATCTGGTAGGCCGTCACGCCGAAAGCAAACACGTCGACGCGGTGGTCGGTGGACAATCGCCGCACAAGCTCGGGGGCCATGTAGTTGGGGGTCCCGGTGCGGTTGCCAGGCTGAAGGAACGGCGGCGTGGCGGGGATCGTCAGGCCGAAATCGGTCAGCTTGAGCGTCTGGCAGTCCTCGGTGAAGATCAGGTTCCTCGGGCAGATGTCGCGGTGGATGAAACCGGCCGCATGGACCGCCGCCAACGCCTCGCCCGCCTGCCGGATGAACTTCAAGCGGTTGCCTTCCAGCCGGCGATCGCCGGTCGAAAGCATGAAGTGCATCCCCGAGCCGCCCAGATACTCCATCACCAGGTACTCGGCGCCCTCGGCGGTCAGCCCGTACTCGGACGTCTTGATGATTTGCGGGTGGTTGAAACGGACGGCAATCTCGCCCTCGCACGGTCGGTTCAGCCCTTTGAAGCGGGCCCGAAAAGCGGCTGTCTTCTGGAGGTCGAGGATCTTCAGTCCCACGATCTGGCCGGTGCGGCGATCCCGGGCCATATAGAACTTCGACATCGTGCCGGAGATCGCCTCGCGCAGCAAGTCGAACCGCGACTTGACGTCGAGCCGACGGTGCGAAAACGCTTGTCTCAGCCGATCCAGGAGTCGCATCGGTTTCAAACCCGGGCGTCGATCCAAGCCAGTGCGTCGGCGACGACGCTTTCCCATTCCGGCTCATGGAGCAGGTCGTGATACAGTCCCTCGTAGAGCCGGAGCGTTTTGTCCTTCGATGCGGCACGGGCGTGAAGCTGGCGGCTGCCCTCGGGATCCGTCACCACGTCGCCCGTGCCGTGGAGCAGCAAGAGCGGGATCTCGACGGCCTCCATGCGGCGCCGGACGCTCCGCGCCGCGCGTAAAATTTCCGCTCCGGTCCGCACCGGAAAGCGGCCGTGGAAATTCAACGGATCGGCCCGGAAAGCAGCCACGACCTCCGGATCGCGCGACAAATACCGCGTGCCGAGTCCAACCGCCCGCAGTCCGGGAACGATGCGGCTGACAATCATCGCCAGATGACGCAGAATCGGAAACAAATGATCGGGCATCTTGAGCAACGGGCCGCTAAGGATCATTCCTTCCAAGGCCAACCGGCGGTCGATCGCCAAGAGCGTTGCGATGGTTCCTCCGAGGCTGTTTCCCCAGAGGAAGATGGGCTTGGCGGGATGGGCCTCGCGCAGTTGTCCGACAAACCGCTCGACGTCGCCAAGATACTCGTCGAACGATCGGACCCAAACGCGATCGCCCTCGGACTGCCCGTGTCCGCGCAAGTCGATCGCGTGGACCGCGTAACCGTGACTCGCGATCGTGCTTGCGGCCTGGTCGTGACGCAGGCTGTGTTCGGTGAAGCCGTGTACGAAAACCACCAGCGCGGCCGGCTCTTCCAACGGCAGCCAGCATCTCTGCCGCAGACGCAACCCATCGCTGGCGGTAAACCAGGCTTCATGGAATGGCATCGCCTGTACCCTACCGATTGTAGCAGGCACGCTCCGCGTGCCGTCCGCGGGTTACGGCACACGGAGTGTGCCTACTACTTTCGAACGCCCCTTCAGTCTACCGACCCGTTAGCGCTGCCGCGAGTCATCGTCAACCAACCGAACGAAGGGGGGCTAGCCCGGATTATTCGGGGACCGGGTGCAATGCGGCGCAGTGTGCGCGTAGCCGAATTCGCCAGAATTCGGGGTAATTGCTTGTCGTCTCCCGAATTCTGGCGAATTCGGCTACGACCCCATGAATAATCCAGGCTAGGGCTCGATATCCCCACTACTGGTGGGCAACCTGCCGTGATTTATCATTTTCGGCGTTTTTTGGCCTATCATTCTTGGCTGGAGAGGAGGTTAACTTAAGGAGAGAGGCTTGCCAGACCCCCGAGTAGCTCCGCCACTGGCAGTAAGGAAAAGACTTGGACGAGGCGCAGGGGCCGGAACAGCGTTGCAAGGTGGAACGTTTCGCCCAATTGCTGGCGACCTGCCAGCGGCGGGTGTTCGTTTACCTCTTGGGGATGCTCCATAACCCCGCCGACGCAGAAGAGGCGCTCCAGGAGACGAACGTCGTTCTCTGGCGGAAGTTCGACCAGTATCAGGCCGGCACGAATTTCGACCGCTGGGCGTGCCGCATTGCCTATTTCGAGGCCATGAAACTCCGCGAGAGGAGGCCCCGGGCCGAACAGCTTTTCAGCAACGACTTTGTGGAACGCCTGGCCGAGGAGGCCGACAAGTCGTTGGAGGTCCTCGACCAACGGCACGACGCCCTGCAGCGCTGCCTGGGCAAGCTGAGCGAGCAAGATCGGCAATTGGTGCTGCGCCGATACCGGGAAAAGGCAACCACCCGAAGTGTGGCGGAGGCGTTGGGACGGAGTGTGCAGGGCACGCGCAAGGCCTTGCACCGCATCCGCATGGCCCTCATGGCGTGCATCGAGCGGACGTTGGCGGCGGAGGGTCGAGCGTGAGCGGACCCATGGACCAGTTCGATGAACTTGGGCAGCTTGCGGCAGCCCTTTGCGAGGGCGAGATCACGCCGCCCGAGGCTGCCCGGCTTGAACAGCTCGTGCGGCAAACGCCCGAGGCCCAGAGCTTTCTCCTCCGCTACGTGCAACTCCACGGCGAGCTTTATTGGGATCTTGCCGCGGGCGCACGGCCGGCGACCTCGCCTGGCGTCGATTTGCCATCGCGAGTCGCGGTCCAGCCGCGCAAGGCAGCGGCATCGCGCCTGGTTCCGCTGCGTTGGGCCGCCGCCGTTCTTGCTGCGGCTTCGCTTCTGGTTGCGTTGGGTTGGTGGGCGATCGTTTTTCGCAGCGAAAGGCCGGGAGACGACCAAGATGCCGCCGTGGTCGCCCGGCTCGCCAGTACGTTTGAGGCCCAATGGGCTACTGCGGACGGTTCGCTGCCGGCGGACGCCGCGTTTGGGGCCGGACAGAGGCTTGGGCTACGTACTGGTCTTGCCGAAATCGTCTTTCGCTCCGGCGCCCGGGTGATCGTGCAGGGGCCGGCAATCCTTGACCTCGAAGGTCCGGGGGCCGGCTTCCTGCAAACGGGCCGGGTGACGGCGAGCGTTCCACCGGAGGCCGTCGGGTTCACGCTCCGTACGCCGAACGCGACGGTGCTCGACTTGGGCACCGAATTTGGACTCGTCGTGGAGGAGGGCGGACCGTGTGAGATCCACACGTTTGCCGGCAGGGTCCAAGTCCACTGCCGGGAGGGCCTCAACGAACCGGTGGAGCGGGGGCTCGTGGCGGGCCAAGCCCTACGGATCGCAACGGATGCCACGGGGGCCTCGAAGATGGACGAGTTGGCAGCCCAGGCCCGCTTGTTCGTGCGGAACCTGCCGCAGAGCGCCGGCTCGGTGGCCGCGATGCGGCGTCTGGTGGCGCGGCATCCGAGGCTCATTCACCATTACACGCTCGAAGGGTTTACTCCGCTGGAGCGCTACCGGGACCGAAAAGGCGATCTCCACCTGACGGAGGCGGTCATGAGCAACGGCCGCGGCGACGGTAGGCTGCAAAGCGCGGTGCATGGCTTCGACGGGACGACCTGCGCGGTCGGCCCGTTTCGCGGGTCGGTCTTGGGAAATACCACCGGAGTGGCACTGCAATCGGAAGTGCCATTTCAGCCCCCAACTGAATTGACTATGGAGCTTCTCGTGAAGGCTAGGCCGCTGGATGGCTCATCAATCCCACCAATTTGCGTAGCCGTGGCGATGCGCGAGGATTCGCGACGGTGCAGCTTCCTGCTCGCCGCAGTGGACCACGGCCAATTGACCCACCTTCTCGATGCCGATGCCCCTTGGGTGGAAACCGAAAGCGATTTCGCTTTTCTCGCCGATCATTGGCATTATCTGGCGAGCACGTTCCGCGTCGAGTCGGGCCAGACCCGCGTCAATACTTATGTGGCCGATTTGAGCCAAGGCGACCGGACGCTAAATTGGATCGTCAAAGATCGGCTGGTTCCCGGGGTGCTGGCCACCAGCCGGCTGGGCATCGGCAAGGGCTTCGATCAGAATGGGGCCCACGCGTATCCGTGGTCGGGCGAGCTCGACGAAGTGGCCCTTTACGACGCGGTCCTCGACCGCAGTGAGTTGGAACAACACCTGCTGGCAGTATTCGACAAGTGAAGAAGAAAATGAATAGCGAATACTGAATAGCGAATACTGAAGGCAGAATGGATTCGGCCGGACGCTTCGGTGGCCGCTCATTCTGACTTCGCTATTCGCTATTCAGTATTCGCTATTCACTCCCGCTCTTCAGAAGACCGTCTCGGTCAGCGGCGAGCGTCGCACGAGAAGCCAGAGGAAGAACGGCCCGCCTAGAAGCGACGTGAGGATGCCGACGGGCAGCTCGGTGGGGGCCATGATGGTCCTTGCCAGCGTATCGCAGAGGCTCAACAGGATCGCCCCGCAAAGCAGGGCAGCGGGGGTGAGAAAGCGGTGGTCGGGGCCGACCAGCAGCCGGCAGATGTGCGGCACGATGAGCCCCACGAAACCAATCGGCCCGCACACCGAAACAACGCCCCCCACCATGAGCGAGACCGCCACGAACAAGAGCACCTTCGTGCGGTTGACGGCCACGCCG
>CAYTJV010000090.1:0-17387 GCA_964438165.1 uncultured Planctomycetaceae bacterium | reverse complement strand
GACGTTGCTCTCCAAGCCTGTTGGGCGGGCCCAATTGATCGTCGGCAAGTTCCTAGGGATCCTCATCCCTGTGGCCATCGTGTTTATCGTTCTCGGGGTGTTCTTCCTCGCTAGCGTCTCCTACAAGGTCGTGTACGATGCCAGGGAGACTTCCAATCCGGATCCAACCCCGATGGACTGCATGCTGGAGATGGGCCAAGTGGCGCCGGGACTAGGACTGGCTTTCATGGAGGCCGTGGTGCTGGCCTCGGTAAGCGTGGCCATTTCCACGCGATTGCCGATGCTGCCCAACTTGGTGATCTCGGCGGCAATCTACGTACTGGGTCATTTGGTTCCCACGTTGGTTGCCACACTGGCGGGCCAGTTCCCCTTGGTGAGCTTTGCCGGCTGGTTCCTTGCCGCCGTGTTGCCGGGGCTGGAACATTTCAACATGGAAACCGGCATTTCGACCGGCCAGTTCGTTCCCATCGCTTACTTGGCTGGAGCCGGCCTCTACTGCGCGCTGTATAGCCTCGCCGCCCTTCTGCTGGCGCTCTTGCTGTTCGAGGAACGCGACTTGGCGTAAGGGGTCTGTTGACCCAACCTTTCGCATTTCTTATAGTTAGGTGCCTGCAAGCAATGCAAGCACCAGCGGCGCGGCACCTCGAACACGACGACCGGCAATTCGTACAGGCTGCCGGGAACGTAAAAATAGCCATTGGCTCTCATGGAACCCGATGGGCGGAATCCCTTTTTTGGCGAGGTTGAACCATGAGCAGTGACGAGGGTAACGGGACCGGGCTGTCGGTGATCCGCGGGCGGAACTACCCTTCCATCCGGCAGTTTACCGTGTTCTTGGAGAACCGGGTGGGGCAACTGCTGGAGGTGGTGCGGCGGTTCGAAGGGACGACCGTTCGAATCGTTGCCCTGTCGATTACCGATTCTGCCGAATGCGCCTTCGTTCGATTCCTCCTCAGTCATCCAGAGGAGGGGCGGGAGGTGCTCGAGCGGGCAGGTTTGGCAATCATCGAAAGCGACCTGCTCGGGGTCGAACTGCCCGAGGGCCAACAGCCGCTGCTGCAAATCTGTACGGCATTGCTCCAGGCCGAGGTAAACATCATCCAGGCGTATCCGCTTCTGGTCCGGCCGCATGGCCGGCCGGCGGTGGCGCTCATGGTCGACAACATCGACATCGGCCTGGAAACCCTCGCCTCCAAAGGGTTTGTGATGGTCACGGAGGCCGATCTCATGGCCGACGAGTAGCACAAAGACACGGAGACACGGAGAAAATTGCCTATATCTTTCTCTCCGCGTCTCCGCGTCTCCGTGTCTCCGCGTGTTCTCCAGACTCATCCAACTGCCGCACGCCGCGCGCGATCACCACGTGGACTGAGTCCCACGGCATGGCGGTCAGGGTGAGCGTGCCGTTGGGCTCTCGGACAGCGAAGACACCGTGGGCCGCCGAGGAGAGGGATCGGACGAAGTCGTCGGGCGTGAGGCGATGGCCCTCGCCGTAGCGGATTTCAACCGTCGCGCCTTGAGACTTGAGCTTCCAGAGCCGGCTCATCAGTTGGGCGGCCGGGTGCTTTTCACCGGCATGACCCGCCTCGCTGGGAGGGGGAGTCGCGATCGTGGCGGCGTCCCGGCCTGCTCGGGAACCGGCTGGAGACGACTCGTGTTCCGCACCGGCGATCTCCACCGAAGAGGCATCTGGCTCATGATCCGGGCTGGGATCGGGCTGCTGCGGCTCCGAAGCGAGTTGGTCTTTGTAGGTAGGGATGCGGAACCGCGAGCCGCACTCCGGACATTGGCCTGGGCGGCCCTGCAAAGCCACCGGACCGTGCAGGAGGTGGTCGTTCGGGCAGAGGAACTCGATCTCGTCGGGCCCGGCGGCCACGCCGAGACTCACCCCGGAGGCCGATCCCTCCGCGACCAGGCTGCTATCCGCCTTCACGGACGAACCGGTCGCCGCCTCTGCGCCTTCTGCCACAGGGGCTTCTGCCAAGCCGAGTTCCTCGGCAGTGGGGATTCGGAACCTGACGCCGCAGCGGGGGCACTTCGCCGCCTGCCCCGCCCGATCGTCCGCGCAATGGACTTTGTGTCCATTCGGACAGAGAAACTGAAGCACCATAGGTATCTCCTCGAGCTCGTCAGCCGAACCGTCCCGGTGTTGGATTGTCCAAGAAAATCCTACCCTACCGGGGCACGAGCGACAATCATCCCGCGCACGTGGGTGGGCAGCGCTTGACATGCCTTTGAACTATGACACACTTTAGACCGGCTGAGAGAAACGGTCTAGAGAATGTACGCGAAGTCTAGACCGGCTGACAAAATGGCTCATCAAGGTGAATTCTGCCATGTCGATTTTTGTGGTCTGTCCCGGGTGCCGAAAGCGGTTCGAAGTGAACGAACAGTTTGCGGGGCGGACCGGTCCGTGTCCGAGCTGCAAGAAGCCGATCAAGATCCCCAAGGTGGAGGAGCAGGTAGTTGTCCACGCGCCGGCGGAAGCACCTCCCGGGAAGACCAAGACCGGCAAAGCGCCTCCTAAGCCCGTCTCGCGCAAGGATGCCCGCTTCCGCCCGGTGCTGGCCGCAGTGATCGCCGCCGCCGCGCTGGTGGTCATGGTGGCTACGCTCTCCGCCCGAAGCGTCCTTGCGGACAGCACTTGGATGAGTTGGCTCTTCCGCGCCGTCGGGCTGCTGCTGGTCTCCCCACCCCTGGTGATCGGCGGCTATGCGTTCCTCCGCAACGACGAGCTGGAGCCGTATCGGGGCAAGGAGCTTTACCTTCGGGCCGGAGTCGTGGCGCTGGTATTCGCTGGGCTGTGGGCGTTTTTCGGGCATTTGGAGAACACGTTCTTGACCCGGGACGACATCTGGCAATGGATCTTCGTGGCCCCGCCCTTCTTCGTCGTCGGCGCCTTGGCCGCGCTAGCTTGCCTGGATCTCGATTTCGGCTCGGGATTTTTTCTCTACTCCTTCTATGTTGCGGCGACCGTGCTCTTGCGGTGGTTGGCCGACCTGGATTGGATTTGGAACGCCGGCATCCCGCTCGATTGAGAAAGACTTCCGAAGTCTCGAAGACTACGGAAGTCCGCAAGCTACGGAAGCACGTCGCGCGGAGCGTGACGAATACGGTTTCGCCCTGCGTCAGACGTCGCACAGGGCCACGGCCTCGCGGAGCGTCTGCATGGGATCCCGGGTCGGGATGAATTCGTGGGCTACGTAGCCGGCGAAGCGGGTCTCGGCGATCGCCTTCACGATCGGCGCGTAGTTGATCTCCTGGGTGCCGTCGATCTCCTTGCGGCCCGGCACTCCAGCCGTGTGATAGTGCCCGATGTACTCGTGGAATTGCCGGATCCGCGTGATGATGTCCCCCTGCATGATCTGCACGTGGTAGATGTCGAAGAGGATCTTCATCCGCGGCGAGCCGATGCGGCGGCAGACTTCGACGGCCCATTCGACCTTGTCGGCCATGTAATCCGGGTGGCCTTTCATCTCCACGTTGACGCGGCTGTTGAGCACTTCCAGGCAGAGGTTCACTTGTTTCTGCTCGGCATAGCCGATGACCTGCTTCAGGCCGGTGACGGTGTTTTCCAGGCCGACGTCGTCGGGCATCCCTTTGCGGAAGCCGGAGAAGGTAATCACGCTCGGAAACCCGGCCGCCGCCGTGGCATCGATAGCCTGTTTCACCTTCTCGGCGCACATGGCGTAGTTTTCCTTGCGGTTCCAGCCCTCGACGAAGCCGTGGCTTGAGGTCAGGGCGCAGATCAGGCCGTGTTTTTTCAAGATCGGCCACTGGTCGGGCGGGACGAGCTCGACCGATCGGATCCCCATGGCCGCGGCATTCCGGGCGAGCGTCTCCAAATCCATCGGCTGGAAGCACCAATGGCAAACCGACTGCTTGATTCGCCCTTTCAGGACCGTCGGCTCGGTTTGGGAACCCTCTTGACTCGCCTCGCCGGCGCTCGCGCGGCGCCCGGCCACGGCGGCAGCGGCGAGTCCGGCCGCAGCGCCAAGCCAAGAGCGGCGTGCCATCCGGGGGGAAGATCTCCGATCAGACGTTCCATACATGGCAACTCTCCTTGAGCTTTGCTTCGTGAAGTATGCGGATTCGTTGACGCGTCTGATTCTCTTGCTCTCCACCTGCCCGGCCGAATCACTCCTTCCCCGAACCCGACGGTGGCAAGGCCGGCAGTGCATGTTCCTCGATCAAGTATTCGCGCACGACCCGGCCGCCGATGAGGTGTTCCTGAATGATCCGCTCCAGGACGGGCGGGTCGCAACGTGCGTACCAGGCCCCTTCGGGATACACGACGGCGACGGGCCCTCCGGTGCAGACCCTCAGACAGTTCGCCTTGGTGCGGTAGACTCCGCCCGGCCCCATGAGCCTCAGTTCTTCCAGTCGCTTCTTCAGATAGGCCCAGGCCTCCAGCGACTGCTCCTTGGTCGAGCAGTTGGGCGCGGTCTGGTCGGAGCAGAGGAAGATGTGCCGCCGGATCGCCGGGATGTTCAAGCGTTCGGCCTTCTGACGCTGTTCGGCCAGAACGGCATCAAGATCGTCCATTCTCCGACTCCCTGCATCCCATGATGGGGATCCCTTCCGACCCGAGAAGTAGTACCGGCACCACTTCTTCGACGACCGGTACGCCGCACCACGGCACACAAGCAGGCATTTTAACTCGGGGATTCGGCAGGACTTATGTCAAGCGCACCCCACAGGGCTCGAACCTGTAACCTTCGGTTCCGTAGACCGATGCTCTATCCAATTGAGCTAGGGGTGCAAGCTTCCTAACCATTGACATGGCAAGGACTTATGAGTACCATATTCTGCTTGGCAAATTATTTTGGCAAATTATGGGGTCGTTTTCGCGGGTCTTCCGCCCCAGCACGTCCGCCTTCGCTGTCGTGGAATGCCCCAGAGACATCACCATTTTCTTTCCTTTTCCAAAACCCTTCGCCGCCAACGGTACGGTCATTGTAACCAATCGACCGGGCGGCGTGTAGGGCTGCTCAAGAGGCCGCGATGCGAAAACGGGGACGCAGGAAGGGCAATCGTCGCAAGGGGTAGTTTTACCGCCGAGGGCGGGGTTGGTTTGCGGTGGACGGCGGCAGGCAGGTCCCGCTGGTCTTCCCGGATGGCACCTGCCTCCGCGATCGCGAAACCGAGGAAGCCATCCTTCGCGAAGCTTATTGCCGCCAATCCGATCAAAGGCTACAAGGTTGACCGGCCGCCCGGCCGGATCACGTACATCACGCCCCCGCTGGAGCAGGCCCTGCTCCAGCGGGCCGAACGATCCCTGCGGATCGCGATCCGCGTGTGCATCCGCACGGGGGCGCGGTGCGGCTGCGAATTTGCCAAGCTCTCGCGCGAGCACGTCAAGGACGACGGCCAGCGCATGGAATGGGTTTTCCCGCCGCGCGAGAGCAAGACGAGCCGTCAACTCGTTGTCAAGCAAGCACGTGCAGCGGGTGCGCCTTCGGCGCGTCAGAGAGGTTACGCCGCCGAGTTTGGCGGCAGAGTATGCCAGAGGGCCCGTTGACGAGCACCGTATCATCTCGAAAGCCGTCCTTCCCCGTGAGTGTCGTTGCCCATCGCCCTTGCGATTCTCGGCACGCGATGAACGTAGCGACGGTTGGGAAGCTCGACCGTGATCTGCCATTGGTTCAGTTCCCCGGGTGTCACCTTGACTTGGACCGGTTGGTCCACGTTCTTCCCGCTGCGATAAAGCGCGGCATACCACGCCTGAGCCTGCTTGGAGCGGAAGATCCGCATCGGAATCGTTTGCGAGGTGCGTCGATCGTCACGAGGGAATCCGCAGCCGAGGATCTCCTGCGGACTGCTGCAAACGACATCTACCCGGAACCTGCGGCCGCCGTGCTCAAACGTCTCCCAGTAGGCGCTCGACCGGTCCAATCGCTCGGGCGAGCGGAAGTACGTCCAAGGGACCTGGCTGGGCAACTTGATTGGCTCGGCGGGCCGGGCGGAGGAACGCTTTTCGGTCCGTCCGTCCACGTGGACCATCCAGTCGACATCGTGCGGCACGGCGGAACTGACCTGGAAGAAATCCAGCACGTATTCGTCGCGGACCAGGCACGTGCGCAATTGACCCACGCCGGGATAGAGCTGGCCCGTCGGATCGCCCATGGTCACCCGCTTCACGCTGGGGAGCGACTGGTATTCGACCAGTTCCAGCGGCCTGGCAGGGAACCGCTGACTGCGGCCGTCGACCAGCAGCGTATTGTGGCAAAGCGTCTGGCGGTTCAACTCCGCCTGGACCTTGGCCGAGAAGGAATGCTCCTCGCTGGGCAGGGCCTCGCAGTCGGGCAGCCAGAGATGCCCGTCGGCGAAGAGGATGATCGACAACTTGTCGAAATTTTCATGGACGCGATTGCACGAATACGTGGCGAACAGGCTCCAGCCGCGGCCCGTCCAGTAGTCCGCTGCCTCCACCGATCGCAGCGCTGCGTAGCCGTGCTCGGGCCAGAGTCGCGAGAACTGAGGGGGCGGCCCCGCCGGCGGGAGTTCGGCCAGGCCGGCAAACAGCGATTCCCGCGATCGCCTGGGCATGTCTCCCAGGAGCCAGGCGTACCGGGGATCGCGGAAACGCCGGCAGAGGATCTCCCAATCGTGACGCCGGCCCAGGTGGGGGCGATCGCCGTAGCAGTCGCCGATGGTGGGAAGCGTCCGATCGGGAAAGAGAAGCGGCAACAGGGCGTCGTACGCGCCCTTGAGCGTGCGGCCGTCGCCCGATTCGTCGCCATAGAGCCTTCTCCGGTGGCCGGCATTCTCCAGCAGTTCGGCGGCCTTCACCAACGGAGTGGTGGCGGCCAGTTGATAGGGGATCGAGCCTTCCATCCACAACCCATCGTCGGTGAACCCGTGCCGCATGAGGAACTCAATGCCCTTGGGGCCATCCAGGGCCTGATCGACCAATTCGGGCCGATGGTAAAAGACGCCCATGGCCAAGAGTCCCAGCTTGTGCCAGGCATAATGATTATTGAGCGTCCCGCCCGGCTCGTGGCGGACCCAATACTCGTCGTTCTTCTCGATGGCCGCCAGGAACCGCTCGAAGAAGGCGTCAACCTTCCGTCGGTCGGCCGGCGCGAGCGAGTCGTAGAGGATGTCGTAGGCTTCCATGGCCTGGAGGGTCCAGACCGTATAGTTCAAGCCGACGTCGTAGTGCTCGAACTCGAAGGTGAAGCCCGATAAGGCCAGGAGCGTCTCTCTCGCCTTGTTCGACAGCTTCGTCTCCGGGCGAAGCAAGCCGGCCCAGGCGCATCGGCGGGCCAGCTCGGCCCAGCGCTCGGGCACGATCCAGGTGTGATGATAGACCTGCGGATACGTCTCAATCCAGGGCTTCGTGCGGTCGGTCTCCCACCAGGCTCGCTCCAGCGGCGGCAAATCCGAAATCTTTGCGGCCAGCGATTCTTGTACAAGCTCATCGGCCCAGCCCGCGAAAGTCTTGTTCACCGAAACCGCCTGACGCACCCGAGCCACATCGGCCGGCGTCACGAAGACGCAGGGGTGCGGGGCGGCCGCGTCCGCCCCCGGCGCGGCCAGGAGAGACGTTAGAAGAGCGAGCAGGTTATACATGGCAATCTCCTGGCGGTTCGTTCTCGGCTTGAGGGCCCGTGCCGCGTCGGCGACCATTTCCGGCGTCATGGTGTAGGGCAGATTCATCGGCAGGAAGGCGCAGTCGATGCCGGCCAGGCGGGCCATTTCGGGGATGTTTTCGGTATCTCCCGCCACGTAAACCCTCGTGTCGCCGAAGGTCACCACGTACCCATTGCCCGCGCCCTTGGGATGGTAAGGCTGCCCCGGCCTGCGCACGTGAACATTGAACAGTGTGCCGCCGCGCGGGGGTTTCTGCAAGCCCCGCTTTGGCTTTCCGTCGGCTCCGGCCGGTGTTCCATCCAGCAACGTCGTGGTAGACTGAGCCCCGTCGTCGGCGCCGCGAAGGTCGTGGTGACCACCACCCAAGACCCCCAAGGGTCCGAACCAGGAGTCTCAGAGATGAACCGCCGCAAGTTCTTGAAGGTTGCCGCGGCATCGACTGCCGCGTCGTACATTGTGCCCAGGCACGTGCTGGGAGGAGCCGGCCAAGCGCCCCCGAGCGAGAGGATCCGTCTTGCCTACATCGGCTGCGGAACGCAGGGCCTCAGGGAAATGCTGAGCATGCTCCCCATGCCTGAGGTGCAGATTGTCGCCGTTTGCGACCCGGTCCAGGACGGCAACGACTATGTGGACTGGTCGAAAAACGGCCTTCGAGCATCAATCGCCGGTGCGTTGGGAAAACCCGATTGGAGAAAGGACGCGCCCGGCATCCCGGGCGGCCGGGAAGTGGCCCGCGACTTGGTGGAAACCAGTTATGCCCGACAGAAGGCGTCCGGCCGTTTCAAGGGTTGCTCCTGCTATGCCGATTTTCGCGAGCTCTTGGAGAAGGAAAAGGACTTCGACGCGGTCAAAGTCATGACGCCGGACCATCTCCACGCCACGGTCGCGATCGCGGCCATGAAGAAAGGCAAGCACGTCCTGATGCACAAGCCCCTGGCCAATCGGGTCCACGAGGCCAGGCTGGTCGTCGAAACCGCCCGCAAGACGAAGGTCGCCACGCATTTCCTTGCGGCGAGTCCTGGGGACGAGGTGCGTCTGGCGGCGAGTTGGATCCGGCAGGGCGCGATCGGCACGCTGCGGCAGATTCACAACTGGTCGAACCGGCCGGTGTGGCCCCAGTACGCCACGATTCCCACCGACAGGCCCCCGGTCCCCAAAGGGTTCGACTGGGACCTGTGGCTCGGGCCGTCGCTCGATCGGCCCTACCATCCGCACTATACCCACGCGGTGTTCCGCGGCTGGTACGAGTTCGGGGGCGGGCCGGTAGCCGACATGGGGCATTATAGTCTCTGGCCGGTGTTTCGGGAGTTCGACCTCGATGCCCCGATCGCCGTCGAGTCCACGCCCAGGCATGTCTGCGCCGTCGTGGACAACGTGAGCATTACGATCAGGAACGACTACTCGTTCCCCGTCGCCAGCGTGATCCGGTTCAAGTTCGCGGCCAAGCCGGACCGAGCGCCTCTGGACCTGTTCTGGCATGACGGAGGAATCAAGCCGCCGACACCGGAAGAACTGGAAGCCGAAGGCCGAGAGCTGCCGGCCGAGGGAATGATGTACGTCGGCGACAAGGGGAAGATTCTCGGCGGCTTCCGCGGCGAGAATCCGCGGATCATCGCCGGGCGAAAATCCGTCGAATCCTTGGCCGCCCAAGGCGATGCGCAGCCGCGTCCACGAGAGCGCGACCGCGCTCGCGGCGTCCGCGATGCCGCATGGGTCAAGGCATTCAAGGGCGGAGAGCCCACCTGCGGCGATTTCCTCCTTGCCGGACCGATTTCCGAGGCCTTCAACCTGGGCGCGGTTTCGTTGCGGCTGGGCGGCAAGCGATTGCTTTGGGACTCGGCCAACCTGAAGATCACGAACCTGCCGGCAGCCAACAGCTACCTGGCTCGCGAGTATCGCAAAGGCTGGGAGCTGACCGGGTAAGCGAGGGATTGAGCTTCCGGATGGGTCGGTGCTGGCTGTCTACATCCATACCGGAGGGCACACCGCCAAAGATGCCAAAACGGAGGCCCTCTGGTCCATCCGGCTCCGCGTTCGCCTGGACCACACGGGCCTGGACCCGCTGCCGGCCTCGGGTCGTTGAAGCTCATTTCCAGACTGAGGCCGCTGGTCTTGGACTCGCTCAGCCGGGCGACGGAGGAGACTGCACCCACCAGCCTCCACGCTACTGATGTGAGGGGCAGGAGGGAGGCCGAGAAACCCGCCGTTCCACGGGTCCTCGACGTTCTGATTTGCGAGATGGCAGAATCGGACAGCCGGTGAAGGACTTAGCATCGCTGTCAGGCGGCCGGCTGGACGCTGCGGGACAGGAACGATTCTTGACAGACCGCGACGGGTTGCTAAATTGAGGGGGATGACGAGTTTCGGACATCCGGGGAAACGAACGACGCGGGGAGATAGCGCAATGGAGCTTGCATGAGTAGTAGGGCGGCATTCCGCCAGCGATCCCTGGCGCAATGCCTTTACATCAACTGGCGCTCGAAGCGAACAGCCCACCAGCAACCCAGCCAGCAAAACCAAATCCGCGTTCGACAGGAGCCCTCCCATATCCTTTAATCCAGTCCGGCTTTGCAGATGAGTGACCACGGACAATGGTTGATGAGTCTTGGCGGCGCCGGCAGTGGTCCGGCCGTGGATGGCCTTGTTCTCGTGAAGGGCTACTGCAAGGACGGCCAGCCTCCCGATGAGGTGGCCATCATGGAGAAGGCCCAAGACTATGGTGCGACCGCCGTATTCTTCGAGGCGGGCCGCGATGGCCGACCGGCGTTGGCGCAGGCTCTCGTTTTCGTTTCCGACGGACCGGCTCACGACCAGAGCTTTGCTCAGCTACACCAGCGTCTGTGGAGTTGGGGGGGCGTGCCGCTGGTGTATCGGAAGACTCCCGGGCTGGTTCAGTTATTCCGATGCGCGCACAAGGCTGATTTCGAGTCGCGGGGTGAGGTGGTTTTCAAGCCCTACAGGACTCTTAAGATTGCGGCCCAAATCGCCAACGATCCGTGGTGGGACGCTGAACGGCTCCGGAATGGAACCCTCTGGGACGATCCGGAAGTCTGCAAGACCCTCCTTTCAGGTAGACACGCTGCCCAAAAGACGCTGATCAAGGAAGTCAAACTCCTCCACGAAGACCTCGACAAGAAAAATATTCTGCCCAAGCATCTCCGGCGCAGACTGCTCATCCTCTCGTTGCTGATCGCCTATCTTGAGGCACGGAGAGTGTTCGAGGCCGGCTATTTCGGCCGCTTCCGAACCGGAGCGACGAAGTTCTTTGAGGTGCTGGCAGACGGTCCGGCGCTCATTAACTTGCTCGAGCGCCTTGAGGAACGATTCAATGGTCACGTCTTCAGCCTCAGCAAGGAGGACAGTGCGACTGTGCGCGAAAGTCAACAGCTTGCGCGCTTTGCACGTCTGGTCGAAGGAAAGCAGGAGCCCGGCGGTCAATTGACGCTTTGGCAACGCTACTCCTTTGCGGACCTTCCCATCGAACTCATCAGCCACATCTATCAGCTTTTCGTCAGTGACACAACCGTGGCCGTTTACACGCCGCCTTTTCTCGTGCGCCTCATGCTGGGAGAAGTGCTCAGTTGGGAGCGACTGGACCGGCTGGACAGAGAAAACGAGATCATCCTGGATCCTGCCTGCGGATCCGGAGTCTTCCTCGTGGAGGCATACAAACGTCTTGTGCTCCACTGGCGAAGTCGGAATGACTGGAAACGTCCCCGGATTTCGATCCTCAAAAAGCTGCTAACTCGTGTCCATGGCATCGACTTGGAAGAAGGGGCTGTGGAACTGGCCGCCTTCAGCCTTTGCCTCGCGCTGTGCGATGCCCTGAAGCCGGAGGAAATCCGCGCCAGTGTGAAGCTCTTCCCCGAACTGAAGGAAAAAACGATCAACTCTGGCTGTTTCTTCGAGGCCCGCGAGCGAGGGAGTGTGAAGGCGAAAATCGGTGTTGTGGTCGGGAACCCACCGTTTTCCTCCTCCCTGGGCACCCCGGCGGCCAAACGGTCCTACGACCGCTATCAAAAAGAGCACGGGGCGCTTCCCGACAAGCAACTCGCCTACCTCTTCCTGCATGAATCCATGGGGATGATTGCCAAAGGCGGCGTACTATCGCTGCTTCAGCAATACAACTTCCTTTACAATCAGCAGTCTCTCGACTTTCGCCGGAAGTTCATCGATCGCTGGGATGTTCGGGAGATTTTGGATTTCATCTCCGTCCGTGGACTGTTTCAGAAAGGCGGCGCCGACACCAAGGTTGTAGTGGTCATTGCCGAAGCAAACCAGCCGCCGCCGGAGAGGCAGATTCTCCACGCCACCTTCCGCCGCAGTGGACGTGCCGATGCCGAACAAGGTTTCGACATCGACTATTACGACATGCACTGGCTGCCTCGCGAACTGGCGCTCGCCAATGACGGTGTATGGCGGAGTGACTTACTCGGCGGGGGGCGCGTACTTGGATTTGTTGATCGGCTGAAAGCCTTCAGGACTCTGTCGCAGTATGCCGATGGCCAGGACTGGGACTACGGGGAGGGTTTCATCGAGGCCGCTCCGCCTAAAACCGGTCCAGTTAGCAAAACGGTGATACGAAAACCCGCCGAACACTTGACCGGAAAAGCACTGCTTCCGTCACAAGCGTTTTCGGGATCGGGGATTGACCGAAACTCCCTGACGACGGTTATCGCGAGATCGTTTCGCTCTGCATACACGAAGGCACGTTACACTCCACCAATGGTCTTGATCCACGAGCAATATGATCTCAATCATGCCCTCTGGACTGAACACTATCTTACTTACAAGAACCAGATTGTAGGCTTCTGTGGGCGTGTTGACGACAAAGAGCGTCTTTCCGTAATTAACGATTTTCTTGGAAGAGAATCAAACGCGCTGAGAGCCTATGTAGCGGCCACTAGCGTCAAGTTGTTCACCCAACACGCAACCACTTTGTCCGGGGCAGACATAGTGGGCCTCCCTTACCCGCCGACCTGCGACTTCAACCTGAGCCCTCACGAGCGAATTCTGGTCGGCGACATTGTTGATTACTACCGCGACTTGGTTCGCCTCGGCGAAGACTCCGCCGCCTCAAGGGAGCCAGGCGTTGCCGCTCTGCCTAGTTTCAATGACATCTACACGCAGCAGATCAATGCCATCTACAGGAAGAACAAACTGCGCGCACTTGATCCGCAAACGTGGCCCGGCGTGATCTGCCAGCCGTTTGTCTTTGGCAAAGGCAAGGTGGACTGGAAAGGGGCAGACGAGCTGAAGGGCAAGCTCGACAAATTGCTGCGCGAGAAGCGACGCAACGGCTTGACGGTTACCCGCATCGCCCGAATGTTTGACGGCCCCTGCATCTACCTGCTCAAACCCGATCGCCTCCGGTACTGGCTACGCTCCGTGGCCCTCCGCGATGCGGACGAAACCTTGGCCGATTTGTGGGGGCAGGGCTTCTGACCGGGCGACATGATGCTTGCAGATTCCCCAATCATCGTCGAAGCAGGCAAGCTCGAACCAGAGGTCCAACTTCCGGGAACTGCCCGATATGCGCTTCTTGAATTCGTCGCGGATGAATTGCCCCGCTGGCGTGATCATCCCGAGAGAAAACCAGAGGCATCCGAAACAGCCCTGACCGACCAACTCTGTGACCATCTGAACAGCGCAGCACGAACTTCAGACGGGTGGAGTCGGGTCCAATTCCGCACTGAGGTCCGGGACGAAGTTCGACGCGGACGAGCCATCGACTTGGCTCCCAAGCCCTGTGGTGCGGTCCTGATTATTGAAGGCCGTAGGCACACACAATTCGACACTCTCCTGCCAATCGAGTGCAAACGCCTGCCAACTCCGAAGGAAAAGGACCGAGACGAACGGGAATACGTGGTGACGGCAACCGGCTCAACAGGAGGAGGCATGCAGCGCATCTGCCGGAGCGTATACTCCGGCAGGGATTCGGTACGGCAACCGGCTCAACAGGAGGAGGCATGCAGCGCTTCAAGTTTGGTCATCATGGAGCAGCCCATCGTGATGCAGCGATGATCGCCTACGTGCAGGAGCAGACTTTTCCCCATTGGCTGACTCAGGTGAATCGCTGGATTCGAGACCTTTCGTCCGAAACCGATTCCGCGTGGAGCCTTATGGATGCCCTTCAGCGGCTGAAGGTCGATTCTGCCGTAGGACTGTGCATACTGCATTCCCACCATCAGCGCGGATGTGGACTGGGAGAGATCGCCCTCCAGCACCTCTGGATCAAAATGAACTGAAAATATCCCTTGGCGTTTGTCGCGTTCGCCGTGACATCGTACGCACAAAATCGGCGTCTGACTACGATAGGTGTTGGCATCGCTTCGTGCCGCAACTGATGCTATGCGGCAGGCGTCGTGCAGGGGTCGCATGAAACCATCCGTTTTCTCGGACGTGTCGAAAAACCACCATTTTTCGGAACCCCTCTGACGGTTCCATCAAGGGTGCCCGCAGGCAATCTGGGATGGTCGCGAGGTCGTCTGATGGAAAAGTCCCCGCGAGAGGCCCGTCAAAGCAACCGTTTCTGAAATGCGCGACCGCGGGGCAGGAATTGCCTTCTGGCAGGACCACGAGGCGACGACGGTCTGCATGTTTCTCAAGGGATGAAGTCTATGCCGCTGTTCGTTTCCGTAGTGTTTTTGTTCATTTCCGTAGTGCTTTGCTGCCCTTCGCTGGCAGGAAACTCTGCGACCAGCGGCTCAATGCTCGGCTCCTGCCTCACTCGGGGCTTCCGCAGCGCGTAGAGGAATGGCGAAAGATCGTGCCGCACTCCTGGGGCGACTTTTGGCCGCTGACTCCGTACAGCCTCGACAACAAGGCATGGATGGCCTGGCAGTTCGACCGGCCCGAACTGGGCGAGGGGTTGGTGCAGGCGTTTCGCCGCGCCGAGAGCCCCGAGGGATCTGCGAGTCTCAAGCTCCGTGGCCTGGAGCCCGGCGCTTGGTACGCCCTCACCGACCTTCATTCATGCCACGTGCGGCAGACGAGCGGCCGCGAATTGATCGAGACAGGGCTCTTGGTGACTGCCGCGAGCCGGCCGAGCGCCTCGGTGGTCCTCTATTGCACGGCCCGGACGACCTGAACTGGAACGCTACATGCGTACCCGGCCGTGCGCAGGCTGCAAAAGTATTTCCCTGCCGCAACCGCTCGGGTATCGAACGAGGCCATGTGTGCGCCCTGTGCCATCGCTCCCGCGGCTAGCGTGCGAACGCGCTGGCCGGCCGCATCGCATGCGTCTACGGCCACGTCGGCATGGGAAGGAATCATATATTCCAGGATCACCGTGCTCTCGTGTCGCTCCGCGCGCATACATCCAAGAATCCGCAGCGTGGGCCGCTCTCCGCCCTTCAGCGACACCGCAGCGGGCTCGCTGGGGTAGGTGTAGGGCTCGTTGCACAGATGATATTGCGGCTCTCCCGGCTTGGGCAGATAGGGCGTCGTCAGCGGAGTGCGGAACTTCTCCAGGTCCGCCAGCGGCGTGAGCTTGGGCCCGCTGGGCTGCCAGAGGTAGATCGGGATGTTCCGCGGATCGAGCGCCGTGGAGAGCCCCCGCTCCTTGGCCAGGTGGAACAAGCCGAAGTTGCCCGGCTCGTGGCCGCCGAGCCAGTGACCGAGGATATCGAGCCGGAAGGGGTCTTTGCCGAAGAGCACCAGGTTGGTGGGGAACACTTCGGCGGTTCCGCCCGGGCCCGGCCCACTGGTGAAGGCATTGCCGTTCTGCCCGCTGATCCCTTCAATGACGTGCAGCCCGACCGCCGGTTTGACGACCGCGAAGTTGTCCAGCGCGTGCTGGACCCACATGTCCATCGAGGCGGCCTTCTCATGATCCCACCGGGGAATTCCGGCCTTCTTGTGCTGTTGGTAGAGCGCGTCGCAGTGTTTCTGGGCGTCGGGCTGGTAATCGTTGGCGATCTGACTCTGCAGGCCCTGGCAGAACTGCAGGTACGGCGGGACCGTGAGCCCCTGAAGGTTCTTGACGCACAGCGTCAGTCCCATGCTGTGCGTCTTGAACTTCGCGACGTTGATCAGGTAAGCGTCCGGATACATGAAGGGGCCCATGTATCCCACGCGCCGGAAGACCACTCCGCCGGGGCAGTCTTTGAACGCAGTCTGGCGATCGGCGGCATCGTCGTAGTGAACGCCGGTGCGCGCGGCCATGTCCTGGTACTTCGTGTCGGTCTGCTTGGTTCCCATGCCGTCGCGGACGTACATCCGGCCGGCGGAGAGGCCGGTCTCCTTCATCCCGTCGATCATGCCGCCCAGGAACTCCCGGTCGGTAATGATGGCGTAGGCGTCGCCCGAGATGTTGTTATGGGTCAGGTTGGGCTTGATCGCGATCTAGTTCGACAAAGCAGTCCCCGGCGCGTCCTGGAGCGTCAACAGTTGCTTGGCCAGGGTCTTGCCGATCGACTGTTTCGCCGTTGCGTCCTTCCTATCGGTCACGTTGGTCCGGAGCACGAAGACCGCCTCGGGGTGCGATTCGATGAAGGGATGCAGGCCGAAGTGCGATGCAGCCGGCCGCGAAGAGGCCCATGACCGGCCGGTCGCAAACACCGCGCCGGCCCCAGCCGCGATTTGGAAGAATTCACGCCGCTTCATGCTCGTCGCCCTCCACTTGGGGACTCTTGACCAGTCGAAAAACACAGTATTCAGTTTCCGCGATCCTAGCCCCTCTTGTCAATCACCGCGCAGCACAAAGTGATCTGAGTCCACGGGCCGGGCCAGGCGAAGCACGACATCGGTGGCCTGCCCGTCGCCGCCGTGAGACTCAGGATGACAGATCTTTCAACGCCCTGGATTTCCATGGCTCCATCCGACACGGTCCGACCTTGCGCAACACAACTATTGTAGTCTGAATCGGCGGAAGCGGGTTGTCTAGTTCCCTCGCGTAGGGTAAGATCAGTTTAATGTGACGAGCAGAACGAGTCGAATTCTTCTTGAGGGCGTTTCAGGGACGATGGACAACCTAGCCGGGCAGTACGCCCGAGGATGATCGTTGTGGAGACCTCCGTGGAGTTGCCAGTCCTGTTGGTCTATGGCATCGATCCCTCCTGGACCGCGATGGAACGGGAGGACGCCGACCGCGAGAGTCGTCGGTTGGGGTCTGCTTTGCGGCGGCAAGGGCATTCGGTGAACCTCTTGCCGGTGTACGATTCGGATCTTCGGGGCGCGCTTTCGCCCTATAAACCCTCGGATGTGCTGGTGTTCAACTGGTGCGAGGGCGTGCCCGGACTCAACGGCAGCGAGGCGTTGGTGGCCAAAACGCTGGAGAGGCTCCGGTTCACTTACACGGGAGCAACGCCCAAAACGCTGTCCCTGAGCTGCGACAAAGCCCGCGTCAAGAGGCGTTTGGAGTCGCGGGGCGTTCCCACGCCGAAGTGGACGCTGCTGACGTCTCCCGAGGCGGACGGATGGGATTGCTTCCCGGCGATCGTAAAACCCGCCCGCGAGCATTGCAGCATCGGAGTGGACCAGGGCGCCGTCGTCTCCGACGTCGACGAACTTCGACAGCGAGCGGCCTACGTGCTCGATACGTTCCAGCAACCAGCCCTGGTCGAGGACTTCATCGATGGCCGCGAGTTCCACGTCCCCCTGTGGGGTGGCGAGCACCTGGAAATGCTCCCGCCCGTGGAAATGGATTTTTCCTATTTTGACGACTTCCACGAACGGGTCTGTTCCTACGACGCCAAGTTCGCACCCGAGTCCAAGGCGTATCAGAAAATCAAGACGTATGTGCCGGCGCGTCTGACCGCGGACGAAATGGCCAAGCTGGAAGCGGTCTC
>CAYTJV010000089.1:0-17449 GCA_964438165.1 uncultured Planctomycetaceae bacterium | reverse complement strand
CGCGCCCTGGTCAATAATCCGCCCCTGCTCTTCGCGAACGAGCCGACCGGCAACCTCGACTCGGCCACCAGCGCGGACATCCTCAAAATGTTCCAAATCCTCAACGAGGAGGAAGGCATCACCATCATCTTGGTGACGCATGAACTGGATGTCGCCAGGCACGCTCGCCGCATCATCCGCATCCGCGACGGCCTGATCGAGGACGGCGCCCTCGAAAGCTCGCGTGGAAAAGAAACCGTGCATATGGCGGTGACACAATGAGGCTCCTGCTTCGCACCCTCAAGATGGCCCTGCACGCCCTGCGGCGCAACGTCATGCGCAGCGCCTTGACGACGCTGGGCATCGTCATCGGCGTGGCGGCGGTGATCGCCATGACGGAGATCGGCCAGGGCACCAGCGCCTCCGTGGAACGGGCCATCAAGAGCATGGGGGCCAACAACCTGCTCATCCAGCCGGGCAGCGCCTCCAGCGGCGGCGTCACGCTCGGCAGCGGCAGCGTCGTCACGCTCACACCCATGGACGGCGACGCCATGAAGCGCGAATGTCCCGCCCTGGCCGCCGTCGCTCCCATTGTCCGGGCCCGCACCCAGGTCGTGGCCGGCAATCGCAACTGGGTCCCCACCTACATCTACGGCACCACGCCCGCCTTCCTCGAAGTCCGCGAGTGGGATGACCTTGACGACGGCGAGAACTTCAGCGACCGCGACGTCAACAACGGCAACCGCGTCTGCCTGCTCGGCAAGACCGTCGTCAAGGAGCTGTTCCAGGACGAATCGCCCGTCGGCAAGGAAGTGCGCATCAACAACGTGTCGTTCAAGGTGATCGGCGTCCTGAGCCGGCGCGGCGCCAACATGATGGGCCTCGACCAGGACGACATCGTGCTGGCCCCTTGGACGACGATCAAGTACCGCGTCAGCGGCACCAGCCTGGCCAACGTCAACCAGAGCGCCTCGGGCTCCGGCGCCAGGGGCGTCGTGAGCCCCAACCAGGTGAACACGCTGAGCAATCTCTACCCCGGCTCGACTCCGCTTTACTCGATCCCTTCGGCAAGCCAACAGGCCAACACGCCCCAGCCGGTGCGGTTTGTGAACGTGGATCGGATCATGGCAAAGGCCACCTCCACCGAAGAGATTCCGCAGGCCATGGATCAGATCACGGAGCTGCTGCGCGAGCGGCACCGCATCCATCCGGGCCAGCCCGACGACTTCAACATCCGCGACATGACCGAGATCACCAGGACCCTGTCCGCCACGTCGCAGTTGATGGGCGCGCTGTTGTTGGTGGTCGCGCTCATTTCGCTGGTGGTGGGCGGGGTGGGGATCATGAACATCATGCTCGTCTCGGTCACCGAGCGGACCCGGGAAATCGGACTGCGCATGGCCGTCGGCGCCCGGGCCCATCACATCTTGCGACAATTCCTCGTCGAGGCCGTGGTGCTCTGCCTGTTCGGCGGGGCGATGGGCATCCTGCTGGGCCGAGGCGCGTCGGTCCTGGTCCGCTCCGTCATGCGCTGGCCCACCGAGGCCTCGCTGCCGGCGATCATCGCCGCCGTGGCCGTGGCCGCCACGGTCGGAATGCTCTTTGGCTTCTACCCCGCCTGGAAGGCGTCTCGGCTCGATCCGATTGAGGCGCTGCGGTATGAGTGAGGGCTCGTTTATAGGACGTATGCGCCGTATTCCGTATCCTGTCTCCGGAACTCCCGACCTGTTGTACTCTCTTCCACACCTCCATCAGGGCTGCTTGACGTTGACAGCGAATCATGATCCTGGATCGGCTTGACAACGCGTCGATGTATCGGTCGCTCGGGCCCGAGATTGCGGCGGCCTTGGATTACCTTCGTCAGGCCGATTTCTCAGAGGTGCCCGACGGCCGCCACGAGCTGGACGGAGAACGCTTGTTCGTCATCGTGCAGCAGTATCAGACAAAGCCGGTGGCTGAGGCGATGTGGGAGGCGCATCGGCAATACGTCGACGTGCAATACGTTGTCCAAGGAGCAGAACGCATCGGCTACGCGAGCCTGCGCGACAATTTGCCCGTCAGGCGGCCGTATGACGCCCAGAAGGACCTCATCTTCTACGATACCGCGGGCGATTTCTTTGCGCTTCAGGCCGGCGATTTCGCGATCTTCACTCCTCATGATATCCACGCGCCGGGCCTTGCACTGACGCCGTCCGGCGCCTTGGCAGCGGTTCGCAAAGCGGTAGTCAAGTGCCGCGTGCGATCGTAATCACTTCGACCGATACACGTGCAGCTCGGCCACCAGGGGATTGATGGTCGTGTCGAGCACTTCCAGGCGCACGAGTTGGGCGGTGACCGGAGGGAAGTTCGCCGCAAAATGCTCGCCGATGCGCGGGCCTTGGCAGATTGTTACCCAGCGGTCGCCCTGCTTCGCCTGGAGCCGGAAGCCGCGGATGCGGTCGTAGCGCTCGTGGATCTCCGCCGTGTCGAACGCGCAGGGCCGGCCCAGGTCGATCTCCAGCCAGGCCGACTTGATGTTCGGGGCGAAGGTCCAGCCGCTCTCCGGATCGCCGTCGATGGCAAAGGCCGGCAGGTACTGCTTGCCCACCGGATCGGGATACACGCTGGATGCCTTCACCTTCTTGCCGAAGGTGAGCGAGTCGGAGAGGATCTGGGCGGGCTTCAACTCGCTCGCTGGGCCGTCGAGCTTCAACTCGACGATCGTGTCCAACTCTCGCCGGTGCTCGCGCGGCACGGAGATCTCGATGTGATCGCTGGATGGATGAACCGTTGCGGTTCCCCCGGTGACGACTGAAGAGGAGACGATCTTCTTGGAAATCGGCGGCAGGAGCACTTTGTCGCCGTGCCATTTCAGAACATGGACGTAGATCGTGTTGTCCTTGCGCGTCGTGGCGCAGTGGAGCCCCCAGAACGGTCCGCCACGGGTCCCGTAGATGCTCCGGCCGTACTGCTTGAGCCAGGCGCCGATCTCGCGGAACCGCACGGCCTGGCGCGGCTCGATCTGCCCGTCGGGCATGGGGTTGGTGTTCAGGGCCAGGTTCCCGTTGCGCCCGGCGCAGGTGACCAGCACGTCGATGCACTGCTTGAGCGATTTGACTTCGTCCTTGGGCTTCCACGACCATTGCGTGCCCAGAGTCATGCAGGTTTCCCAGGGGCGTTTGAGCTCGAACGCGCCGAGGCGCTGCTCCGGCGTGTCGAAGTCGCCGGGCAGCCCGCAGCGGTTGTTGATTATCAGCCACGGCTGGAGCGTGCGCATCATCTGGAAGAGTTTCACGGAGTCCCAATCGCTGGGCTTCCCGCCCAGGTCGAACCAGAAGCCGTCGATCCGGCCGTAGTTGGTCAGAAGCTCGCGGAGCTGGCCGTGGAGATAGTCGATGTAGCGGCGATGGTTCTCGGTGCCGTAGTCGGGATGGTGCCAGTCGGGCTGGGAATAATAGATGATGAGCTTCAGGCCCGCCTCGTGGCACGCTTTGGCCGCGTCGGCCATCACGTCGTGCTTCCAGGCCGACTCGGGCCCGGTGCTCTTGTAGTCGGTGAGCTTCGAGTCGTAGAGGCAGAATCCGTCGTGGTGCTTGACCAGGAAGATGAGATACTGTTGCCCGGCGTCCTTGGCGATCTGGACCCACTGCCGGGCGTCGAACCGCTCGGGCTTCCATTTCTTATAGAGATTGTCGTAGACCTCGCCGGGCGTCGGCCCTTGGCCTTCCAGACGGAGCCAGCCATGGCCCCGCGGGGCCCCCCGCGACCAGCCGATCTCCTCGCCGGTCAGGGCCACCGGTCCCCAGCAAAGGAACATCCCGAACCGCATGTCCTGCCAATCGCGGATCACCTCGGGCTTGGCAGAGAGCATGTCCCAGGGCTTGTCCTCCGCATGGGCCGTGGAAACGACGAAGGTCATGATCCCGGCCAGACACGACGCGGTCCAAATAATCCTCGTTCCCACGCTCTGCGTGGGAACGCACGGCGGGCCGCTCTGCGGCCCTGGTTGAGACGCCGCAGAGCGGCGGGGCTCGCGTTCCCACGCAGAGCGTGGGAACGAGGGCAACGCCCATCGAGGATGATTGCTACGCATGGTTTCGCCTCCAACGCAATTTTTCTGAGACCCACAATCCGCAGTCAGCCTACCGACGACGCAACGCCACGTCAACCAACGTTGACATATCCTTGGCCAGGTCGTACCTTGAACTGGCTAGAACCGTGGTTGTGAGAGAGATGAGCATGAATCCATTGCACCGAGAGATCCTGTCGTCCGAAGTGCCGGAAGGAGCGGTTCGTATGTGGTGGCTGGCCCAGGCGGGGTTCGCTTTCAAGACGCCCGCCGGCAAGATCGTGTATGTCGATCCCTACCTGTCCGACGCCGTGGAGCGGTTGTTCGGCTTCAAGCGGCTTTGCGTGCCGCCGATCGTTGCCGAGGACGTGCGGGCCGACCTGATGGTCCTCACGCACGAGCACGCCGACCACCTCGATCCCGACGCCCTGCCGGTCATCGCCCGCAACAATCCTCAGTGCCGTTTTGCCGGTCCGAGCGGATGCGCCGAAGGCTTGGCACAGGCCGGAATCGCCGCCGACCGCTGGATCGTGCTGGAGCCGAACCGGACCTACGATCTGGAGCACGCGACGGTGCATACCGTGCCGGCCGATCACGGCGACTATTCGGCGTCGGCGCTGGGACTCCTGCTGGACTTCAGCGGCGTGCGGATTCTCGTGACCGGCGACACGTCGCTGCGGCCGGGGCTGTTCCAACCGCTGTTCGACCTCAAGCCCGACGTGATGCTGCCGTGCATCAACGGCGGATTCGGCAACATGACGCACCTCGACGCGGCCCGGCTGGTCCAGCAGGCCCAGCCGCGCTACGCCATTCCCTGCCACTACTGGACGTTCGCCGAACAAGGCGCCGGGGACCCCGGGGGATTTATTTATGCTTGCAAGCAGTTTTGCCCCAACGTCCACGCCCTGCTGCTGAGGCCCGGCGAGGCGTTTACGGTCCGCCGGCGGGAGTGAGGGGCGACGGTTTTGGAGTGCGGCGCCTTGTCGCCGCTTTTCCTTGCCGGTCCAAGCGGCATGGCCTGTAAAAAGAAAGCGGCGACAAAATGCCCCTCCGGGGCCAGGAGTCTTGAAAGCCCTCGCGGAAGTTGGCAAGTCTTGTCGATTAGGCGGAGTTTACCGGTTGCCGGCGTTTCGGCGGTGACGCCCCTCCCTTGTTTCACGCCGTCCGTCGGCGGTAGGATGACGATGGTGGATTGGCACGCCATTCTGATCTCCCCCACGTGCCCCTCTTGAGATTCCGCGCAAGCGCATGTTTGATCGGCTCGGAGTCTTCGTTTCGCGACATTGGCTTCTGGTGCTGCTGGGCTGGGCACTGTTGGCGGCGCTGTGCGTTCGTCTTGCGCCGCGGTGGGACGACGTGACCAAGGACGGCGACTTCGCCTACCTGCCGGCGGCCATGACCAGTGTGCAGGGCGAGCGGCTGTTGGAAGCCGCGTTCCCCGATGCCTTGTCG
Organism: uncultured Planctomycetaceae bacterium; assembly: GCA_964438165.1. GTDB lineage: Bacteria > Planctomycetota > Planctomycetia > Pirellulales > Thermoguttaceae > CALFBP01. Next base: position 11,970 of record CAYTJV010000089.1, on the reverse strand, counting down.
CGGAGCCAGGTGATTCTGGTCGTGTGCCGGCCGCGGGGGGCACTGCAAAAGAGCGACTACGCCGTGGCCGATCGACTGGTGGAGGAGCTCACGCCGCCGGAGGAGAGCGACGGCCCGATCCTCGGCGTGCTCAGCCATCAGACGGAGATTGTGGGCGAGAAACTCAAGAGCCCGGTGGGATCGGAGGGGCAGGCCCTGCTGATCGTCCTCCAATTGCGCAACGAGTTCATGGCCATCGGCAACATGGAGCTGGTGGGCCGAATCCGCCAAGAGTTGGAGGTCGTGCTCCAATTGCCCGACTTCCCGCCGGGCCTGGAGCTCGGGCTGAGCGGCTCGGCCGCCGTCGGCACCGACATGCTCTTCTCCGCCGAGGAGAGCATCCGCAGCACGGAGCGAACCACGATCCTCCTGGTGCTCGTGATTTTGCTGGCGGTGTATCGGGCCCCGGGCCTGGTGGCCGTGCCGCTGGCGACGATCTTCGCCTCGCTGGCCGTGGCCATCGGCCTGGTGGCCTGGATCGCCCAGGCCAGCGACGCCGTCGGCTGGCTCGACTACAAGATCTTCAAGACCACGCGGATCTTCATTGTGGTGATCCTGTTCGGGGCGGGCACCGACTTCTGCCTGTTCCTCATCGCCCGCTATAAGGAAGAGCTCCAGCACGGGCTGAATCCTGCCGACGCCATCGCCCGCGCGCTCTCGCGCGTGGGCGGCGCGCTGGCCGCCAGCGCCATGACCACGATTCTCGGGCTGGGGGCGATGGTTTTCGCCGATTTCGGCAAGTTCCGCAACAGCGGCCCGACCATCGCCTTCTGCCTGGCCGTGGCCTTGGCAGCCAGTCTCACGCTCGCACCCGCGATGCTCCGCGGGACCGGAAGCCTGGTGTTCTGGCCCTTCGGCTGGAAACGCAGCAGGACGGCCTTTCCAGGCCGTCCAGAACGGACTGGAAAGGCCGTCCTACATGATCTGCTCAACGGCGAAGAGGCGGACTCGACGTCCGAGGTCTTTGGCGGATTTTGGCAGTGGCTCAGCCGGCAGATCGTGCGCCGCCCCGGGCTTATCCTGGTGGGAAGCCTGCTGGTGATGCTGCCGCTGGCGCATCGCGGGTTGCGGATCGAGGTCACTTACGACTTGCTCAGCGAGCTCCAGCCCGAGCGGAGCAGCGTGCGGGGAACCCAACTCCTGCGGCGTTATTTCCCGGCTGGGGAGACGGGCCCGATGACGATCCTGGTCTTTCACGAGGCCGGAGGGCTCGACGACTCCCAGCCCGCGCGGGAAAAGATCCGTCGCTTGGCACAAAGCCTCTACGACCTTCAGTACGTCGATTCCCAGGGACACACGGTGCGCCCGGTCACCAGCGTACGGAGCCTGGTGGAGCCGCTGGGCGAGCCGCCGCAGCGGTTCGGATTCTTCAGCGGGCTCCGCAAAGGACTCGTTCGCGGGCATCACCGCACCAAGAGCACGTACCTTGCCCAGTCGCCCGAGTACACGGGCAAGCTGACCCGGCTCGACGTGGTCACGCGCTACGACCCCTTCTCGGCCGAGAGCATCCGCCTGCTCGACCGCCTGGAGGATGATCTCTGGAGTCTGCGCGACGATCCGAGCTCCGAGTGGCGAGGCGCTGAGTTCCATTTCGTCGGCACCACGGCCGGCATCCGCGACCTCAAGCGGGTGACCACGAGCGACCTGGTCCTGATCCAGCAACTCGTGCCGATCGCGGTGCTGGCGGTGCTGGTGGTGTTGCTGCGCAGGACGTGGATCTCCGTGTACCTGATCCTCACGGTGCTCTTGGGCTATTACGTGTCGATCGGGTGTACGGAGATGTTCTTCTCGTGGCTTTACGGGGAGACCTTCGTCGGGCTGGACTGGAAAGTGCCGATGTTCCTGTTCGTGATCCTGATCGCCGTCGGCGAAGACTACAACATCTATCTGGTCACGCGCGTGTTCGAGGAGCAGTCGAAGCTCGGGCCGGTCGAAGGGCTGCGCGTGGCCCTGGTCCGGACCGGAGGGATCATCACCAGTTGCGGCGTGATCATGGCGGGGACCTTCGCCTCGATGACCACCGGCACGCTCCGCGCCACCTCGGAACTGGGCGTCGCCCTGGCGTTCGGGGTGATGCTCGACACCTGCGTCATCCGGACCGTCCTGGTGCCCGCGTTCTTGGCGATCTTGGCCCGTCGTGCGCAAACGACCCCTGCCTCTCGCGGGCTGTCGGGTTGAGTTCTTGGCGGCTTCATGAAAGAGGGTTGTCCGAAGGAGACGGATTTCACGGATATCCGTGTCGTCCGTAGGTTTCCTATCGTCTCCACAATTCACCGATAGCCCTGCTTGGTCAGTCCGACGACGCGGTCGACATCCTTCTTCAAGATGATGCCCGCGCCGGCGTCGACGTTGGAGGGCTGGATCCCGTAGCGGCAGTGCCACCGATCTGCTACGCTGCCGCCGGCCCCGCTCACGCGGCCCGGCATGTCGATTATACTCACCGCTGACATCCGAAACGACACGAACATTCCTCCGCCAGCCGCACCATGAAAACACGACTCCTCCTCTGTGCCGTCCTGAGTCCCGCGCTCCTTACCCTCGGCTCATCGCTCTTCGGAGCTGAGAAGCCCAACGTCGTCATCTTCCTCGTCGACGACATGGGCGTGATGGACACCTCGGTGCCGTTCTTGACCGACGCGGCCGGCCGGCCGAAACGCTATCCGCTCAACGACTATTACCGCACGCCGAACATGGATCGGCTCGCCGCCCGCGGCATCCGTTTCAACAACTTCTACGCCATGAGCGTGTGTTCGCCCACGCGTATTTCCATCATGACGGGCCAGAATGCCGCGCGGCATCGCACCACGAACTGGATCAACCCGGATAAAGACAACGCCGGACCCAACGGCCCGCCGCAGTGGAACTGGAAGGGCTTGAAGAAGGGTGACGTGACCCTGGCGCGCCTCGTGCAGGCAACCGGGTATCGCACGATCCACGTCGGGAAAGGCCACTTCGGTCCGCGTGAGTCTGAAGGAGCGGAGCCGCGGAACCTCGGCTTCGACATCAACGTCGCGGGCGCTTCCATCGGCGCACCCGGCAGCTATTACGGCAAGGAGGATTTCGGCCGCGGCCCCAAACGCGCCGGCAGCGCCGTTCCGCACCTGGAGAAATACCACGGCACGGAGACCTTTCTCACCGAGGCGCTGACCGTCGAGGCCAAGTCGCGCGTCACCGAAGCCGTCAAGGCGGACCAACCGTTCTTCCTTTATCTGGCCCACTACGCGGTGCACGCGCCGTTCCAAAGCGATCCCCGCTTTGCCGATCACTACAAGGACTCCGGCAAGCCGGCGCCCGCCCGGGCTTTTGCCGCCATGATTGAGGGCATGGACAAGTCGCTCGGCGACGTTCTCGATCATCTCGACGCTCTCGGCATCGCGGAGAACACGCTCATCTTCTTCCTCGGCGACAACGGTTCCGACGCTCCGCTCGGCCATCAGCATGAGGTGGCCTGTGCGGCTCCGCTGCGTGGCAGGAAGGGCGCGCATTACGAAGGCGGCATGCGTGTGCCGCTGATCGCCGCATGGGCGAAGGCGAATCCGGAGAATCCCCACCAGAAGCGCCTCCCCATCGCCGCCGGCGTCATCCAGGGCCAGCAGGCCGCCGTGTACGACCTCTTCCCCACCATCCTCGCGCTTGCCGGCATCGAACCGCCGCCGAATCACGCCGTCGACGGCGTGCGGCTGGACACGCTGCTGGCCGGCCAGCGCACCCAGAGGGTACCCGGCAGCCGCAAGGAGACCTTCCTCATGCACTACCCGCACGCGCCGCACCGCACGGATTATTTCACCTGCTATCGAGAAGGGCCCTGGAAGGTCATTTATCACTACTTTCCATCCAACGTGTCCGACAACTCGCACTACCAGCTCTTCAATCTCTCCCAAGACCCCTTTGAACAACAGAACCTCGCCGCATCGCGGCCCAAGGAACTGCGCCGCATGGTGCAAGGTCTTATCGCCGCCCTCGAGAAGCACCACGCCGTTTATCCCGTGGCTAAGGACGGCGCCACGCCGCTGAAGCCCAAGCTGCCCTGATTCCCCTTGGCCTCCTCGACGGTTGACCCGGCCGTCATGGAGCACATCGAGCCCTTGACGGAGCTCCGCATGCTCCTTTTGACTTGCGGGGCCATCGGGGACTCGGCCGTGCCCATGATCTGCCCCGCCCCGGTCAGCTCCCCGCCCGGGGCCAAGCCAGTCTGGAAACGGGCCAGGCCCAGGTCGAGCAGCTTGACCTGCCCTTGGGAGGTCAGCATGAGGTTCGAGGGCTTCACGTCGCGATGGACCAGCCCATGCTCGTGGGCGGCCTGCAAGCCGAGCGCCGCCTGGCTGGCCAGCTCGCAGGCGTCGGCAATGCCCAACGGGCCGAAGTGCTCCACCAGCGCCGACAGGTCCACTCCGTCGACGTATTCCATCACGAGAAATCGGATGCCGGCGATTTCCCGCGCGTCGTGGGCCTGGATCACGTTGGGATGATTCAGCCGTCCGACGGCCTGCGAGTCGGCCTGGGAAAGCTCGCCCAGCACGTATGCGGAAAGCCTCTGGGAATCGGGACAGGAGGTCGCTGGCATCAGTCCGCCATCTTGGAGCGTTTGTGACGATCGTGCCGGGCGAAAAACGAGAAACGAAGAACAACAAACCTGCCGTATTCCAGAGGATTGTCAACCCGGCAAAGAAGCAACTCAGTAGGACGGCCTTTCCAGGCCGTCTCGAACGGCCTGGAAAGGCCGTCCTACGTCTCCTACCTCTCGCGCCAGGCCCACAGCTCGCCGAACCGCAGGATGTAATACTCAAACAGCGGTTTGCGGACCTCCACGCGGAAGCCGTGCTGCTGGAAGAGCGATACGAGTTCGCGGTGGCGGTCGCCCGGCCGCAGCTCGTGGAACTCCATGGCGACCCGCTCGATCCGGTTCCAGTGCTCGGGCGCCAGGTTGCGGAAGATCTCGTATTCAGCCCCTTCGCAGTCGACCTTGAGAAAATTCACGGCCCGCAGGCCGTGCTCGTCCATCAGGGCCCCCAGCGACCGGCAAGGCGCCGTCCTCCGCACGGTGGGCGCCCGGACGCGAAAGTAGCGCAGGAAAATGAGCCAGCGCGTGATCAGGGCGGGCCCAAGCCCCGAGGGATGGCTCACAAGGTTGAAGCCGGGGTACTCGACCAGTTCGAGCTCCCCCCCCTCGTTGCCCACGGCGACCGGAACCGTCGTCACGTTGGCGAGCCGGTTGGCCCGGACATTGTAGTTCAGGCATTCGACCACGCGGCCCGGCTCGATGGCCAACAGCCGCCCTTCGGGCGCCTGCGGCGCGGCCCACATCGCGAACAGCCCCATGTTGGCCCCGATGTCGACGATCGTGTCGTCGCGATGGATCTCAAACCGGTCGCGGAAGTATCGCCGGCGAACGAAAATCTCGCGGACCAGATACTCCACGGCAGGCCGGGTCTGCTCCGAGGGGAGCCAGAAATCCAAACCGTTGGGCAGCGGGATCTTCTCCATCCACGCTCGCTCATGGACTGGCAGCGGATGCCCTGACCGGCACGACACAACGCCTTCGGGTGGAACGTTCCGGTTGACGCCCAAGCGGTTGCCTCCGTATGAATCGTTTGCGCAATCCTCTCCTTCAAACTTGTCGGCCAAATCCGTTCAACGACTTCTCAGAGAAACCACCCAACACGGCGAATGCGACCTGGCGGCCAGATCCAGCCCCCCGAAGGCCAGTCCCGCGAGCTGGTTTCCTGAAGATGAATCATAACGCACCCCGTTGCGTCGATCCATAGAGCGAATGGGGGAGATGGGCAATATCAAGTAATCTCCGATTCCTCGCTGGTGCTCGGCTTGGGATCGAAGAAGCACAACACCACGCCCGCCAGCAGCAGTCCGATTGACCAGAAGGCCTCGTAGCTGCGGTTGAAGGGCTGGAGGGCGTAATCGACGCTGGTGAACACCATGTAGAGGCTCGACAAGCAGAGGATGATCGGCGGGATCGGGTAGAGCGGCACGCGGTAGGGCCGCGGCGTGTCGGGCTCGTGGCGGCGGAGCACGAACAGGCTCTGTCCGACCATCACCAGGAAGATCCAGAACACGGGCGTGGTGAAAATGACCATCCTCTGAAATCCCTTGTCTGCCCCCATCCATCCGAACCCGACGATCGCCGCCAGCGTGATCGCCCCCTGAACCACCAGCGACCAGACCGGCGTGCCGAAGCGGCGGCTCCAGTGGCCGAGAACCGAGTACAGCGGATGCTCTTTTCCCATCGCGTAGTAAATGCGGGCACCGGTAAAGATCTGCCCGTTGATGGCTCCCAGGGCCGAGATGCTGATCAGCACGCTAATCAGGCGATCTCCCCAACCGCCCAAACCGAGGTCGAGCACTTCGGCGGCCACGGCCTTGGAATTCCGAGTCCCCTCCAATCCCAGGGCGTGCAGGAACGCCAGCGTCACGAGGATGTAGATCGCGGCGACCGCCACGGTCCCAAGTGTCAGAGCGCGGAGGATGTTCTTTTTGGGATCGCGGACCTCGGCGCCGACGTAGGCCATCTCGTTCCAGCCCCCGTAGGCGAACAGGACGAAGATCATCGCCAGGCCGAAGTTCGGGGAGGGAGGCTGGCCGCCGGCGGCCTGAGCAATCGGCGGTTGGGTGGGCGCGGAGAACAGTAGACCGACGACGGCCACCAAGAGCAGACCCAGGACCTTCGCCGTCGTAAGAATGTTCTGTGTCCACTTCCCTTGCCGTACGCCCAGCAGGTTGATGAATGAGAGCACGAGCACCGAACCGGCGGCATAGACCAACAACCCGCTCGATTCCCCTTGGCCGATCTTCAACGGCACAAGATGATTGGCGTATCGGGCGAAGAGGAAAGCCATCGCGCCGATCGACCCCGGCCGCACTACCCAGAGCTGCGCCCAGGCAAAAAGAAATCCAATGGGCCGGTCGAACGAGCGGGTCAAATAGACGAAATCGCCACCCGCTCGCGGATATGCGGTGGCCAATTCCGCATAGCACAGCGCGCCGACAAACGACAGGAAACCTCCCAAGAGCCAAACGCCGAGAAGCCCTCCCACTCCCGGGACATTCTGAGCGATCAGCGGCGTGGTCTCGTAGATTCCCGCCCCGATGATGATCCCCACGATGATCGAGGTGGAGTCGAACAGGGTCATATGCCGCTGGGGCGCGGCGACGGCGGAACTCGATTCGGTGGAGTCGGACATGGCAGTGCGGTCAGGTTCCAAGGGGTTTTCGCGATCCTGGACGGCCTCCAGGATACGCGCGCAACCGGCGCGGCGAAAGCCACAACCCCCCAGACTCCGCCAAATCCAGCGAAATCTGATCTGCCGAGGCGCAAGAAAGTGGCTCTATCGGGTTGACCTCGATTTAGTCTATTAGGGGGTACGACCTGTTGACTACGAGCCTCAAACATCGGGGAGTTTCCCACAAAGATTGGCCAATCGACCATAACATCCTGCCACCAAGCCTTTTGGGCTTCGACGTTCAGGATTTCAACGCAGGCGTCTCGTCAGAGTCCCGAACCCCGAGCCCTGCATTTGGGGGCTCGTCTTGGAGTGTGACAACGAACGTGATAGGATAGCGTGACTGGCAAGCCGGCGGACGAGGCCCTCGGCTTGTGTTCTCTCGCGGAGCCGCGTATGCCCAAAGAAGCCCCGTTGGAAGTCGCCGGTGTGGTCACGGAAGCCTTGGCCAACACGCGTTTTCGCGTTCAGTTGGAGAACGGGCACAACGTGTTGGCTCACGTGGCGGGTAAGATGCGCAAGAACTTCATCCGCATCGTCCCCGGCGACCGCGTCACGGTCGAGCTGTCGCCCTACGACCTGGAAAAGGGACGGATCGTCTATCGCGAGCGCTGAGGCGGCTTCGTAGGGCAAGCTGCCAGCTTGCCGCTCGGCGGCGCACGGGCAAGCAAGGCTGCTTGCCCTACGGATTTTCGGCAAAAACAGCCCCCGCCCTCTTCAAGATTCTGCCTCCGCGCGCGAATAATGGGCGGGCACATTGTCTTTCGATCTTGCCTCCTTGCATGGAAGGAAGCGCCGTGAAGAGAGCCGCTGCGGTCGCTCTGATGCTCATCTTGCTGTCGGGTCTCGGCGGGGCGTGCTCGGCCGAGGAAAAGGCCCTCGGCGCCGATGCAAGCGTTGCTGCCAGCACAACGTCCCAACTCAAGCCGCTGGCCCTCGTGTCGCTGGCCGGCTACGACAAGCTCCTGGAGGCGGCGGACTATCTGGGCAAATTGGCCGGGAATCCCGAATTGGCGGTGGGCTGGGAAGTGATGCTGAAGATGGCGACCCAGAACCGCGGGCTGGAAGGGATCGACGGGCAGAAACCCTGGGGCGCAATCCTCCAAGTCGACGAGCGCGAGCTCGCGCAAGGCCAACTCCGGCCGGACCGGCTCTTTACGGGCTACGGTTTCATTCCCGTGAGCAGTTTCGCCGAAATCCGGAAGACCCTGGAGTTGCTCGCCGTGCCGGTCAAAGAAATGGGCCGCGGCGTGCTCGAGGTTACCAACCGCGACCAGAAGACGTTCTTCCTTAAGAACGTCGGCTCGTGGATGTTCTTCGGCCCGAAGGCGGAGGCGCTGGCCGACGTGGCCGCCGATCCCATCCGCTTGCTCGACGGCTTAGACCGCCGGTACGACGTGGCGATCCGCATCTATCCGGCGTCTATCCCGCAGCCGCTCCGCGAGAAGTTCCTGGAAGCCGTGAACCAGCGGGCCCAGGTCGACTTGGCGCAAAGGCCCGAGGAGAAGGATGAAGAATATGCCGGCCGCCGACTCGGCGTGCGCTGGACCCTGAACGCCTTCACCGCGGCGGTCAATGAGATGGACCACATTACCCTCGGCTTGATGCTCGATACGAAGACGACGAATGCCTTCGCAGACCTCCAGACCGTTGCCCGAGTGGGCACGAAGACCGCCGATCGCTTCGCCCAGTGGGCACAACTGCAAACCGCTTTCGGCGGCTTCACCCTTCCCAAGGCGACCGCAATGGCCCACTGGACCGGCAGGTACTCACGGCAAACGGCCGGCGAAATTAACGAGAGTTTTATCGGGCCGGCCGAGAAGGCCGGTCTCGAAGCGGCCAAGAGAGCGTCTCGCAGTGCGGAAGCCTTCGCGGAGGGAACTCCACTATTCAAGCGCTGGGTCGATGCGATCCGCGAGACCATCGCCACCGGCCGCGCGGACGGTGCTGTGGCTGCCGTGCTCGATCCGGAAGGAGTTACGGTGATCGCTGGCCAATACGTGGCAGATGGAGACAAACTGGAAAAGATCTTGAGCGAGGTGGCCGAGTCTGCGCGGCGGGAGAACCCGGAGCCGATCTTCAAGAAGAATGCCGACAAGTGCAACGGCGTGCGACTGCACACCCTCTCGATCCCCATCGGACCCGGCGCGAAGAATCGCGAGCTGATCGCCAAGCTCTTCGGCGAGTCCCTCGAAATCGTGTTTGGCTTCAGTGACAAGAACGCCTACCTGGCCCTGGGCCGGGAGCCGATGACGGCCCTCAAGGAGGCGATCCGGAAATCGCAAGGGCCTGAGCCCAAGCGCGACTCGATGATCAAGCTCGCGGTGGCCGCCGGCCCTCTGGCGAGGTTCGTTTCCAACATCGTGGGCAATCACGAGCAGAGCCAAAAGGCCGCGCAGCTTGCCGAGCTGCTCGAACAAGGCGGCGGCAAGGGCCGCATCCAGTTGACCGCCGGCCCAGTCGCAGGCGGGGCAAGGTTCCGCTTCGAGGTCGAGGAAGGCGTCCTGAAGGCGGCCGCCAAACTGCGCTCCGAGAAGGGGCAATAAGGATTACGGAAACAACACGTGGGGTGGCGGCGCGCTGCGGGGCTCCCGGACCCCGCCGTAGGGTCCCTGTTCGTGCTCTTGCCTTCTTTGTAGACTTGATCGACTTTTTCGGCGGCGTGATCCGTAACAGCGAGCGGAGCGCTTCGGTAGTACGCCTATCGGCGGATGGAATGCGTAATCTGCGAAGATTGCGTGGATATCTCGCGTCATTGGATACCGCCCAACGGGGCGATTTTTAGTCGCGGAGAGGGGTATGTTCGCTGCTTCCGCAACCGTGTGCTTGGCCAGATGGAGTCTGTTTTCACCCAAAAGGAGAGCCAGTCGTGAAGAGAATCCTGTTGTGGACGTTGGCTGCGGCGATGTTGTTGGTCGCGCCCCGGGTCTGTCCCGCTCAGAAGAAGGATCTCAAGCAGTTCGTCACCGTCTCGTTTTCCGGCTACGACGACCTGATGCAGGGCATTGCCATGGTCGGGAAACTGGCGAGCATGCCCGCTTTGCCGCAAATGCTGGAAGCCCAGATCCAGCAGGCGGGTGTCGGCGACGCTCTCAACGCGTTGGATAAGAAGCAGCCTTGGGTCGTCGCGGTCCAGACCGATGCGGAGGGCAGCGAGTTTGCGGTCCAAGCATTCCTGCCGACCCGCGACGTCAAGAAGCTGATCAAGGCCCTGCCCATGCTCGGCGAGCCGGAGGACGCCGGAGACGGCGTGCTGGAGATCAAGGCCCCCGATCGGTCGATCTTTGTCAAGCAGCAGGGCGCCTGGGCAGTCGTCTCCGACAAGAAGCCGCTGGTGCTCGATGCGCCGGAAGACCCGGTCAAATCGCTCGGCGGGATGCAGGAGAAGTACCAACTCGGCGTGAAGCTCTCGGTGAAGAGCATTCCTGAGGGCCTGCGGAAAAAGTTCCTCGACATCCTCACGTTCAGCGTCCAAGCCGGCCTGCGGCAGATGCCCGGCGAGAGCGACGAACAGTTCGCCGCCCGCAGCAAGATGCTCCAGCAGGCCATGGAGCAAATGAAAACCGCGCTGAACGACCTGGACGTCCTGACCGTCGGCGTCAAGCTCGACGACGCGACCTCGTCGGCGTATCTCGAATACGCGCTCACGATGCTCCCCGATTCCCCCAGCGCCAAGAAGATGGCCAAGGCGAGCGGAGCGAAGACCCAGTTCGCCGGAGTGCTCGTGCCCGATGCCGCGGCAACAATCCATGCCACGCAGCAACTCGACTCGACCGATATCGAACAGGTCAAGGCCAACGTCGCTATGCTCCGCACCAACGCCTTGGCGGAGTTGGAGAAGCAAGGCCTTCCCGAGGAGCAGGCGAAGCTGGCCAAGCAATTGGCGGGCGACCTGATGGACGTCGTCGAGAAGACGCTGGACAGCGGCAAGATGGATTTCGCGGCCTCCTTGACGTTGGCCCCCAAGGCGGTCACGGTCGTCGCCGGGATGCAGATTGCCGAAGGCGGCAAGTTGGAATCGGTCATCAAGCAACTGGCCGAGCAGATCGCCAAGGATCAGCCCGACGCAGCCAAGCTGTTCAAGTTCAAGGCCGAAGTGCATGAGGGCATCCGCTTCCACGTGATCTCGGTCCCGGTCGGCATGATGGACGAGGACGCCCGCGAGAAACTCGCCGGCCTGGTGGGCGAGAACCTGGACGTGGTGATCGGCATCGGCGACAAGAGCCTCTACCTGGCCGGCGGCCGCGATGCGGCCAAATCGCTCAAGCAGGCCATCGATCGTTCCAAGAGCGGCGGCGAAAAATCGCTCCCGCCGGTCGAGATCTCCGTGGCTGCCGGGCCGATCGCCCGCTTCGTCGCCGCCGTGGCCGAAGGCAACGAAAAGCAGACCGCCGCCATGATCGGCAAGATCCTTGAAGGCTCCCCGGGCAAGGACCACGTCAAGATCACGGCCACGCCGATCGCCAACGGGGTCCAGGTCCGCCTGGAAGCCGAGGAAGGCATTCTCAAGGCCGGCGGCATCGTCCCCATGATGATGGGCGGCCAAGCCATGATGGGCCGGCCCGGCCCCAAGGCCAAGAAGAAGCCGGCCAAGAGCGACGACGAGTAGGCCGACCTCCGTATGCCTACGAAATCCCTCGTATTCCTCGTTCCCACGCTCTGCGCTCAGTATTACCCACATATACGCACGTACATA
>CAYTJV010000088.1:0-17628 GCA_964438165.1 uncultured Planctomycetaceae bacterium | reverse complement strand
TGCACGGTGCCCATGCCGCCGACACCGATCATTCCCACCACCAGGCGTTCGCCAGCCCCTTGCTTCCCGACGCCGGCCAGCACGCCTGAGGGGATCAGATACGGGGCTGAGAAGCCTGTCGTCGCCGCACTGAGGAACCGTCGCCGCGTGAAGTGAGAAAGGTGAGGCATCGAAGTTCTCCTGATTGGCCATCGTTAGGATCCCTTATAGCGTGCCGACGTTGGCGGGTCAACCATCGCTTCCCACCATCGGGAGGGGTTGCAATCGGAGGCGAATCGACTTACAGTCATTAGTTAAGCCGAAGTGGCGGAATTGGCAGACGCGCTAGGTTCAGGACCTAGTTCCCGTTAAGGGAGTGCAGGTTCAAGTCCTGTCTTCGGCACCTTGATACGAAAGGACTTACGTCAATCCGATACCCGGCGCTCTGCGGCGGCGGTGGCAGGTCGGGCCGTACGGTCGCCTGTCTGATAAACGTCACCTTCTGCGTCGGCAGCAGCCGGAAATGGGCTCTTCGCTGGTGCTGATAACTCAGCGGGCCTCGGCTTTCGTGGCCGCCGTCGTCGTGGTGAACAGCAACCGACGCCTCGGGCAACGGTTTTGCGGCTTCCCCGGTGGGCCAGATCGCCGTGGTCGACGGCGTGCGCGGCAAGGCGATTAAGCTGGACGGCACTGCCTATCTTCGGGTCGCCGAGCCGGCCGTGTTCAATGTGCCCGAGTTGGCAACGGAGAGCCGCTGATCATCGGCCGGGAAGCCTGGGGTGGCGACCCGATCAAGGCCGACACGCCGGGATTCTTCATCGGCTGCCTGGTTGAGTAGACTACAGCGATGGCCCCTGAGAGTGCGATGAGAGCCATGGTGCTTTGCGCCGGATACGGCGTTCGCCTGGGAGAACATACGCGCCAAACGCCCAAGCCGATGCTGCGATTGGGCGACCGGCCCCTTCTCGAATACGTCCTCCGCCATCTTGTCAGGCACGGTTTCGATGAGGTTGCCCTGAATCTGCATTTCCTGCCCGAGGCGATCCGCGGGTATTTTGGGGACGGTTGCCGTTGCGGCTGCCGGTTGGTATACTCCGACGAAACCGAACTGCTGGGAACCGCGGGGGGGGTCGGGAAGATGGCCGGCTTTCTCGCTGGCGGCGACTTCCTGGTTCATTACGGCGACGTGGTCACCAATCAGGATTTCACTGCGATGCTCCAGTTCCACCGGGAACACCGGGCCCTGGCAACGCTGCTGTTGCACCAGCGGGCGCGTTCCAATAGCGTCGTGGTTCTCGACGATAACCGGCGCGTTACAGGCTTTCTGGAAAGGCCGACGGAGGAAGAGCGGCTCGCGGTTCAGTCGTCCTGGGTCTTCTCCGGAGTGACCATCTGCAATCCGGAGCTGCTCAATTTTGTGCCGCCGACGACTCCTTGCGACCTGCCGCGAGACGTGTTTCCTGCCCTGGCGGCCACGGGGCGGCTGTTCGGATTTCCGCTGACCGGCTACCGCTGTGCCGTCGACTCATCCGAGCGCTTGGCGGAGGCTCGCAGCGCGGCGCAGCGCGGACTTTTCGATTGAATGAAGCAGGACGATGAGTGGTTGCACGCTGTCGGCGGTGATGCCTAACTACAATCACGGGCGTTACCTTGCCGAGGCCGTCGCGGGCATTGCCACGCAATCGCGGCCGCCCGACGAGCTCATTGTCCTCGACGATGCCTCGACCGACGACAGCGTGCGGGTGATCGAGCCGCTCGTGGATCGATTTCCTTTCATGCGGCTGATCCGTCTGGAGCGCAACGGCGGCGTGCTGGCCGCCATCGAGCGGCTCTTGGCCGAGGCCCGAGGCGACTACGTCTTCTTCGCCGCCGCCGACGATGTGCGCATGCCCGGCTTCTTCGAGCGAGCCATGGCGATGGCCCAGCAGTACCCGCAGGCAGGGCTGGTTTGCGGCGGCGTGAGCCTGATCGACGAAGCGGACCGCCATCTCGGCTACTTCGGAGTCCGGCGATGGAATGAGCCCTTGTACGCCGATCCCCGTCGGTTCCTGGAGGAGTATCTTCTGTCGGAAGTCCCCTCGCATTCCCTCTCGAGTGCCTCCATTTACCGCCGCGATGCCCTGCTGGAAGTGGGCGGATACCGGCCGGAGTTGGGCTCGTGGGCGGATTCGTTTGCGGTTCGGGCCATTGGGCTCAAGCGCGGAATCTGCTACGTGCCGATGGAGGCGGTGCGCGTGAGGATGCTCGCGCGGAGTTTCAGCCATCAGACCGCGACCCAGCCGCGAAGGCTGTTGGACATCATCGCGCGTGCCGAACGGCTGATGCAATCGGAGGAGTTCCGCGACGTGTTTCCCGCCCACTACGTCTGCCACTGGACGCGGAGCTATCGCTATCGCACCGTGCGCGACTTCTTTTTGGGGCCCGAACCGGCCGGGGGCCGCAGGCCCTCTTTCCTGGTCCGCAATTTTCGCCGCCTGCCCAGGCTCCTGCCTGCCCTGGCCCTGTGGTTGTACCGCGGCGATCGGCGCGATCAGCGATAGCAGGCTTGGGTGGCATGCCGTCACTCGGCCTCAGCCGAGGGTCGGCATGGAAGCGGTAGCCCGGATTATTCATGGGGTCGTAGCCGAATTCGCCAGAATTCGGGAGATGGCAAGCACTTACCCCGAATTCTGGCGAATTCGGCTACGCGCACACTGCGCCGCATTGCACCCGGTCCCCGAATGATCCGGGGTAGCGGTGATTCCATACCCACCCAACGCTCCGCGTTGTGAGGGCCTGCCACCCTTTGTCCAAGACGGCTTGGAAAGCCGTCCTACGGCAGAAACGCTCGGCGTGCCCAGCGGTAGAAAGGACGAAGGAGCATCTTGCCGGCCCACAGGGCCCCGCGGCACACCGCCACCAGAGGAGCGGCTAGTTGATGGCGGAGGCGGGGCCAATGGGTGCGCTCGCGCTGTCTGAGCGCGATGGCCGTCTCGACGGGGCAGCCTTCACGGCGGGGCATGTGGGCCTCGATGATCCGCATCCGCCAAGCGAACGCAGCCACCTCGTTGTAGTCGCGCAGGACCCTCCGCCAGCCATTGGCGGCGATCTCGCGTCGTTGGCGGTCGTGGGCCAAGTAATAGCGGCACAGGTCAATGCACTCCTCCACCGTGTCGAATCCCACGACCTCTTTATCCAACTCATAGACCGTGCCCAAGTGGCTCTTGTTGTCGCAGATTTGCATCACGCCGTTGGCGGGGAGTTGGAAGAGCCGGAGGTTGATCGGGCCCGTGGAATTGTGGAAATTGGGGCCGATTTTCGTGCGGCGGAGCATGCTCAGGTCTTCGCCGACCGGCAGGAACCCCCGGGGCCAGCCGCGTCCGTAGAAGTGGCCGTCGGAAAACGCCGCGGCCATTTGATCCATCCGTGCCCGGCGTGGCGGGCTGAGCCGGTCGATGAGCATGAGCAAGTCGATGTCCCGCCGGCCTTCCAGGATGTCTTCTTCCCGCAAGGTGGGATCGTAGGTCCCGGGCAGCAATCCCAAGGGCGCCCACTCGGCATGTTTGACACCCCAAGAACGGTACGTCTCGACCTCGGCCACATTGCCCACCAGGCACAGATCGTAAGCGGCCGCCGCCGGCTTGGAGAGGATTGCCGAGCTTTCCGGATCGTCGAAGCACTGAAACACGGTGAACACCCCGAGGCGTTCGACGAACTCGGGGTGCAAATTCATCCCCGCGCCGTTCAAAAGCACGTCGCACCCTTGCAGCCGCTCCTCGAGCCGCTCATACATCGAGAGCAACTCCGGGTCTCCTCGCCGCCAGCGTGCGTCCAGCTCGCGGAAGGTGAGATGGGGCCCGGGCGGGTTCAGGGTCAGGCAGAAACCCTCCACGTCGAAGCCGCTATGCCGCAAAATGTTGATGAGCTGCAAAGCCACTTGTTCCGCGTCGGCCGAAGCGGCTGATCGGAAGTGGGGATAACCGTGAAGGACTTTCATGGGCGAACCTCATTCACCTGGATCGTACCGCCAGGATCCAGTCGACCGCGGCGGACAGGTCGGGGCAAACGCAATCGGGCTGCCGCCAACCCTCCGGCGGCTCTGCCGTTGTTTCCGGCGGCGTTTCGTCCTCTGGTCTTTTCAGCAGCACGGTGCGACAGCCCGCGGCCGCCCCGGCGGCAACGTCGGTCATCCGGTCCCCGACCATGAAACTCGCGGACAGGTCCAGGTGATGTTCTTCCGCTGCCCGCAGCAAGATCCCCGGCTGCGGCTTGCGGCAATCGCAAACGATGCGATACTCGGGCAAGTCGGCATTGGGATGATGAGGACAGAAGTAGATTGCATCCAAACGAGGCGCCCCGGCCTCTTCTAACAGAGGCAGCAATTGCGCGTGGATCGCTTCCACGCCCTCCGGGGTAATCATGCCGCGGGCCACCACCGTCTGATTGCTGACCACGATCAGACGAAAACCGCTTTCCTTGAGTCGCCTCAGGGCTGACGGAACGCCGGGGAGGATGTGCAGTTCGGCCGCGTCGATCAACAGACCGCGATCCTCGACCAGCACGCCGTCGCGATCCAGGAAAACCGCTGCGCTGCGATCCCGTGTTTCCATGTTCTCAAGCCCCAGATTGCAGTATCCACTTCAAATCAAAACAACGCAAGACCGCCAGCGGGAAGGGGTCGGGAGTCTTTTTCCATGTCGGCGCTCCTCCGCTTTCTCGCGTGGAATCGCCTTGGACCGCCGACATGGAAAAAGACTCCCGACCCCTTCGTGCTCCCCCGATCAGCGTGCCGGAGGGAGGTGATACACGACCTCTTCCCGTGCAATCCGCGGACGGATCGCGATCGCCACTTGGCTGGGCAAAGCAAGGAGCACCTGACTGCCGGCGGGGACCTGGGAGGGATGGTAGATGGGGCGTCCCAGGCACGTGTTGCCGACCCGGTTGGGGTCCTCGTCCACGAAGAAACGCACCGACCCTTCGAGCTCAGCGAAGAGCCACGTGGCGGCAATCGACGTGCCGAACAGTCCGAAATCTCCCCGCTGCGCCAATCGTCGTGCGGACTCAATCAAGCGCGACAGCCAACCTAGATCCTCTTCGACGCATTTTCGCGCCGAGGACGGCGAAACGGCGGGAGGCGGCGGAGGCGGTGTGGCGGCGGCGCGGGCGACCAGCGTCAATTCCTTGGGCACCCAGTCTTCGGCCACGTTGACCGCTGCGTAGAGGGCTCGCTGGAGTAGCAAGGCAGTGGTTGCGGCGCTAAAGTGCGTGCAATGGTCCGCGATCAGCAGTTCGAAGGGGTTGCGGGTGTAATCGGGAACCTCCACGACCAGCAGCCCGTTGCCGGAGAGCTTGCTCCGCGCCTCGGCAAGAAACGCAGCGGGCCGCGGGATGTGCTCGAGAACATGAACCATCGTCACCACGTCGAAAGAGCCCGGGACATCCCGGAGAGCACACGTATAGAGCGACTCGACGCGCGAGATCGATTCGATCTGGCGGCGGTGCCTGTCGTCCAGTTCGGTCCCCGCCAGCGACCAGCCCGGCTCCGCTTGGCTGAAGGCCCGCAGGGTCGCCCCGTTGCCGCAGCCAACGTCGAGCAGACGCCCCTTGGCCGGCAACGACACGTGAGAGCGCAGGGCCTCCACGAGCCGCGAGGAGCGCGAGACTGCCTGGCCCGACGCGTTGAAAACCGCCTGCTCCGCGCCGCCACTTTGGTGGTAGATCGCATAACCGGCGTAGATGGCGGCGACGTCACGCACGAAGGCGGCATCGGCCGGCTTCTGCACGCAGCCGCAGGAGTCGCAAATGCACAGCCTTCCGCCGGCCGGCCAGGGTCGGCAATCGGAGGTCGCGCGGCGCAATCGCGAGAAGCCGGGTATCTCATTGAGCGTCGGCTGGCCGCAGGCATGACAAGTCTCATCCGTTTTCGACGACGGGGATGGAGCCATGACGTCGCTCATCGTGAAAAAGCCCCGTCGATCGTTGTCCAGACATCGGGCGGCATCATCGCCAGCTCGTTTTGCAGCCTCGACACGTCGAGCGTGGTGTGGGCCGGCAGGTGCTCAAGCTTCGGGTCTGCCGAGGCAGCCTCGATTGGCTCGACCAGCGTTTCCGATGCCCCGATGCGCCGAGCGACGTGACGGGCAATGGCTTCATAGGACACGTCCTGCGGGCCCGACACCTGAAGAATGCCTCGGAGTCGCTTTTTGCCGACCCGGAGGAACACGTCGACAACGAAATCCAGGGGCACCGGGGCCACGGCCATGTCGGCGAAGGGATGGATGGCCCGGCCGTTGCGCAAATCATCCGCCCATCGCACGAACAACGGCGTGTGAGGCCCCAGCACTTTGGAGAACCGCACGATACAGACCCGCTCGGACAGGGCCATGAGTTGCTTCTCGGCTTCGGCCTTCTGCCGGCCATATTCGGTGGCCGGAGCGACGGGCGCTTCGGCCCGCTCCAGCGGCGACGATCCGTCGAACACGAGATTCGTCGACGGGAAAACCACCAGCGCGCCCTGCCGGATCAGCGTGCGGGCCAGGTTTACCGTTCCGGTCACGTTCACAGTAACCGCGCGAGCCGGATCCCTGCGGCACTCCTCGACCGAAGTGACGGCCGCACACAGATACGCCACCCCCACCTCGCACGGAGGCGCCCAGGCCGCAACATCCAACGACAGGTCGAGCGCGACGGCGCCCGCCTCGGGCACACGCATGGTCCGCACGACCGGCCAGCCTTGGCCGACAAGCCGCTGGGCCAGCCAACGACCGATCATCCCCTCGGCGCCGACGACCAGGCTCGTGTTGGTTGGATTCATGAGTCTCGGCCTTTCGTCCCGGAGGGACGTGTGACAATAGCCCAGCGATGTAGGTTATGCTTCAGCATAACGTCCGCTCCCGATGTTATGCTGAAGCATAACCTACCGCTTTCCTCGACACGTCTTTTCTTCCGGCGCATAGGGCAATCAGGTAATGCGCCATGGGATAGAAACCGGTGTGGACAACTTCGTCGTTCATCGAGAACAGAAACACGTTGTGGAAGAAGCGGCGGGCCAGTTCCCTGAGCCCGGCCGCGTCCTTGCAGTTCACGTGTCCCTCGCGGCTCGGCGGCGATGCGTAGGCCTGCGACTGGATCGAGGGTGTGCCGAGGATCAGGACCCCGTGGTCCGTGAGCGAACGGGCCGCGCTAGTCATGAACGCCTCTTCCGCGGTGCCGGGGATATGCTCGATCACGTCGAGCGCGTAGGCCCCGTCGAATGGCCCTTGGACCGGCCCCTCCAAGATGTCGTGAACCTTGCACTCGAAACGCCAGCGGGCGTCCATGCGATCGTTCGCGTCCTGGACGAAGACGGGGTCGAAATCAATCGCCGTCAGGCCCCCGGCTTCCTGCAAGACGAGCCGCGTGCCGAAAGCGTCGGCACAGCCGATTTCCAGCACCCGGGCCATGCCACTGAACATCTTGGCCACGAACTTGTACCGCGCCAGCACGAAGGCGAGACGCTTGGGGTCGTCGTGCCACACTTGGTTCGTCATCAGGCCCAGGCTGGTCCGCCCGTGCTTTTCAAGCACTTCGAGGCATCGCTCATATTGCGGCTCGCGGGTCTTTGCCATGGACGGCCACTCCTTGTCTGGCGGCTGCGCGGGTCAAAAATGAACGCCGAGCTTTCTCCGAGTCTGCCTCCGGTGCTCCTGGAGGGCATCGACAGTCGTATTGTAGAGCCTGGCGACGCGCTCGATCTTCTCGGGAGTACTGAAGTTGATGCGATCCCACTCGAACGCGCGGAGGACGGCCAGCTCGAAGGGCGTGAACTCCTTCGTAGTCAGGTGCCCGGCCCCGAATCCGAAGAACTTGGGATCGAGGAAGGTGAAGTCGTCCGCCAGATGCCCATGCTCCTTGCCGATCCGGTACAAATCGGTGCGCGGCAGCGGCGTGGCGATGTGGAAATGGGCCACGTCGAAATCGCATTCCTCGGCGAAGGCGAAGGTCTGGCGGATCTCGTCCCACGTTTCGCCGGGGATTCCGATCACGAAGTTCGCGCCCAGGCTGATTCCCAGCTCGCGGCACTGCGTCACCAGCGGCGGAATGATCTTGAGGTCGAGCGGCTTGTGAATGACCTCCCGCAAGACCCGTTGGCTGCCCGACTCCACGGAGACCGTGAGTTGAGTACACCCCGCTTGTTTCATCAGCTCAAGCAGATCGCGATCCAGGTGCCAAGCACTGATGCTGGCCGCCTTCCACGTCAGAGCGTATCTCCGGTCGATAAAGGCGCGGAGGATTCCGACGATTCGTTGACGGTCCAAGAGGAGCGCGTCGTCGAGGAAGACCAGGTTTCGCACGCTGTAGGCAAGGATGAGATACTCAATCTCTTGAAGCACGTCGGACGCCGGCCGGAAGGCGACTCGGCGGCCGCTGATCGTCCGCGAGGCGCAAAACACGCAGTTGTAAGGGCAGCCGTAGGAGGTGATCACAAACGCGCTTGTGTCGCTGGAATTGAATTGGTAATCCATCGTGCTCTGACGCAGGTACGGCCGCAGGTCGACCAGCGAGTAGTCGGGCTGCGCCTGCGTTTCCACGTCGCCGATGAAGTGGGAAGGAGGGTTCTCGACCACGGTCCCGTCGGCTCTGCGGTAGGCGATGCCCGGGAAGGCCCGTGCCTCGTCGTGCTTTCCCGCGGCGAGAAGCGCCAGGAAGTCGTGCACGCGGCCTTCGGCGTGGTACATGAAGAGCCAGTCGGCGTTGGGGTCCTTGGCCGCTTCCTCAGGCAACGTCGTGGCATAAACGCCGCCGAGAATCGCGGTGGCGTGGGGACATGCCTTCTTCGCGGCCGCAATCGCCTCATGGGCCTGCCGGTAGTACTCGACGGACCCGCCGGTGACCAGGACGAACTGCGGGGCGAGCTGGCGCAGCTTGTTGCAGCACTCGTCGAAATCCAGATTGCCGCCGTTGGCATCGATGATCGAGAAGTCAAAGCGATCTTTGAGCAGGGCGGAGAGAATGAGTGCCGCGTACGGCATCACGAGCCAAGGGCGCTTGCCGAACCAGCGGGAATTGGGGATCACTAAGACAACGCGGGATCTCATAGCGTAATCATCTTGATCATCGCCCGCCCCGCGATCGCGCCGCAGCGCATGTCGTCAATCGCCTGGTTGATCTCGGCCAGCGGGTAGCGTTTTTCGATGCAGGGGGCAAGGTCGAGCTTGCCGGCCTTCGCCAGGCGCACGTAGTTGGGAATATCGACCTCGGGCCGGCACTGGCCGCCGTGCGAGCCGATGAGCTTCTTGTTGAAATGCAGGGGCAGCGTGTGGATGGCCGCCGCGCTTCCCTTGGGCGGAACGCCGACGAGCACCGTGCGGCCCCGCGCGCCGGTCGCCCGGTAGGCCATCTCGATGAGCTTCACGCTCCCGGTCGTGTCTGCGGCCACGTCCGCGCCGCCGCTGCCCACGATGCCGCGGATCTCGCTCTCCGGGTCGGTCTTGCCGGAGTTCACCGTGTGCGTGGCGCCGAGCCTTTTCGCCAACTCCAACCGGTTGTCGTAAAGGTCCACCGCGATGATCGGACAAGCCGAGACCATAGCCGCGCCGAGGACGATGCTCAAACCGACGCCGCCGACGCCGAACACCGCGATCGATTGCCCGATCTTGAGCTGCGCGTCGTTATTGATCACGCCGAAGGCGGTCGTCACGGCGCATCCGAGCAGGGCCGCCCAGTCCGGGTCGAAATCACCGTCTACGGCGGTGACGCGGTTCTCCGAGACGACGGCATATTCATTGAAGGTCGTTACCCAGCCGGCGTGGACCGGACCGATTCGGCAGTCATAGGTCGGCGTGGTCGATTCCAGGCCGGCGCCTTTGCGCCAGTGGAGCACCACCTTGTCGCCGCGCCGGACCGTGGCGACCCCTTCGCCGCATTCGAGCACGATCCCAGCGCCCTCATGTCCGAGCAGATGAGGTAGAAAGCGGTCGGATCCTTTCACGCCGTCGATCTCGCCGAGCTGCGATCCGCAGATGCCGCTCGAAAGGACCTTGACCAGGACCTGACCCAACGCGAGCCGGGGAATCTCGATCTCCTCCAGGGCCAAAGGAGCCTTCTGCTGGACGAGGATTGCCGCCAGGGATTTCATGGGGGTTCGGGATCGGGGGCAGGGTTCGGGGGCCAGGGTTTGGAACATTCTGCATTCGCTATTCCCTATTCAGTATTCGCTATTCATTTTCTTGCTACGGAATGAATAGCGAATACTGAATAGGGAATAGCGAAGTCAGAATGCAAGCGCGCACCAATCACTCAAAAAAGATAAACGAATAATCGCCCGTGTAGCCTGTGTGCTGGAACCACCATTGCCATTCTTCGGGCGTGCAAAACATCTCGCAGGTGAATTGCCAGTACATCAGGTTCACTTTCTCTTCTTCCGTGCGATACGACTCGACGCAGAGGTACTTGTGCTTGCGGCCCACGCGCTCGATCTCGCGCAGCGCCTTGTAGAGGTCGAAGCAGTACAGGTTGTGCAAGGTATTGATCGAAACGACCAGGTCGAATCTTCGGTCCTCGAAGGGCAATTCGGCGGCACAGCCGACGCGCAGGTACGGCTTGACTTCCTCCTTGGCGTGCTCGATGGCGTAGGTTGAAATGTCGATGCCTGCCACTTCGACGCCCGGCACCGCTTGCGTGAAGTCGTAGAGCAAGAAGCCTTTTCCGCAGCCGACGTCGAGGATCCGGTCGCCGGGCCGGATGCCGTAGTGGCGGACCATGGCGTCGGCCACTTGGCGCCATCGGCCGTCGTAGCGGTATCCGCCGTATCCGGTCTTGCGATCTCCGTCCCAGTACTCGACGTCCCATTGCTTCGCCAGCCGGGCCGCTTCGGCCTTGGGGAATTCCAGCACGCGGGCCAGGTAATCGCGCTTCGTGCTCTTGTGGATCGGCGAAAGGAAATCGACGTAGGCCATGAGCGTTGCCCTTCATCGGCGGAGTTTACGCAAGGCACGGCCGACCTGGTGCAGTTGTGCCCTTTTCCGGCCCTCCTCCGTGCGAGCATCCTGGGCAAACTGCCGCCGCTGGCGGTCGACCGGCACGAAGTCGTTGAGCATGATGCAACACCATTTTACCCGATACACGCTCCGCAACAAGGCGACCCGCCGCAGGTGCCACTCCGGATCGGACAGACCGGAAGCCACCGCCCGGGCGAAACGATCGGCACAAGCGCCGGGCACGGGAACGGCGGGTTGGCAGAGGAAATCGCAAATCGTTTTCGCCGGGTCGTCCCAGCCGGCATACTCGAAATCGATGAACCGCAAACGCTCGTCGGCGGCGAGAATCGAGTTGTGAAAGCCGAAATCGGACGGCGAGAGGCATTCGTCTTGACGGGGAATCGGCTCTTCCGGCGAGAGCCCCCAGTCAACCGCCTGGGCCACCGCGCGATCGCGGATCCGCCGCCATGCGGGCATCAATTCCTCGTGAACCAGGAGACTCGCCTCCCGACCTTCCGGCGTGGTATCGTCCAGATGCGCGAGTCGCTCAAACCGCCGCTGGACGCAGGCCAGGTGCTCGCTCAAGGAAAAGCAAGCTTCCGAGGCCCGCGGCAGCGTGCCGGCGGCAGGGTCGGTCTTGTGCCGGTTCAGCTCATGGTAGAAATCGACGGCCTGCTCGACGTGCGCGATCCCCACTTCGTCGGGCAGCAGGGGCCGCCCCTCGATGAATTCATACAGGCCGAGGTTGCGCTCATGGTTGCAGGCCAAGGGACGCGGCAGGCATCGCAGTCCGCGATCCCAGGCAAAGCGGCAAAAGGAAAACTCCGCGCCCAGCCGGTCCCGCGGATCGTCGGGATGCCGGAAATACGCCTTCAATAGCGCCGAACAGGAGCCACAGTCCACGCGGTAGACGCGGTTGTTGGCCCCGCCCGGAAGACTCGTAAGCCGCAGCGCCCCGGGCAGCCCGGCCTCGGCGAGCATGGCGGCGACGTCTTGAAGTTGCGGAACCGCGGACATGAGACTACGACTCCTCGCCCAGGAGCAGCCTGTCGACCGCCGCCCAGGAGGCAGCATGGCAGGCCGTCGCGTCATTGCCGCGTATCCCGCCGGGATCGAAGAGGATTCTTTGGACGCCGCTTGGAAAAGCAGGCTCGTCGAGAAACTCCGGCAGATCGTCGATGAAATGCGAGCAGGCGGCGCTGGCGATCCGCGCGAGCTTGTCCTGTTTGGTCAATTCCAAGTACACACGGTCGGCTCGCAGGCCGATTCGATCCGGATCGCAGAAGCCGTGCGTCGCCAGCCATGCCCGGGCAGCCTGGTGCAGGTCGTATTTCTCCCCCAGATACGGATACCGGGTGCGGTGACTGATGATCAACACCGGAATCTCAATCGCGTGGCAGCGGGCAAAGAACTCCAGCACCCCCGCGAAAGGCCGGGCCTCGTGCATGCGGACCCCGTAGACCTGCCCTTGAAGCTCGGTCCAAAGCTTCTCTTGTCCGGCCCGGCGCAACCAGTCGCGCACGGCTTGCTTCGAGGCGGGAAGCGACTCGGGAATCAGCCCCCTTTCCAGAGCCACCGCCCGGAGCAGGTCATCGTAACAGACGATCGTGTTATCAAGATCAACGCCGATCAACACACGGCACCCTAATACTTGACTTGTTCTGAGACTCCTTATTCTGCTGGAAATACGATTGTTGGATCCGCTCCGCAATGGCGCCGGCGCTCAGCCCAAATCGCTCGCGGGCGTAGTGCTGGCTGCCCGACTCCTCCAGAAACGTATCCGGCGTCCCGAAGGCCAGGAGACGGCCCGGAGGGCGTGGGCTCTGGGCCGCGAGCCACTCGGCAATCGCGCCTCCCAATCCGCCGATCCGGCTGTGCTCCTCGATGACCGCCACGAGGGGAAACCGCTGGAACACGTCGCCAAGCAGGTCCTCGTCCAAGGGTTTCACCGTGTGCACGCTCACGACCGTGGCCGACAGTCCGCTCGCTTCAAGCAGCGTCGCCGCCTCCACGGCGGTGGCGACCATGTTGCCCATGCCGAGCAGACACACGCTGCGACCTTCGCGAAGAACGATCCCCTTTCCGATGACGAAGCGAGGCTCCGATTGGTGTACGGCGGGCTCGCCTTTTTTTCCCAGGCGCAGGTAGACCGGCCCGGAGACCTGGAGCACGGCGGCAACGGCCCCGCGAACCTCGGCCGCGTCGGCCGGGCAGAGAACGGTCATGTTGGGCAACGCGCGGAGCAGGGCCACGTCTTCGCAGGAGTGGTGGGTCGGGCCCAGCGAGGCATACGACAAACCGCTTCCCGTCCCTACGATCACCACCGGCACGTTGTGATAACAGATATCGACGCGGATCTGTTCCATCACCCGGATCGTCGCAAACGGGGTGATGGTATAGGTGAAGGGGCGCAACCCGCACAGCGCCATGCCGGCGGCCATGCCGGTCATGTTGGCTTCCGCCACGCCGCAGTTGTAGAAGCGATCGGGAAACCTATCCTTGAAGGCATCGAAGAGGCGATTTCCGATGTCGCCTGAGAGGAGGACGATCCTCGAATCGGCTGCCGCACATTCGGTAATGGCCGCGGCGAATGCGTTCCTCATGTCAGCCCCAACTCCTGGTGCGCGGCCCGGACTTCATCGGCCGTGGGGATCCGGTAATGCCAGTTGTTGTCGTCCTCCATGAACGACACCCCCTTGCCCTTGACGGTATGCGCGATCACGGCGACCGGCCGGCCCGAGCCATCGGGAACGCTAGCGAGCACGCGAAGCAGGGCGGCCAGGTCGTGGCCGTCGACTTCATGGGCCGTCCAACCGAACGCTCGCCATTTCTCCGCCAAGGGCTCCATCGCCATGATCTCGTCCGTGCGCCCGGTGGCCTGCCATTTGTTGTAATCGACGATTACCGCAACGTTGTCGATCCGCCGCGCGGGGGCGAACATGGCGGCCTCCCAAACGGTCCCTTCCTGGCACTCGCCGTCGCTCATCAGCACAAACACGCGGGATTGGAGTTTCTGGATGCGTTGGGCCAGGGCCATTCCGAGGGCCAGCGACAAGCCGTGCCCTAGCGAGCCGGTCGACGCCTCCACCCCGGGCACGCAGTGGAGGCTCGGATGTTCGCCCAGCGGGCCGCCGTGGCAGTTGAAGCTATCCAGGAGCGACGGGGCGAACAGTCCGCGATGAGCCAAGGCGGCGTAGAGCGCCGTGGCCGCATGTCCCTTGCTGAGAATGAACCGGTCGCGGCCCGGATCCAAAGGGTTCGCTGGATCGATCCGCAAGACGCCCCAATACGCCGCCACCAGGATGTCGACGCACGAAAGCGACGACCCGAGATGCGGCGTCTTGGCAACGCTCGACATTTGCACCAGGCGCCCGCGGATCTTCCGGGCGAGGGCTCTCAGGTCGTCCAGATCGGCAGTTGGGAGCAGTCCCGTTTTCATTGACGGCTTTGCTACTCCTTGTGAACATAATCGGCGGGCAATTCGCGCAGCCGCGGCAGATTCCGCTCGACCCACTCGATGGTGTCGCGGATCGCGTCTTCCACCGTCCACCGCGGGCAGAAGCCGAGCTGCGTGCGGGCCTTCGTGCAGTCCAGCAAATAGGCTGCATCTTGTCCCAACCTTCCTTCCACCACCTCGACGCAGTCGTCGAACGACGTCCCCATCTGCCGGCAGATCTCGAGCACCAGTTCCCGGATAGTCTGACTGCGGTCGGTTGCCAAATGATAGACCTCCCCCGGCACTCCCTCGTGGGTCACCCGGATGGTTCCCTCGACTACGTCGCGAATGTGGATGAACGAGCGGACGCTCGACCCGCCGCCTTCAAGCCGCAGCTTCTTGCCCGTTAAGATGCAAAGGATGGTCTTCGGGATGATGCGATAGAGCTGCTGCCCGGGCCCGCACACGTTGGCCGCACGGGTCAGCACCGCGGGAAACCCGTAGGCTTTCTGGAAGGCCAAGAGGTTCATGTCGCAAGCTGCCTTGGAGACGGCATAGGGCGTGCTCGGACTGAGCGGCGCGTTCTCGCCAACCAGCCCGACGGTGCTCCCGTACACCTCCGGCGTGGATGCCTGGACGAACTTCTTCAGAAACGGGAACTTCCGCAGACGGTCGTGAAGCCGCACCATGGCGAGCGTGTTGGTCTGATACCAATGCTCCGGGTGGGTCCAGCTTTGGGCGACCACTGCCTGGGCGGCGAAATTGACGACGTAGTCGGGCCGGAACTCCCGCGCCACGGCCTCGATCCGATCCAGATCGCGGTTCAGATCCAATTGCCGGAACGAGAACCGATCGTGGGCAATCCACTTGTAGGGCAGGAAAACGTCGTCGGCCTCGGGCGACCGGCTGATGCCGATCACCTCGGCGCCCGCGCCGAGCAAACCGGCCACGAAGCTCGCGCCCGAAAACGAATTGCTGCCGATCACTAGATACCGTTGGCTTGGCATGCGGCCTTCATCATTTGGATATTATAGTATCGAATATCCGTCATCGGGCTCGGGAGCCGGCCGGCCTGGAAGGCGCCCACCAGATCGCGCGCGCCGTCTTCAATGGTGCGTTTCGGCACGAAACCCAGTTCCCGCTTGATTTTTTCGGAAGAGATGTGGTAGGACCGCGGATCGTCGGAAGGAGTCGTGACGATGGGGACCTCGCCGCGCTCGGGCATCAGCCGGCGGACCGCGTCACGGACGATTTGGGCAGTCCTGGCCACGGTGTGATTCTGATGGCCGGCATTGTAAATCTTGCCGGCCACGAGCGAGTCGGGGACCTCCAGGAGCATGAGGTAGAGATCCGCCATGTCGTCGATGTGGAGATTCGGCCGCATCTGCGCGCCGCCAAACACGGTGATCCGTCCGGCGTTCACGGCGTGGTTGGTGAGGATGTTGACAGTCAGGTCGAGCCGCTGCCGGGGAGAGTAGCCGCAGATCGTGGCCGGACGAATGACTATCGGCACAAATCCGGAGGATTGCTCGCCCAGGAGGACCGGCTCGCACATCGCCTTGTACTTGTTGTAAAGCGAGATGGGCACTAAGGGATGCTCTTCCGTCACGTCGGGGACATCGCTCACGCCGTACACGCTGCCCGAGGAGGCCAAGATGAACCGCCGGACCCCTTGCTCCTTGCTGATCCGCACCAACGGGCCGAACGCCTCGTAGTTGATCGTACGGCTCAGCGCGGGATCGAGCTCCACGCTGGGGTCGTTCGAGATGCACGCCAGATGGAGGACCGCATCGCAGCCCCGGACCGCCGATCGCACGAGGTCCGTATTGCGGATGTCTCCTCGAACCGATTCGAGGTTCGGATGATCTTTGACCGCCTCCAGAACGTGCTCGCCGTAGATGAACAGATCGAGCACTCGCACCCGATAGCCCCGGGAGAGCATCTTCGGCACCAGCACGGCGCCCACGTAGCCGGCGCCCCCGGTCACCAGAACCCGCCGCGTCGGCTTCGTTTGCGTCACTCCCGCACCGATATCCTCATCTTCCACGCTCATTGGTCGGAGCCCCAGGATTCAGAGCTCAAGAGCGAGTCGATTCGCTCCAGCAGCACATCGCGGGTCACCACGCTCCGGTTCCCGACGGTTTCGACCGCCTGTGCTCCGACCACGTTCCCGAGGAAACCGACGACTTCCATGGGATCGCCCCGGGCCGCACCCAGCGCGCTTGCCGCCAACAGCGCATCCCCCGCGCCGATCCGGTCGACAATCCGTTTGGTGAAGGCGGGAACGGCGAAGAAACCCTCTTGCGCATGGTAACAGAGGCACCCGTCCCGCCCCCGCGTGATCACCATCCGCTGGCACGACAACTTCTCCGCCGTCTCGGCCATGATCAACCTGAGATCCTTGCCGGAGTTGCGGGCTTCCAGGCGGAGCTCCTTCTCGGAAAGGCAGATGCAGTCGGCACGGCGGTACTTGGAAACCGTGTTGAACCCTTGATTCGCCGCGTTGGTCTGCGTGTTGACCGCCAGGAAAGGGCCCTCGCGGCAGAGAAGCTCGATGACTTCCGGAGTCAACATGCCGTGCCCGTAGTCGGTGACGACCACCGCATCATAGTTGGGCAGAACCGCCTTCAGCCGGGCGCACAGCTCTTGGGAAACGGTTTCCAAAACGCCCGGGTCCATTACGTAGATCTCGAACAGCTTCTGGAACGGATAGATCTCGACCAGGCGGCGTTTGAGGATCGTGCGCGCGCCGGAGGCGCAAAGGAAACATGCGTCGATCTTCGGGTCGAGCTTCTCGCGGATGAACTCTTCGTGCGAGTCCTGAGACCCGAGCACCGTGACCATTCCCACGTGGTCGGAGAAGACGGCCGCTTGATTGGCGATGGCCAGGATGCCGCCGGCGAATTTTTCCGCGGAGACATACCTTGCCGCCAGCACCGGCTCCTTGCCCGACTTGCCGATCGTCTCGCAGTATTGATATTCGTCGATGATGGCCTCGCCAACGAACAGCACGCGCAGCGACCGGGCCTTCTCCAAATAGTCAAGCACCTGCTCGCGCGAGTACCTGGCGGCAAACGAGGCAAGAAAAGGGCCGGCTTCCGCCGGAAACGCTGGAGAGGGATGTTCCATAGGGAAACCGCATCAAGAAAAGCGCGCTGGCAGCAACATACCACCCATGATAAATCCAAACAGGGCAACCGGCTAGGGCCCATTCTTCCTCCCAGCAGTTCCGCAACTGAGGGTTGGTGGGGGTAACGCCGGAAGAAAAATGCCCGG
>CAYTJV010000087.1:0-17921 GCA_964438165.1 uncultured Planctomycetaceae bacterium | reverse complement strand
ATGCAAGTATGTCGAAATGTGGGTAATACTGAGCGCAGAGCGTGGGAACGAGGAAGACTCCCGAGCCCCTCGCCTATCCGATAGTTCCATTCACTTGGGACTGTTCGTTATCCCGCGGGCAATCGTCAGTCCATGGCGTCACCGTTATTTTGCGCACCGAAGGTTGCAAAAATGCGGATTTTTCGGGTTGTTCGCTTGCAAAAATTCGTCCGGCTTTTTGACGCCACGCGAAACGTATCTTATATTCGAGTGGGGCTCCGTCCCTGATTAGGCGACGGGCTCATTCCCGCCTGAGGCGAGCCTGTCGAGGAACGACAGGCTCCAGACTACGGAAGAGCCGGCGGGTGGTGAGGGAACTCCACCCGCAGGGACTGAGCGTCATTCTGCTGGAGGCGCCCCGCCGAACCCCCGCTTTGCAACGCCTGTGGAGGAACTTCCTATCCCACCATCCGATCGTCGCTCGGCTTCAGCCTAGCGGGTATCGGGGGATGCGGCCCGAGGATGCACCTGCCTGTGATCCACACCAAGATCCCACCGAAGCTCTGGTCGGCTCGCATCGCGCTTGCGAGCGCGTTGCTGCTGATCGTTTGCGTCTCCCCGCCTGCGCTAGCGCAGCAGCTTTCGCTGCCGTCGCAGGGCGCTGTCGCTCCGAACGACGTTCTGCACCGCGGTCACGCGCTGGAGGCGGAGCGGCGGTGGGGCGAGGCCGTGGCGACCTATGAAGACGCGCTGCGGCAGTTCCCAGGCGACCGGACGATCAAGCAGCGTTTCGACGTGGCTCGGCAGCACTTCGACGTGGCGCGCCGCTACGCCGACCGCAGTTTTCGCGCCGCCCTGGAGCGGCTGACCCAGAGCGCCACGCTCGATCTGTACGGCGAGGTGCTGCTGAAGATCCACGCGCAGTACGTCGAGACGCCGCGGTGGAAGGAGCTTGTTGAGGCCGGCACGCGGAGCCTGGCCGTGGCGCTGACGGAGCCGGCCTTTCTGGAGGCGAACCTGCCGTCGGCCGACGCGGAACAGTTGGACGCCTTTCGCGGCGAATTGGAGCGGCTGCTCTCAGCGCGGCACGTCCAAACCCGCACCGAGGCCCGCGATGCTGTGATGGCGGCGGCCGCCTTGGCCCACCAGCGGGTGGGAATCGGGTCCAACGCCCTGGTAATGGAGTATCTCAGCGGCGCGGTCAACACCCTGGATCCCTATTCCACCTATCTCACCCCTGACCAACTGACCGAGGTCTATTCGCAGATCGAGGGGAATTTCGTGGGCCTGGGGGTCGAGTTGAAGGCCCAGGACGGGGCCCTGTTGATCATGCGGGTGATCCCCAACAGCCCAGCCCGGCGGGGGGGGCTCCGCGAGGGGGACCGCATCGTGGCCATCGACGGCCGCGTGACCCGCGATCTTTCCACCGATCGGGCCGCCAACCTGCTCCAAGGAGAGCCGGGCACCACGGCCGATATCACGATCGAGCGGGCGGGCAGCCAGCCGCAGAGGCTCCTGATCCGCCGCGAGCGCGTGGAAGTGCCCGGAGTGGACGACGCGGGGATTCGCGACCGCTCGCTGGGGATCGCCTACCTGAAGCTCGGTTGCTTTCAGAAATCGACCTGCCGCGACGTGGAGGACGCGCTGTGGAACCTCCACCGCGCCGGGATGCGATCGCTGATCATCGACCTCCGCGGAAACCCGGGCGGGCTGTTGGTCTCGGCCGTCGAAGTGGCCGACCTGTTCCTCGACCGCGGCGTGATTGTGACCACCCATGGGCGCAACGCCTACGAGGACTTCACCTACACTGCGCGGGAGCCGGGCACCTGGCGCGTGCCGCTGGTTGTGCTCATCGACCAGGACAGCGCCAGCGCCGCCGAGATCCTCGCCGGGGCTATCCGTGACCAGCAGCGGGGCACGATCGTCGGACTGCGGAGCTTCGGCAAAGGATCCGTCCAGGGGATCTTCCCGCTCGCCGTGGGAAACGCCGGACTGCGGCTCACCACGGCCAAATTCTTCTCGCCAAACGGCAAGGCCTATAGTGGCGTAGGCGTCGAGCCGCACGTGGTGGTGCGCCAGACGGCCAAGCCGATTGCCGACGCCTCCGGCGCCGTGCCTGGCACGGCCGATCACGACCCGATGCTCGCCGCCGCCCTCCAAGTCGCGGCGCAACTCGTGGCCCAACGCTGATTGTAGGACGGATTTCCAATCCGTCCGACGACGCGGCAATGCCCCCCCAATCCGGGCGGCATGGTTGGTGGGCGGCAGAGATCACACCCCAGTCGGGGAGCCACACAGCCCTGGGCACGGCCGCCTGGCGGTCATCGTGGTCGCGGCCAACCAGTTCGGCGTCTACGCGAAAAAAACCTCTTGCGGACTATTGACGCGCCTACAGGTGTAGATGTAAGATCACCACAGTCGTAGGCGCTAGGATGAAGGAGATGCCGCATGGCGAAACGGGATTTGCCGCCTCTCTCGGAGGCACAGTTGGAGATCGTCAACGTCGTTTGGGACCACGGCGAGGTGACCGTTGGAGAGGTCTGGAAGGCGCTGGCGAAACGCCGCCAGGTATCGCGGAACACGGTCTCCACGATGGTGACGCGGCTCGAAGAAAAGGGTTGGTTGCGTCATCGGGTCCGTGGGGGGACTTATCTTTACTCGGCCACCCATCCCCGCAAGTCGGTCTTGCCACGGCTGGTCCATCGACTCGTCGACGGGGCTTTCCAGGGCTCGGCCGAAGGGCTGGTACTCGCGCTTCTGGAAGGCGGTCGCTTGTCGGCCGAAGAGGTCGAGCGGATTAGGGCGATGCTCAAGAAGGCGGAAACCGATATGCGGGAGGGAGAGCCATGAGCATACTCTTGCGCATGTACCCCGGCGATGCCTGGGGCTACCTTGTCGCCAACGTGCTCGTCCAAGTGACGGTGGTGATTCTCGCGGCCCGGCTCGTGGCGCGGCTGGGCAGTCGTTGGAATGCGGCTTGGCGTCACAGCATCTATTGGGTTGCGCTCCTCTGTGTGCTGGCCAGTCCGGTGTTGTCGTGGGTGATGCAGGCGACCGGGGTTGCCCTGGTGACGCTAAGACCCTCGGTGCCAACCACTCCGCCTGCCGAACCCGCTCGCCTTCCCATGGCTCACGTCCCGGAATCCAACCTCATCGAGACGCCGGCTGCGCCGGAGTCCACGGCAAGCGGCGCGCGTCCGGAAGCGGAAAGTCTCGGGCAAGAGGTACGCCCCGAGAAGCCGCCCGCACCTGCCCTTGCCGATATTCTCCGGGCGGTCGGAGGAGGGGCACTGGGGATCTGGCTGTTGGGAATGGCCCTTTTCTTGGCGCGTTGGTGCTACGGGCTGCGCCTGATTGCGGCGCTACGGCGGTCAGCGCGGCCGCTCGACTGCGAAGCGATGGAAAAACTCCTCCGCCAGGTTCGTCAAGCCTTGGGAACCGACCGACTGCCGCCGCTGGCCGCCTCGGCCGGCTTGGACCGGCCGGTCATGGTCGGGCTGATCCGTCCGCTGGTGATCCTGCCGGAAGACGCGCTGGGGACCCTTCACGAGCCGGACCTGGCCGACATCCTGGTCCACGAATGCGCCCACGCGGTTTGCCGGCATCAGGTCGTCGCGCTATTGCAGCGAGTGGCAGGGATGTTGTTCTGGCCCCATCCGCTGGTGCACCTGCTGAACCGGGAACTGGCTCGGGCGCGAGAGGAAGTCTGTGACAACTACGTGCTCCGCCGCAGTGACGCGCCCCGCTATGCGCGGACCTTGCTGGAATTGTCTCAGTTGCTCGTTGGTGTATCCCCGAAACCTGCAGCACTCGGCCTGTTCCACTGCCGTTGGAGGCTCGAAGACCGCGTTGCTGACCTCTTGGACCGAAGGAGAACGGTGATGATTCGAGTCAATCGCTGGACTGCTGTGGCGCTGGCCGCCACATTTCTGTTGCTCGCGCTGCTGATCGCGGGCACAAGAATCGTTCAAGCGGAGGCGGCTGCCGACAAGGCGGCGCCAGCCGGTACGAAAACAATCGAGAAGATCGTCGAGAAGATTGTCGAGAAGACAACCGAAAAGACAATTGAGGAACCAACCACGGAAAAACACGCCACGCCGCCCGCCGAAAAGAGCAGAAGCCAGTCGCCGTCGCCTTCGGCAGCAGAAAGGATTGAGCGCCGGGCCGTCAACAAGCTCGTCAAGGATTTTCCCGACAAGACCGACCTGTCTACGCCAGAGTCGGCTATGGCGGCATCGTGTCGGAGGTGGGCACAAAAGGGCATCACGGCGGCTCTTGAAGTGAGTTGGGTTCAATTGGACGCTCAAATAGCCAAGGAAATAGAGTACGGTCTGAAACATGATCCGAATGGCCCCAAGAAGGACTTTCGCCAGATGTTCCTCAATGCTGAGATCATCGATGTGCTTACGTACCGCGATGATTTCGCGGTCGTGACATACAAGGAGAACCTCGATGGCGCAGGCCCTTACGGTGGGGTGCAATTCGGCAAGATCAACGGCGTCTGGAAGAGCCTAAGCTTCGGATTGCCGTTCGACGATTCGCCCAACGATTTGTCGTCGCCGAGCGTTAAAGCAGTCACAGAGCGCGTTGAGAAGAAGAAAGATGACCTCTGGCGGCACTTCGTGGAAATACGGAACGATGTGCTAAATGGCCGTACTCCCATGCTTGACGCGAAGGGCCGCGTGGCATCTGCCGATTCCACGAAATCCGAGAAAACAACCGAGGAGAAGGACGCCACGCTCCCTGCCAAGACGAGCAAAAACCTGCCGCCGTCACTTTCGGCAGCAGAAAAAGAGAAGTGGGAGCGAGAAATGCGCGAATGTTGGGGACTAGGCATTGTCTTGGATGTGCCAGGGCTGGCGCCGCAGGCCGTGCCCTATACAATACTCGATGAAGACCCGGTTCCCGCTTTCACAAAACAGATCAAACAGGTGCAGTTGTTTTACCGTCGGCACTTGGAGAAGGCGGATAACGAAGCCGAAAAAGAACAGATTCGCAACAGTCAGATGATCGTGAGTTGGAATTTCGGCTTTCGTAAAGTAACAGCCGACAAGCTTCACCTGCTCAC
The DNA here is from genome assembly GCA_964438165.1 of uncultured Planctomycetaceae bacterium. Classification (GTDB taxonomy): domain Bacteria; phylum Planctomycetota; class Planctomycetia; order Pirellulales; family Thermoguttaceae; genus CALFBP01. Next base: position 12,874 of record CAYTJV010000087.1, on the reverse strand, counting down.
TGAACGTCCGAATCCCGACTTCGGCACCCCCGGCATGACGTCCAATTCGCCCGACGGCAAGAAGTGGATTGTCACCAAGACTGTCTATCTCAAGGGAAAACCCATTTGTTGGTGCATTCCCGTTGCGGTAAGAACCGGCAGTGAGATTAAGATTACCTTGAGTAAGAACAACATGTTTGACCTGCGCGCCGCGTATGACAATGCGATGCGGGAGCCGGTCGGCGCTAGCGACAGGAAGACCTGGCAAATCGCTTTCGATCTGGATGTGCCAAGCCTGTCGCCACAAGCCGTACAGTATGCGATATTCGATGACGACCCCGTGCCAGCCTTCATCGCCCAAATCAAGCGCATGCGGAGTCATGCTCGCGAACAGTTGGAGAAGGCGCATAGTGAAGTTGACAAGGAACAGGTAAACGCAATCCAAATGGAAGTGGGCTGGAATGTCAGTTTTAAGAAAGTGAGTGCGGACAAGCTTTACCTGCTCACATCCAATGCCTCGATGATGTCCAATGCGCCCGGCGGTAAAAAGTGGATCGTGACCAAGGCTGTGCACGTCAAGGGGGAACCTGTTTGCTGGTGCATACCAGTCGAGGTGAGAACCGGCGAACTGATCAGTGTTGCCTTTAATGAAAAGAATACGTTCGACTTGCGAACCGTCTATAACAACGCGATGCGGGAGCCGGTGGGCATTGGCGTCAAGGAGTAAATTGAGAAGCCAGCCGACGATTCCGTCCGCAACAACTCTCCGAAGATGACGTCATGCGTGACGAAGGAGCTAGACGTGAAGTTGCAAAAGGAGTGAGCGATCTTGGGCGGCTTACTCGCCCACCAGTTCGAGCCTTACGTTGTCCAGGTAGAACACGGATCCGGGTTTGCCGACGCTGGAGAATCCGAACCAGGTGAGCTGGGAGAAGTCGGGTTGGACGTAGGGGACGGCGTCGAACGCCTGCTCCCGTCCGCCGGCCACAGAGAGCACAAGCCGGTAGCTCTTCGGCGCGGCGGGCTGGCCTGGTTGGCCGAGGTCGAGCAGCACTTCGAGATGCACCCACTTGCCTGCCGGCACCGTGGTGAGCGGCTTGCCGGATGCAGTTACCGTGCCGTCAGGCTTGAGGATGATCGACGGCCCATCCAGGTATTCGGGGCCTTTCTTGCTATAGTCGCGCAGGCCCACGTAAAACTCGGACGGCCGGTCGGCGCTATTCAATAGGTCGCAGGCGAAACGGATCTTGCCCGAGCGGTAGCGATCGGAACTGAACAGCACGTGCGGCTCGAAGCCGTGCTTCAGCCCCTCGGTCTTAGTGAACTTCAGCGACTTCTTGCCGCCGGCGGCTGCTTCTTCCGTGACCGCAAGCGCGTCGGGCCGGTCGGGCGGCAAAGCATGGAACCGTGCGGGCAGTTTGCCCGCAGCAGTGAGCTCGAAAGTCTCCACCAGCGGTCGCGGCGGAGGAGGGGGCGGAGGCGGGGGCAACTGCGGCAGCGGCTGGCGCTGGATCTTCCGTGGCGCAGCGACCCACTCCGCGTCGCCGTAGAGGCCCACCTCGTCGATCGGGATCGGCCGGAATCCCATCGCCAGCGCCGGCGAGGTCGCCTTGAGCCGGAAATCGTGGTTCTTGGCATCGAAGAACTGCGGGTCGGCGATGCGCGAGTCGCGGTCGCGCCCGGTGCGCTGCCACTCCGCGAAACTCAGGCCGGAGAAAAGCGGCTCCTTGCCGGAGATATCCCAGTAGAGATTACGGCGGAACTCCGTCTTGCACTTCAACGGGCTGTAGTGGTCCGAGGTCGCCTGGCCCGCGCTGGACAAAACGATGTTCCCCTCGAACGTGTACGACAGGTGCTCTTCCGGCCGAGCGCAGGTGATCGGGTCGCGCCCGCCGAACGCGAAGACATTGTTCCTCGCCACGTTCTCCTTGCCGTAGTGCTGGTGGTACGCCGCCGCGCCCACGTTGTAGACAATGTTGTTCTCGTCCACGATCCCGGTCGAGCCTTCGTCGTGGTAGATACCGCATCCGCCGACGGGCATGAGCGGCGTAGGCACCACGTCGTGGACGATGTTGTTGCGGATCGCCGTGCCCGGCGATATGCCCAGCGTGTAAATCCCCCCGCCGTCGCTGAAGTACCCATTACAGATGTGATGAACGTGGTTGAATGCGATGAGGTTGTGATGGGCGCTGGTCGGCGCATAGCCCCAGGAGTGGCCCACGGAAATGCCCAAGTGGTGGAAATCGGCGATTTCGTTGTGCGTCACCTGGTTGTGGGAGGAGCGGCCGATCCACACGCCCTGGCTCCCGCGGAAAATGTGCGAGCCGCCTTGGATGAAGTTGTTGTCGAGCACGTTTCGCTCGACGCTCGTGTCCCCGGTGCCCGGATGTGCCTTCGGGCCGATAAACACCGCACTGCCGCCGAGGTCCTGAATGCGGCAGTGGCGCACCACGTTGTCCGAGCAGCCGCCGTCGAGTCCCAGGCCGTTCTCGCCGGCGTGAGCGATCTCGCAGTTCTCGAAGACGCTGTGGCGAAGGCCCTCCGCCGCCACCAGCGGCTGACGCTCCGTGGCCCCCTGCTGGTCCGTCGGCATGTCGGAAGCGAGCAGCAAATCGGTATGCTGGAACGAGATGCCTTGAAAGCGGAGGTGCTCGACGTACTTCTTCGCCGCCGGCTGGCCCTTGAAGGCGACGAGCGTTTGCCGGACCACGGGCGCAATCGCCTCGGCCTTGGTCATGTCCTCGCCCGGCATGGGCCAGTAGTGGAGCACGCCCGTGCTGCGGTCGAGATACCATTCGCCCGGCTGGTCGAGCGCCTCGAAGACGTTCTCCACGTGATAGCGCGTGTTGTATTCCCACCAGTAGCCGATCGGCCAGGTGGAGATCGGCGCGAGCTTCACGATCCGCTCCTTGGGATCCAGCTCGGTGATAAAGTGGATCGACGTGGTCCAGGAGTGGTAGATCACGATCAAGGCGTCCTGGAAGTTGGCCCATCGCCGGATGTCGCTGTCGCGGAAGAGAAAGCCGCGTTTGGCGCCGATGTCCGCTTCGTACCACTTGGCGTGGTCGAACGGCGAGAGGATGCCCTCGGTGTAGAGGAATCCCACATTCGGCGTTCGGGCCCGCGTGCGCCGCTGGCCGTTGACGAAAAGCTGGTGGAAATTCCACCGGCCCTCTTTCACGCCGGGAACGACCGCCTTCCAAAGCGCGCCCTCCGCTTTTTGCCAGCCGGCGATCGGCCGGCCGCCGGAAACGACCGGGCGCTCGCCCGCATGGGCGGCGTAGGTGATGGCGGATTGTTGCGTGCCGGAATCGTCGGGCGTGAACTCGATCGTCTTCTCGACCCTGTAGATGCCGCCTCGCAAGAAAATGGTGACCGGCTCCTTGAGCGGCCCGGCACCCTTGAGGCTGCGCACTGCGTCGCGGGCGCGCTGGAGCGTGGCCAGGGGGCCGTCGGTCCGGGCCGCGTTCGGCTCGGGGAGTTTGCCCGACCAGGCGTCATTGCCGTTGGCGGCGACGTAGAACGTGGCCGCCGGCACGCCGTCGGCCCAGCCGAAAAGTGCGGCGGCAACAACCAGAGCGGTCGTGAATCGCTTCATGGGAACCTCCTGTGCGGTGGATGGATCTCCAGAATAGGGCCGTTAGCATCAGCCTGCAAGCCACGGTCGCCCCATGAAGCCCAGGGGTTGCAACCCCTGGGCTTGGAACCGCGTGGTTGGTACACTTTCTCCGGATAAACCCACAAAGGAGACGGCGTCATGAAAACCATCGCGATTGGGGGAGCATTCTTGATTGCCCTTGAGGTCGGCACTCTGTCCCTGTCGGCCGAGCCTTCGCCGGACGTAAGAAAGCAGAATGCTGCCGACAAGGCGCTTCACGTTCCCCGGACCGCCGATTTCGAGGTCAACGGCCGGGGCGACGCTCCCGCCTGGACAAAGGCCCCCTGGGAGCCGCTTCACTTCCGCACTCCCGACGGCCGCGGTCGCCAGACGCGAGTCAAGGTGCTTTATTCCGAGACCGGCTTGTACGTGCTGATGGATGGCGCCGATCGCAAGATCACGGCGACGATGAAGGAGGATTTTCTCGATTTATGGAACGAAGACGTTTTCGAGTTCTTCCTCTGGCCCGACGAGCGATATCCGGTCTATTTCGAGTACGAGATCTCGCCGCTGGGCTTCGAGCTGCCGATCCTGATCCCCAATTTTGAAGGCAAAGCGCTCGGCTGGCGGCCTTGGCATTACGAGGGAGCGCGCAAGACCCGCAAGGCAACCACCGTGACCGGCGGGCCGAAACAGTCGGGGGCCGAAGTGACCGGCTGGAAGGCCGAGGTCTTCGTGCCCTACGAGCTGCTCAAGCCGCTGCAAAACGTGCCCCCCAAGCCCGGCACGCGATGGCGGGCCAACTTCTATCGCGTTGACTACGACGACGGCCAGACCACGAGTTGGGATTGGGCCCGGGTCGGCAAGAGCTTCCACGAGTTCCGCAAGTTCGGCACGCTGGTGTTCGAGTAGGATCGACCCGAGATGGGCCGAAGGGGTCGGGACGAACGGCTTAGTGCCTATCCGAAAACTTCCGAAGTCTCCAAGACTTCGGAAGTTTTCCCCTGCGAATCGCGGTTTTTGGGATAGGCTTTCAGTGAATTTCGACCTTCGCCCCTTTTCGTCGCCATTGCTAGGAGGCGCCCCTATTGGGTAAAATAATGGAGTAGAATCTAGTCGCCGTCTCCCACTGGAATGTCTTGGAAGCGGAATCGACGGCCAGCTATTGCCAGATCGGAAATCGACCGGTGCAGAAAACGCAAGTGATCCTCGTCGGCGGCTTCTTGGGGGCCGGGAAAACGACGCTCGTGGCCAAGGCCACCGAACGATTGGTTCGCCAAGGCAAGCGAGTGGGCCTGATCACCAACGATCAGGCGGCGAACCTCGTCGATACGGCGATTCTCAAAGCGGCGAGTTCTTCAGTGCAGGAGGTTGCCGGGGGCTGCTTCTGCTGCCGCTTCGACGATCTGATGGCCGCCATGGATCGCCTGGTCGAGGCGGGAATGCCCGACGTGCTGATCGGCGAGCCGGTGGGGAGCTGCACCGACCTCTCGGCCACCGTGCTCCAGCCGCTCAAGAAGTTCCACAAGGACCGGTTCCAGGCAGCTCCCTTCTCGGTGCTGGTGGACGTGAAGCAGGTGCGGACCCTCGAGCGGCTGCGGAACTCCCTGCGACACGCCCAGTCGCCCCGCTTCCCTGAGAACGTGATGTACATCTACCAGAAGCAGCTCGAGGAAGCCGACCTGATCGTGCTCAATAAGGCCGACCTCCTATCAAGCGACGAACTGGCCGAAGTGCAGACGATTCTCGGCCGGGAGTTCACCCAGGCCCCTGTGATCACGATCTCGGCGCTCGAGGGCGCCGGCGTCGATGCGTGGCTCGATCATGTCCTCAAGATCGACGGCGCCGGCCGCACGATCATTGAGGTCGATTACGACCAGTACGCCGAAGGCGAGGCGGCCCTGGGCTGGCTCAACGCCGCCATGCGGCTGGAGGCCGACTTGCCCACCGATTGGCGAGCCTTCTGCCTGGCCTTCATGAAAGCGATGCAGCGCGAGTTTCAAGGAATGTCCGCAGAGATTGCCCACCTCAAACTGCACTTGACCGCCGGTTCCAGCACCCTGGTCGCCAATCTCACCAGCAACGACGGCGAGCCGTCCCTTCGCGGATCGATCGAGGCTCTTGCGGAGAACGCCAGCCTGCTGGTCAACGCTCGTGCCCGCATCGAGCCCGACGGGCTGCGGGCACTCGTCGCACAGTGCGCGCAGGCCGTTGCCGGCCCGGCGATCCGCCTCGTGACCGAAGACCTGCAGAGCTTCGCCCCCGCGCGTCCGCAGCCGACGCACCGGTTCGAGCGCGTGGTGTGATGGGGTGCCTTACGCCGGCCTGGAGCCTGGGCATCTCACAATGCGGGCTTCGGATTCCCCAACATATTGACACCAGCCCCCGTTGGGGTGTACGATGACCCTAGTGATCGCGAGAGGAATTCCGCATGGATCCCAACATTGCATCGGTCTTCGATCTGAGCCCGGCGGAGAAACTCCAACTGGTGGAGGACCTCTGGGATGACCTCGCGGCCGGTCCCGACGCGCTTCCGGTCCACCAGTGGCAGAAGGAAGAACTCGCCCGCAGGAAAAGCAACCTCATGAACAACCCCGCTTCCGGGCTCTCCTGGGAACAGGTCAAACGCAGGATTCGCAGCCGTTATGGCCGCTAAGCTGGTCGTTGCCCCGGAGAACGACACGGTAACGGTCTACTGTGTGTTTCATACCTCCCGCGACCCAGAGAAGTGGCGTCAGCGGCTTCCTTGATTCGCGGCGGGAAGTAAGAGCCACCTCGATGATTTCGTGTACCGCGGCTTCGACGTGTACGCCGGCGAGGAGTTCGAGGTGGCTTGGCTTTCCGATGACGAGGCGATGCGCCTGCTTGGCTTTCTTGACTCCTACATCCCAAGACGCGAGCAGGGGCTGTCCTGGCTTTATTGCCCCTTGCGGCCGGCATTCGAGCGCGACTATGATAGAGGCCCGCTGGGGCGCAATTGCGTTAGGGGTAACGCAGCGCGTTGTTCTCGTGCCCTCGGGGGGAGGGTGTCTGTGAGCGGGTTGGAGTTGTCGCTGGTCATCCCAGTCTACAACGGGAGCCCGACCATCGCGTCGGTGGTGGAGGGGGTCTGCGCGGTATTGGCGCCGGTGCGCCATGAGATCGTGTTGGTCAACGACGGCTCGTCGGACTCCAGCGAAGAGGCCTGCAACGGCTTGGCGGCGCGCTTTCCCGACACCGTCAGCTTCGTTCAACTCTCGCGGAACTTCGGCGAGCATGCGGCCCTGCTGGCCGGCCTGCGCCGCACAAGCGGCGAGTACGTGGCCACGATGGATGACGACGGCCAAAACCCTCCGGACCAACTCCTCGTCCTGCTCGAGCAGATCCGGGCGCAGGGTTTGGATGTCGTCTACGGCCGCTACCGCGAGAAGCAGCACTCCTGGTTCCGCAACTGCGGCAGTTGGTTCACCAATGCCGTGGCGACGGTGGTTCTGAAGAAGCCGGCCGACCTCTACTTGTCGAGTTTCAAGGTCATGAGCCGCTTCCTCGTCGATACGGTGGTCCGTTATAGCGGGCCCTATCCTTACCTCGACGGCTTGATTCTTCAGGCCACGCGGCGCGTCGGCCAGGTCGAGGTGGAGCACCGCGAGCGTCAGGCGGGCCGCAGCGGCTACAACTTCCGCCGCTTGCTCGGGCTCTGGTCGAACATGTTCCTCGGCTTCTCGATCGCTCCTTTGCGGCTGGCCAACCTGGTCGGCATGGCCACCTCCCTGCTGAGCCTCGTGCTGCTGGTGGGCATTGTCCTGGATAAGCTGTTCATCTCACCGAATGTGACCGTCGGCATCCCCACCGTGCTGGTCTGCGTGACGTTCTTCGCCGGCGTGCAGCTTTGGGTGCTGGGAATGGTGGGAGAGTACGTCGGCCGCGTGTTCCTTCAGTTGCAGGGCAAACCGCAGGTGGTGGTCCGCTATGAGCGACTCCGAAGCCAAAGGCCTGCGTGAATTCTACGCGGGCAAGAGGGTCCTGGTCACCGGCGGGCTGGGGTTTATCGGCAGCAACCTGGCGATCGAGCTGGCGCGCCTCGGGGCCGACGTGACGGCCGTCGATTCGATGATCCCGGCCTACGGCGCCAACCCGGCCAACCTGGAGCCGATGCGCGCCCGGATCCGCGTCAATTTCTCCGATATCCGCGACCCGCACACCATGCCCCACTTGCTCCGCGGGCAGGACCTGGTGTTCAGCCTCGCCGGGCAGCTCAGTCATCTCGACAGCATGCGCGACCCGGCCACGGACCTGGACATCAACTGTCGCAGTCAGCTCTCGCTCTTGGAGAACTGCCGTTGGCTGAGGCTGGACGCCAAAATCGTCTTCGCCAGCACGCGTCAGATTTACGGGCGTCCGCGCTACCTGCCGGTCGACGAGAACCACCCCTTTCATCCGATCGACGTCAACGGCATCAACAAACTCGCCGCGGAGCGTTACTACACCTTGTACCACGAAGTCTACGGGATGCGGACCGTCAGCCTGCGGTTGACGAACAGCTACGGGCCGCGCATGGACTTGAAGAGCAACACCAAGGGGTTCGTGGGCGTTTTCCTCCGCAAGGCGCTGTTGGGCGAGGCCATTCAGATCTTCGGCGACGGACGCCAGCGGCGCGACTTCAACTACGTCGACGACGTGGTCGAGGCCCTGTTGCTGGCCGGCGCCTGCGAGGGCGTCAACGGCAAGTCCTTCAATCTCGGCCATCCCCGGCCGTACTCGCTCTTGGAGCTGGTCGAGATGCTCCGCGGCCTGCTGGAGTTCGAGTTCCAGTGCGTCCCCTTTCCACCGGAGCGCAAGGCGATCGACATCGGCGATTACTACGCCGACTGCTCGGCTTACCAGGCCGCCACCGGCTGGACGCCGCGGACCGACCTGCAGCCCGGGCTGGCCAAGACCGTTGAGTTCTTCCGGCAGCATTGGGACAAATACTTGCCCGAGCGAACATGATTCCCGCCTTTGACTACCTCCGCGGTTACGAACAGATTCGGGACGAGATGGAGACGGCGATCCATCGCGTGCTGGCCTCCGGCCATTTGATCCTTGGGCCGGAAGGGGAAGCGCTGGAGCGGGAGTTCGCCGCGTACGTTGGGACGAACGCCGCTGTCGGCGTGGGATCGGGGACCGATGCGATCGTCATTGCGCTAAGGGCCCTTAGCATCGGCCGCGGAGATGAAGTGATCACCGTGGCCCATACTGCCGCGGCGACCGTGGGCGCCGTGCGGGAAACGGGCGCGATCCCACGGTTGGTCGATATCGACGACCGTTCCATGCTGATCGATCCGCGGCGCATCGAAGCCGGCCTTTCTCCCCGCACGCGGGCGATCCTGCCCGTACACCTTTACGGCCGCCCGGCCGACATGCAGGCGATCGCCGCGATCGCCGCGCGGCGCGGATTGCCGGTCGTCGAGGACTGCGCCCAAGCCCACGGCGCGCGAATCGCCGGACGCCACGTGGGCACCTTCGGCGCCATTGGCTGCTTTTCCTTCTATCCTACCAAAAACCTGGGCGCGGCGGGCGACGGCGGGATCTGCGTCACCGACGACCTCCAACTCGCCGAGCGCATGCGCCGCCTGCGTTTTCACGGCTTCGACTGCGATCGCGTGGCCCAAATCGAAGGGCTCAACAGCCGCCTGGACGAGATCCAGGCCGCGATTCTCCGGGTCAAACTGCGTCATCTCGGCGCGTGGCTCGGTGCTCGACGGCGGATTGCCGGGCAGTATCTGACCCTGCTGGCGGAGGCCGGCGTCCGCTTGCCGGAAACGGACCCTGACGCCGAACACGCCTGGCACCTGTTCGTTCTCCGCACCGACCGGCGTCAGCACCTGCTGGAGTCGCTGCGGCAGTCCGGCATCGGCTATGGAATTCACTATCCCGTGCCTGTACACCGGATGCCGGCCTACGGACACCTCGGGTACGGCCCGGGCTCCCTGCCCGTCACCGAACGGGCGGCCCAGGAAGTCCTCTCGCTGCCGATGTTTCCTGAACTGACCCCGGAGGAAGTCCAGGCGGTCTGCCGGGCAGTGCGGCGGGCCTTCGACCAAGCGGGGAAGACATGATCGGCGCCATGAACGATCGCGAGTACCAAGTCATGGCGGACGTCGAGAGCGTCCACTGGTGGTACCGCGGCTTGCGCGATCTCATCAGCCGCGTGCTCGACGCAGCGGGGTTCGCCCAGCGGTCGGACCTGCGGGTGCTGGATGCGGGCTGCGGAACCGGAGAGAACCTCCGCATGATTCGCGACAAGCTGCGGACCTCGTACCTGGGCGGGTTCGATCCGTCGACGCTGGCCTTGGACCTCGCCCGGCGAAAAGTGCCCGACGCCGATCTTTACCAGAGCGATCTCTGCCAGCCCGAGTTGCGCGCGGAGCGGTACGATCTGGTGCTCAACTGCGACGTGCTTTGCGTGACCGGGTTGGAGCCGGCCCGCGAGGGAATGCTGCGGATTGCCGAGCGCATGCGGCCGGGCGGTCTGTTGATCGTCAACCTGCCGGCATACCAATGGCTCTACAGCCGGCACGACCTGGCCGTGGGCACGCGCCGGCGGTTCACGGCGTCGGAAGTCCGCAGCTTCCTGGAACAGCTCGGCCTGAAGGTCGAGCTGTTGACTTATCGATTGTGGGCCCTGTTTCCGGCGATCGTGCTCGCGCGGCTGCCGTCGATGCTATTGCCTCCGCGGACCGCGGCACGGTCCGACCTCTCCTTTCCCCATCCGCTGGTTGCCCGCTGCCTGACCCAGGAATTGGCCTGGGAAAACCTGGCGATTCTCCGCGGCGTTAGGTTTCCGTGGGGATCGTCGGTCTTTGCTTCGGCGAGCCGCGAATGACGATTTGCACCGAGTAAGGACCAACGTCGAACCGCAGCGCGCCGTCTGCCCGGGAGACGCGAAGATTGAGGTTCCTGAACCCGCAAACGATCGCCAACCAGAAACTGGGCTCCAGGATCATTCGGTACTTGTAGTTCTCGACCTCGACCGCCGCGGTCACTGCGGAGAAGTACAGGAAGATCGCCGCTAGGGAGAGCCCGATCGCGCGGGTGCCGGGGACGAGGACCATCAGCAACGTCCCGCAGGCGACGGCCAGGGCGACCGTCTCGTTCCATCGCCACCAGTGGGACGGCGTATGCCGCAGCACGCCGTCGTACACACCGGCAACGCGCTCCACCCGCCAATGGCGGTGACGGTGACGGTGACGGTGATGTCCCCGCTTCGGATGATCGTAGTGGATGCCGTCGGCTTCCGTGCGCCAGAAATTCACAAATCGCTTGAAGGCCGGCCAAGCGAACGCCACCGGGTGCTCGCGGATCGCGTCGAGACAGGCCCTGGTTACCAACTGATCCGTTTCCTCCGGACTGAGACCTTTGGCCGCAAGCGCCTCGATCGCGGCGCGGCAGTAGCGATGGCGCACATCGCCTTCCGGCGTGCCGATCAGGTCCAAGAGTCGGCGGCCGGCAGGAGTGTCCGGGATCGGCAGCCGGGCGGCCGAGCCGCCCTGAAAACAGACCTGCCATTTATTGACGGTGGGCAGCCGCGCGAGGAAGAGTTCTTCGAACCGCACCCAGTTCCGCGCGTACCACGGCGCCAGCACCGCGAAGTACAGCGCGATGGCCAAAAACGCGTGCTTCGCGATCCGGCCCAGCGAAAGCCGCTCCTCGGCCCAGCGCGACGCGTTCAAAAAGAACAGGGCAACCAAAGGCAGCCACAACAACTTCGGCACCGGGCGGACCATCACCGTCAGGCCCAACAGCAGGGCAAAGGCCCCGGACGCGCGGAAGGACGGACGTCGATGATACGCCGTCAAGGCGCAGACGGTGGCCGTCAAGAAGAAAGCAAACAGCGGTTCGGTGAGGATGGTGTTGGCGAACCAAGCCCGCGTCAGGCAGGCTACCGAGAGGCCGTACGCGACCAGCGTCGCCACCCGAATCCGGGTCGTCTGCCAACAGGCCAGGGCGACCAGCAGACTCGTGCCCATCATGAGCAGGTGTTGCACGATCACCACGGCCATCATCGCATCCTCGTCGAAGGCGCGCTGAAAGAGCCCCAGAAACATCGGGTACAGCGGCGTGCGGTAATCCACGTCGCTGGCGAGCAACAGCCAATCGCCGGCCGCCACCTGCTCCCCGAGCGCCCAATACTGAGTTGAATCTCCCACGAACGCGCCGGGACCAAGAGCGAACGTCAACAATCGCTTGCTGCAAGCAACAAGAAACAGGAGCCCGAAGACGAGCCAAAAGAGCCGCGCGGACATCGTCGCCACCTAGGGACGAGTTTTGACAATTTCCGAAAAGCCAATTGCCTCGGACACTCGCGGCGAGAATACGACGCGAGTCCCCATTCCGCGTGCCATGACCATAATTCCCGAACGCCATGCTGTCAATAGGGGCGGTGGATTGGAATTCACCCCCCGGAATTACGTGCGAAAATCGCCCGTTCTTGCTGAGCCAGTTTGGTGAGGTTAGAATCGGTTGATGGGCGAGGCCATTCTAAGGAAATCATCCATGACACATCGCGCACCTCGATGGTTGGCAAGCCTCCGTGTTGTATGGCTCGTATTGCCGGCCCTTGCGGCGAGCAGCCTGGTTTCCCATCGCGCCGCCGCGCAGGGCCTGGAATACGTCAAGGCGAACTACACCAAGTATGAGCATCGCATCCCGATGCGCGACGGCAAGCGGCTGTGTACGTCCGTCTACGTGCCCAAGGACCCGTCGCAGCAATATCCGATCCTCTTGATGCGAACCCCCTACGGCGTACACCCTTACGGCGTGGACCAGTACAAGGGCGACCTGGGACCCTCGCCGCTGGTGGCCAAGCAGGGCTACATCTTCGTTTATCAGGATGTGCGCGGGCGGTGGATGTCGGAAGGGGAGTTCGTGAACATGCGGCCGCACCATCCGGCGAAGAAGGCCCCGGCCGACGTCGACGAGAGCAGCGACACGCACGACACGATCGAGTGGCTCGTGAAACACGTTCCGGGCCATAACGGCAAGGTGGGCATGTGGGGGATCTCGTATCCCGGCTTCTACACGGCGGCGGGGATGATCGACGCCCATCCGGCCCTCAAGGCCGCCTCGCCGCAGGCCCCGATTGTCGACTGGTTCATCGGCGACGACTGGCACCATAACGGCGCCTTGATGCTGCCCCACGCGTGCAAGTTCATGGCCGTCTTCGGCCGTCCGCGCCCGCAGCCGATCAAGAAGTCCGATTTCAAGTTCGACCACGAGACCCCCGACGGATACCAGTTTTTCCTGCAGATGGGGCCGCTGGCCAACGCCGACGCGAGA
>CAYTJV010000086.1:0-17944 GCA_964438165.1 uncultured Planctomycetaceae bacterium | reverse complement strand
GAAGGGGCGACCTGCCAGGGGATCTGCATCAAGAATTGCCCTCGTGCCCACCATTTTTTCTGGCGCGAGGCGTGGCTGAAAAGGGTCCACGAGGGTGCGGAACTCACGCCTCCCGAGATCTGCTGCGGATCAGCAGTGGTGCCGCCCGAGGAAGCCCTGGTACCGTAAGGACCGCGTAAGTGGGGCACGATTCCATCGTGCCCGAAAGGGGGGCCCGCGGAATCTGCAAAGTCGTTGTAACGATCAAGCCGATACCTCGCAAAGCGGATAAGTCGTAGGGCAAGCAGCCTGCTTGCCTGTCCTGCCGTAGGGCAAGCAGCCTGCTTGCCTGTCCTGCGTCTGGCCGGGCAAGCAAGCTGCTTGCCCTACGTCCGTCGTTGCCAACGTCAGGTGCCAACACCGTGGAGGGGTCATGAATCGAGTGCGTTGCGTTGCCGCGGCCACGGTCCTTTGCGCGGCCGCTCTCAGCGTCCAAGCGGTTTGGGCCCAGGGGAGCCCGCGAGCGTCGTACCAGCCCTCCGTGCCGACGCTCAGCACATGGTTTAACCTCTATCAGCGGAATTCCGGGGCCTTGGACAACTACCACACCTTCGTCCGGCCGGAAAGGCAGTTGCAGGACGCCCTGCGACAGCAGAACACGACGATCCAGCGCCAAGGCGAGGGGATTCGCGGTCTGACCGGACAGATGAACGAGCTTCAGCAGGGCCGCAGTCCGGCCCATCCGACCGGGGCCGGTAGCGTCTTCATGGACTACGGCCACTACTATAATCTGAAGACCTCGGCCGGTCCGTTGCGCCCTTCGGCCTCGCGGTTTCCGGTCCGCGGCTCCCGCTGAGATGCCGGCCAGACCTTGGCGCGGAGCGTGCGCCAGGTGGGCAGGGCCTTCTTCTTCGTCCACCAGAGGAAGCGGGAATAAATGCCGTCGTGGAACAGCTCCAGCGTGGCGTGCGCTTGAGTGCCCGTCGCCCACTGCGATTTGTAGTCGTACAGATCGCCGCTGAACTGGAATCGGCCGACGGACTTCTCCTCGTAGAGCCTCTCCAACACCTGGTACAAGAGCACCGTGCCCGGCGATTGCCGTTGATAGGCGTGGTTGAAGTCGTTGACCACCAGGTACATCGTATCGGCCGAGACCAGATTGTACTGGACCGCCAGGGGAGTCCGGTCCAGGCACGAGGTCCAGATCCTGACTTGCCCGCGTTGCGACAGGCGCCGGGTGACGTCCTCGTAGAAGAGGCGTCGCGACTCCTCGCCGGCCATGTCGGTGCCGAGAGTTCCTTTCCAGCTCGAGCGGGAGACGGCAAACGCACAGGCCAGGGCGAGCGGCATCTCGTCCGGGCGGCGGGAATCGCTCACGCCATAGCCCGGCTGCTGCGACAACTGCCGGACCTTCTGAAGGATTCCGCGGCGGCGCTGCTTGCCGAGGTTCGTCGCCAGATAGTCGGCGAACTGGCCTTCGATCGTCACAAAGGCGCTGTTCCAGCCCGGCTCGCGAAGCGTGCGGAATCCCAACAGCGCCCCGGCGTCGTCGATCTCGGCGAGGTAGGGCATGCTCTCGGGGATGTTCTGCAGGGTCATCATGTCCCACTCGCCGCGATGCTCGGCGAGGCACTCGAGCACCGCGTCCAACGCCTCCAGGCCGCTGCACCCGTTGCCAAAGAGGATGCTGTTCTGCGGGCTGATGCTATTGGCCAGAAAGCGGATCTCCGAGACCGGAAAGCCGCGAAGCGAACGTTTTTGCTTCATCAGCGGCGCGACCAGTTGCAGCCGCCCCTGGGAGTCCTTGCCGGCAATCAGGAAAAGCTCGCCGGCGCCGCCGAAGTGCTCCCACCAGGCGTCGTACCAGGTCCAGGAGTAAAACGGGGCCTGGAAGGGGCCGCCGTGGACCATCTCGTTCCACGCGGCTTCCAACTCGCGAAAGCCTTCGACGGTGCGTAGGACTTGGATTTGCATGATGGCTTTCCTCTACACCCGGTGGCCCAACAAACTCACCTCCAAAGCCCAACGAAACTCATCCATCTCCATCGGCGCCGCGACGCGTGGAATCAATAGCGGGCTCGAGCCTGCGCGGGCCAGTCCGGTGTCGGTCGTCGCTGCCGTGACGTAGCCCACGTCCCGCGACAAGGCCTCGGTCTGGGTGGTCCAGTGAGGCGACAGGATCGGGCAGGGATAGGAGAAATGCTCCACCGCGGCGCCGAGGCGGCATTCCAAGAGCCGTTTCGACTCCTGAAGCTCGCGGCGGACTTCCACCAGGGGGACGTGCGCCAGGTTGGGATGACTCATCGTGTGCGAGCCAATCAAGTGGCCCTCCCGGTGGAGCGCCCGGACCTGATCCCACTGGAGCATCAGGCCATTCAAGTCTGCGGCGGGGCCGACCCCCAAGTCGTGCTCGATGGACGCCACCCACTGCTCCTGCCGTTCTCCCGTCATGGTCGCGCAACACTGCATGGCGGCGAGCATGGCCTGGTCGCGATCGTAGGGCAAGCTGCCAGCTTGCCCGTGGGCAACACCGGGGCAAGCTGGCAGCTTGCCCCTACGAAAGACGCGGCGGAGCCGGCAGAACCAGGGGGCCTTCCCCGACTCGACGCACCCGGCTGTGACGTAGAACGTGGCCCGAATGCCGTGCCGGGCGAGGATCGGGGCGGCGATCTCGCAGTTGTCGCGGAACCCGTCGTCGAAGGTCACCGCCACGGCCCGCCGCGGCAGCGATTCTTGCTTGGAAAGGAAACGCCCCACGGCATCGAGCCCCACAGGGGTAAATTCCCGGGCGATCAGCTCCATCTGGCGATCGAACGCCGCGGCCGGATGGGAAATGCCTTCGCCGATGGTATCGCGGGCGGCCTTGGGATCGTGCTGGACCGAGTGATACATGAGCACGACCGCGCCCGCCGGGGCCAGGCGCCCGATCGTCCTCAGCACGCGGTTTCTTCCTCGAAGCACGCGTTTCGCCGAGCGCTTGACTGCGGCCGAAAGGCTCATGGACAGATGCTCCCTTCCCGGACGTTCTCGCCCGGACGGTTTCCTTTGCCCAACGCGCGCCGCTTCCCGTTGGGGAGGCAGCGACCGAGCCAGGCCCGGATGCGGAGGCTTGCCGTGAGAACGAAGGTCTTCTCTTCCTGGGTGACCACGCCGGTGAACCAAAGGAGGACCGGCCAGGCGGCCCACAGGGCGGCCTTTTGCGCCAAGCCGATGACCCCCGGCTCGGTGTAATGTTCTGCGGCGACGAGAGCGATCGCCAGGGCGAGCATCGCAAACACCCGTCCAAACTCGTACTGCACGCGGATCAGGCGCTGCGAGACCACGAAGGTGGCCCCGCAGTGGACGATCAGGCCAACCAGGGTGGCGAACGCCGCGCCCAGGGCGCCGTAGGCGGGGATGAGCCACAGGTAGAGTCCGACGGTCACCAATCCGGAAAGGAAGAAGATCCAGGGCTTCAGTCCGCTCCGCCGGCGGACCCAGATCGGCGCGTCCATCAGGTTCGCGGCGCTCCAGAAGAAGTAAGCCAGCGTAATCGGGGCGACCACCGCCGTGGCGTTGTGGTAGCTGGGCATGGCGAGGATGGCGATCAGGTCTTCGTCGAAGAGGCAAACGCCTATGCCCATGAACAGGTACGCGGCGAGGATCCGGGTGCAGATGCGTCCCACGAAGACCGGGGCGTCGGGGCGGAGGAAGGCGTCAAAGACCCGCGCCGCCCACACCTGGCCGAGCGGTCCGGCACTGAACATCCCGACGGCCGTGGCCAGGCGGTATCCCAGCGAGTACACTCCCACCTCGTCGGCCCCGTAGTAACTGATGAGGAAGAACCGGTCGCCACTGTGCATCACCAGGTTGCACAGGCCGGCGGGCACAAAGGGGAGGGCAAAGGCCAGGATTTCCCGCAGCTTCTTCACGTCCACGACCAAGGGGCTGCGCCTCAGCTCGCGCCCGGTCAGCAGGGCGCCGAAGGCCAGGGAGGTGGCGGTGGAGGCCATCAGCACTCCCCAAAGCCCCCATTGCAGGAAGACCACTAGGAAAACAGTCAGCCCCACGCGGAGGCAGAACATCATCGCCATGATGAGGATGAAGAAACTCGACTCGACCCGGGCCTGGATCAGGGCCAGCGGCGCAACGGTCGTCCCCTCGGCAATGACCATCAGAATGGCGAAGGCCACCAGGCCCGGATCGTCGATCCCGATCAGCCGCGCCAGCAAGGGCGAGAACCCCGCCGCCACCAGGCCGAAGGCCACCAGCAGGATCATCGGCGTGATGAGGATCGTGGCGGCCGTTCGCTTGCGCCCCGGCTCGGTGGGCGCCTGGCAGTAGAACGTGAAGCCCGCCATCCGCACCCCGTGTACGAGCAGGCAAATGCTGAGGATCTCGCCTACTCGGGTGAGCACTTCCAACACGCCGAATTGGGCGGGTTTCAGGCACTGGGTATAGACCGGAACGAGGAGCACCGTGGCCGCTTGAAGCGCCAGCGAGCCGAAGCCGTAGATCGCGGCGTGCGTCAAGAACGAACCGCGCGCCCCGGGCGCGTCGGACGGTTCCGACTCCCGCTGCGATCCCGGAAGCGGTTCGGCCTCCAGGCGATCGTTAGGCGTCTCGGTTCTGGTCATCCGCCAATTCTCCCCAAATCCGTCCTACGGCTCCTCAAATCAAGAACACCGACTTCGGCGTCTTGCAGAACAGCCTTCGCGAGATCGCTTTGCCCGCCGGGTCGCGAACGACCGTGAATTTCCAGCCGCACAGCGACGTGTGCCGCACGGCCTGCGCCAGGCGGTAGCCGAGCTGCGGCAAGGTAATCTGCGGGATCGTGTTCGACATCATCACCACCTGGGTCACGCGGCGGATTCCCTCCGCCGCCAGGATCGCCGTCAGCTTGCGCTGCGTGCGCTTGTAGAGCCCCCGGCGCCGGTGGTCGGGGTCCGTGACCACGTTGTACAGGTAGCACACCGACGGATCGGCCTCGATCAACAGCCCCAATCCCCGCACATACACGGAGCCGAAATGAAGCCAGGCCAAATGGACCGGACGCCCCTGCCAGAAGGCCGCGTAGCACTGCCCGCCTTGCTCCCAGCGCCGCCGGTACTCCTCGTCACTCACGCCCGCCATTTCGGCACAAGCAGCCAGGTCGCTCCAATCCGCCTGCCGGAAGCAGTATCCTTCCGGCAGCGCCTCCTCCGCGCCCGCGTACCGCCCCGCCAGATCCTCAAGCTCGAATATGTAAGCCGCCGACCGGCGCAGGGCCCAGGCCAATGCCGGCCGCAACCACTTGCTCACAGGGTCTGTGGCGTGGTTCCTGGGATACGGCACGGGCATTGCGGCTTGAGGCAGCATATCAGCGGCGCGCGAAAGGACTTGCCACCTTGGAAATGCAGAAGCGGTACTTGCCCGACGCCTCCCGCCCGATGCGGTCGACGAACTCACACTCGTAGCGGACCTCCGGCCCGAACCGCTCGGCCACCAGCTCGCGAATGACCTCCAGGCTGTGATCGGAGAAGTCGGGCCCGCGCACGATGCGGAACAAGAAGCGGTCGATCTCCTCCTGCACGATCTGCCATTGAGCCACGCCGGGGACCATGACGGCGAAATTCTCGGTGAGCGAGATGCCCGAGATCAGCTCGCCCCGCGGGGTGAGCACGTAATCGGCGATCCGCCCTTCCACGCGATCCAATAGCGGCAGCCCCCGCCCGCAGGCGCACGTCCGCTCGCTGGCCACCGCCATGTCGCCCACCTGGTAGCGGAGGATGGGCATGGCGCGGTTCGTCAGGTCGGTGACGACGACCATGCCGCACTCGCCGGGCGCGGCCGGCGTCCCGTCGCAGCGGAGCACTTCGAGGTAGATGGCGTCGGCGTTCACGTGGAGGCCGTCGTGCTCTTCGCACTCGCAGGCGATCAGACTCACCTCTTCGCACCCGTAGCGATTCGTTACGGCGCAGCCGAACTGCTGCTCGATCACCCGGCGCTCCCAATCGTGCAGCACCATGGCGCTGGAGATGATGCCGCGGGGACGAATCGGCTCTCCGCCGCGGGAACGGAGAAAGTCGGCCAGGAGGTACAGCGAATGGGCGTGTCCGAACAAAAGCGAAGGCGGCCGGCGGCGCAGCATCGCGACGAAGCGGTCCATCGCGGCCTCGTCCATCTTCAGCGTGTCGAGGTACATCGCCCGGTCCAAGAGCGCGTTGCGCAAACGGCCGCGCCAGCCGCGCTTCAGGTACTCCGGGTTGCCCCACACGGCCGCCACGCGCCGGCCGAGGCGCCACCCGGACCACTCATCCGAACGGAGCGTACAGGCTCGCTGAAACTGCTGGGCCGGATCGTCGACCACGACGTGTACGGAAACGCCGGTCGAGCCCGACGTCTTGCGGTGGTACAACGACGCGTTGCGGTACGGTTCGGAGATCATCGCTTCCCGGCGCGCGCGCAGATCGCCCTTGGTCAGGAGCGGGATCGATCGGAAATCGTCCCAGGAGCGGATCTCCTCGAGCCTCCGGCCCGACTGCCGCAGCCGCTCTTTCCAGAACGGCGTGGTGCGGTATGCGTGCTCCAGCAGCGCAACGACCCGCTGCCACTGTTCCCGGCGGATCCGTTCGAGCGGGTAATACTGCGTGCGCAGCAGGCGCCGGTAATGCCGCAAATAGGGGCTTCGCTCCCAAAGGGCCCAGGCGGGAGCAATCGCGTAACGGGTGGCGTAGGCGAGCAGATCCACGAGATGTTCGTTCGACGTAGGGTATCGTTGATCGTCGCAGACGGTAAAGTCTAGCTCACAAAACGGGCGAAGAGGTTGCCGAGCGACCGGGCTTGCTGCCGCACGTCAAAGCGGCGGCAGGCCGCCGGCGCATAGCGCATGGCCTCGTCCTTCCACGGCGCGGCCACGGCTTGCCGGAGCGCCTCGGCCAACGCCCGGTCGTCTCCTGCCGGAACCATCACCGACGGACTCCCGATCAAGACCTCCCGCAGACCGATGCAATCGGACCCCAGCACGGGAGCCCCGGCGCACATGGCCTCCATGGGCAAGAGCGGACAGGCCTCCCACAGCGACGGCACAACAAGCAGATCGATGGCGTGCAGCACCGCCGCCGTGTCGGGCGTGTGGTCGAGAAACGTGATCCGACCGGAGAGTTCCGGCCGCCGGGCCACCTCGGCGCGGTATTCGCGCACGTAGTCCCCCGAGCCGAGGGCCACCAGGTGGATCGGCCGCGGCGCCCCCTCGCCGAGGAGCCTCGCCATCGCGCTGACCAGCACGAGGAAGCCCTTCTGCTCCATGAACCGCCCGAGAAAGCCCATCAAGCACACGTCGTCTGCGACTGCCAGCCGCTTTCGGAGCGACGGACCGGCCGCCGGCCGCCGGTTTCGGAAACGCGCTGTATCGATGCCGTTGAGAATGGTGACCACCCTGTCGCCGCGGCTGCGCAGGTGCGGCAGACAGCAGAGGTGGTTCACCCGTGCGTCGTTGCTCACGGCCACGAGGGCGTCGGCCCGACTCAGGAGCCAGCCCAGGGCGTGCAGTTTCACCCGCCCCACCAGGCTCGCGAACTGAGCGGGACGGATCACGTCGTGCGACGTGACCACGTGAGGAACTCCTCGTCCGGCATTGGCCAGGATCGCCTGCACGCCGGCGGTGAGTCCGTGCGAGTGAACGAGGCGGTAGCGGCGATCGCCGAGCAACCGCCGGACCGTGCCCCGCAGGCCGCACTTGCCGGCCGAAACCGGGGCCTCGACCAATTCGACGCCCTCCCACGATTCCACCTCCCGGCCCAGTTGCCGGAAGCTCTCATCGGCGGGACCGACCAGTGTGAACGTGTACCCCGCTTCGGCCAGAACGGGGTAGTTGTACAAGAGATACGTGCGGATTCCGCCCAACGGCCAGCGGATCACCGTGAGCACGCGCCGCCCGGTCTCGATTGGCGAAATGCAGATCATACGTGCGCCTCCCCCGATTCCGCTCAATTTGGGGTGGTGGACAATCGGCCCTTGAGTGTTGCTGCCTGGATACCAGTTTTCCAGGCTAGTCGGCGTGTGGCGTCCTTCCTCAGCCCTGAAGGGGCACAATACGACAGCCCAGGGCAACGCCCTGGGGAAGCGGGTCGCAATAAGCGCCGAAGCCCTGAAGGGGCGAAATCGGCTTCCTCGTGGCTCCTATGCCGCCCTTTCAGGGCTTCCTGTTTCATGCTCGACTCCTCCCCAGGGCGTTGCCCTGGGCTGTCGTATTACGCCCCTTCGGGGCTGAAGCCTCTCGCGGCCAACGCCCCTGCTGCGGCACTCGCATTTCGATCGTTCTTCTCTTCGGAACAGAGCCAGCACGCATTAGGCTCTTCGGCCGCTTCGTGGGCCTGCCGGCGCATGCAGTCCAGCGCCACGGCCTGGAACGCCCCGAACCACAGCCAGGTGTACCGGTACAGATTGTGTCCGCCCACGCCCATCAGGAGCAGGAGCGCCACCGTCAGGCTCACGGCCCACGTCACGCTCAACGGGAATCCTCCTTTCTGTTCCGGTTGCTCGCGGCACAACCTGCGCGCGACGAGCGCGTTGTAGGCAAAGGCCGCCAAAATTGCGAGGAACGCCACGGCGCCCAGTCCGCCCAATTCTCCCACAATCTGCCCGTAAAGCTGGTGCGACTCATACCCGCTCCCCGACGCCTCGGCGAACGCCCCCGGCCCGACGCCCAATACGGGGTGCTCGTTCCATAGCCGCAGGCCGTCGCGCAAGCCCTTGGCCCGTCCCTCGGCCGATTCGCGCGCGTTTTCCGGACCGTACGACGGATCGATCAGGGTCAGGAAACGGTTCTGGCGATCCTTCGGAAGCACCTGCCAAGCCACCGGCGCCGCCAGGGCCAGGAGCAAGAGCCACACCAGGCGATGCTTCGACAGCATGGCAACGATCAGCAGCAGAAAGCCCAGGCCCACGAAAGCGGAGCGCGAGCTGGTCAAGAGGATGCAGCCCACCGAAAGCGCCGCGTAACCGGCCAAGAGTCCATGCTGCCACCACCGCTGGGCGTGCCGCCAGACGGCCAGCGCCAGCGGCAAAGAGTAAAGCAGGGTGGCCGCAAACGTGTTGGGGTCGCCGTTGGTCACGTCGATCCCTAGCAGCCGGGCCGTGCCCATGGTCCACTGGAAACGCCCGCAGCGGTACTCCCACAGGCTGTGCGCCATGTAGAGTGCGACGGCCGCCAGATACATTACCGCCAGCCGCTTCAGGTCCCGATCGGTGTGGATCGTGGAAAGGATCAACACGTAGAACACGGCCACCTTGAACCATTCTTCCACCCGGCTCGTGCCAAGATCGCTGTACGGGCTGAATGCCCACGAGGCCGTCAGGACGATGGCAAATACGACAAAGGCAACGTTCAACCAGTTCCTGATCCACGACTTGTCGATCGCAATGGCCCAGAATGCAATCATGGCCAGCATGTACACGCGCTCCACCTGGAGCGCGCCCCAGACCGGCCAGACCTCGAACGGCCGGTGGATGTACAGCCACATGTATCCGCCCAGGAGCCAAACCATGAATCAACGCCTTCGTGCTGTAGGGCGGATTTCAATCCGCCCTACGGCGGCTCCTTAATGTTGATGGACCAGAGTCGTGTAAAAGTCTTCGTAGCGGCGGAGCATCGCTCCGCTGGAGTAACGCTCGCCGGCGCGCTGCCTGGCAGCCGACCCGAGCATCGAGGCGAAAGCACGGTCGGCCAACAGCCGGGCTATGGCGTCGGCCACGGCTTCAGGATTCCCTGGCGGAACCAGAAGGCCGTGGATGCCGTCTTCGATCAACTCGACGTTTCCTCCCACCGCCGTGGCCACGATGGGTCGGGCAGCCGCCATGTACTCCAACAGCGAGTTGGAAAGGCCCTCGGAGTGCGAGGTCAGCACGGCGACGTCCAACTCGCTCAACAGCGCGGGCACGTCGCGCACGCTCCCGACCAGTTCCACGCGATCTTCCAGGCCGAGCTCGCGGATCAATCGCCTCGCCGATTCCTCGTCGCCCGAACCAGCAATGCGGAATGTCACATCGCCGGAAAAGGGGACAGGCACCTTTTGTGCGAAGCACCCTGCGGGCCTTTCAGGCAAAAGGTGCCTGTCCCCTTTTCCGGCGGTGTGCGGAGGTTTGCACGCCACGATCGCGGCGGCGCGGAGGAAGACGTCCGGGCCCTTGACCGGCCTCAGGTTAGCCACCAACCCTACGACTCGCCGTCTTCCCTCGCCCGCCGCGGACGGCAAGGGTAGGCGCATCAGCCGGTCAAGCTCGATCCCGTTCTCCAGGACCGCCACGGAATCGGGCGCCGCCCTTTCTTGCTCGATCACCGCCCGGCGACAGGCATCGCAGTTGGCAATGGTGCCCGTGACGATGCGGTTGTAGAGCGGCGCGAGCCAACGGTCGGCCGGCTTCCTCCAGAACCCCAGGTCGCGCCGCGTGCGGAGGATGTGCGGCACCCCCACGATCCGCGCTACCGGCGCGGCGAAATACAGGCTGTCGGGAAAGTGCATCTGCACCACCTCGATCCGCTCGCGGCGTAAGAACCGTGCAAACCGCCAGGCCTGCCGCAGGGTCGACGGGTGACGCAAGCGGCGAACGCCAAGGCGAAACACCGGGCAATCCTCAGGTTCCAGCGATCGCGAGGTCTCATCCTCGCCATCGAGTAGGCACAGAAAGGGCACAACCCGCGATCGGTCCAGGCCCGTAATCAGCTTCAGCAATTGGGTCTCGGTCCCGGCGATGCGGAGCCGGTCGATCACAAAACAGACGCGTACAGGAGGAATACCGCGGGCAGCGGCTTCAGCCCCAAAGGGGCGCGATACGACAGCCCAGGGCAACGCCCTGGGGAAGCGATTCGGAATCAACGACGAAGCCCTGAAAGGGCGAAATCTAGGCTCCACCGGACATCTATCCCGCCCTTTCAGGGCTATCGATCTCGTGATACGCTCTCTCCCCAGGGCGTTGCCCTGGGCTTTCCTATTTCGCCCCTTCGAGGCTGAGGACGCTCTTCTTTTTTCGGTCTTATTGGGCAAGGTCAAGGTACATTCGTTCTAAGCGTCGCGTACGTGCGTCGAACGATAGATCATTTACCACGCGGGCCCGCGCCGCCGCCACACGCTGCGCCGTAGCGTCTGGCGCCCGGAGCGTTTGCTCGATGGCGTCGGCCAGTGCCAAGGGGTCGCGCCGCGGAACCAGCAGGCCGTGGACCTCGTGCCGCACCAGTTCCCGCGTGCCGCCCACCTCGGTGGCCACGACCGGCACTTCCATGGCCATGGCCTCGACCACGACGGTCGGCGATCCCTCGCGGTCCGACGACTGCACGAACACGTCGAATGCCTGGTAGAGGTCCACGACGTCGTGGCGATGGCCCACCAGGTGGCACCGGTCGGCGATTCCAAGCCGGCGCATCTGATCGTGCAGACAGGCCTTGAGGCTTCCCTCGCCGACGATCACCAATCGAAGTTCCGGTCGGCGGGGCAGGAGGCGCGCCATCGCCTCCAGCAGCATGTCGAACCGCTTCTCTTGCTCGATCCGGCCCACAGCGCCGACCACGACGTCGGTCTCGGCAATGTCCAGCGAGGCACGAATCCGCCGGCGCGAGTCGCCTTGTCGGCAAAACGCGGCCGGGTCGATGCCGTTGGGCAGCACCTGGACGCACTCCGGCCGGCAGCCCCATCGCACCAGCGTGTCGCGGATCGGGCCGGACACGGCGATCGCCAGCGGAAACCGCCGCACCATGAGCCGTTCCGCCGGATAGTACACCAAGCGCTCGCGCCAATGCTGCCCGCTCCACCCGTGCAGCGTGGCCGCCGGAAGCGCCCCTCCCGATCTCGCGAGCCGGGAAGCGAAGAAGGCCGCTTTGTAGTCCTGGGCATCGACGATCTGCACCCGGCGCCGGGCCGCAATCTCTTGGATGGCAGCGAAGACTCCCCGGGCAAGGATCGACTGCTGCGTCACGCCGCAGTAGTCGATGCCCAACTCGGCTGCGCGGCGGTCAAAGTCGTAGAGCGCGTCATCGTGCCGGTGGATGCAGCACACCGTCATGCGAACGCACTTCGGATCCAACGTGGCGGCGGTGCGGAGGATGATCGCCTCGGCGCCGCCTCCCAGGCCGTCGACGCTGCGCAGGACGAGCACCCGCACGGGCCCTCGCGTGCCCGAACGGTCCGCGGCGACTGCGCCGTCATGTCCCGTCAGTTCGAGTTGAGCTGCTCCAGCCATATCTCTTCGAGCTTCTTCGCCAGGATCGACCAGTCATAGCGCTCGGCAACCACCCGCCGCCCTTGCCGGGCCATTTCCCGGATCGGCTGCGGGTCGCGGACGGCCTGCACCAGCGCGCCCGCCATGTCCTCCGGCGCATTGACCTCCACGAAGTGCCGGCCGGGGACAAGGCAAAGCCCTTCGGCGCCCACTTTGGTCGAGACTACGGGGCATTCCGCGGCCAGCGCTTCCAGGATCTTCAGGCGCGAGCCGCCGCCGATGCGCAACGGCACGGCCATCGCGCCGCATCGGTGCAAGAAGGGCCGCACGTCCGGGACGTCGGCGTGCAGGGCCACGTTTTCGCACTCGCCGGCCCGATCCACCAGCCACTGCGGGGGCTTGCGTCCCACAATTACCAGCCGGGCCTGGGGCTCGGCGGCAAGAACTTTGGGGAAAATGCCGTCCAACAGGAGCCGGGCCGCGTCCAGGTTGGGACGCCAATCGAGGCTGCCCAGGAAAAGCAGGCTGTGGTGGTCCCGTGGCGACTGCTGCGCACGGAACCAGGCGACGTCCACCCCATTCTCCACGACTTTCACGCGCGGGGCCTGGAAATGATCTCGCGCCAGGGTGGCGTCCTCGTCGCTCACGGCGACAAGCTGCGAGGTCTCGGCAAACACCCGCCGCTCGAACCGCTCGAATTTCCGCCACTGCCCGCGAATGTACCATCGCTTCCAGGGATTCGACTCGACCTCGGCGTACCGCCGCCAGATGAGCGATTCCACGTTGTGGGCCATGACGACCCAGGGTGCGTCGACCGTGCCGCGAAGGTTTTCGGCATAGGGGGTCCATTCACAGTGCCACAGGTCGACCGCGTGACGGGCCGCAACCTGCCGGATCGCGGCCCGAAGCGCCGCGGTGCGGTGGACCTGAACCGAATAAGGCAACGGCGAAAGCAGATTCCGGAGCAGGCGGCCGTAGAAAGCCGGGCCCGACTTGCCCGGCAGGCCGCGATTGGCCAGCACCGGCTTGATGCCGTGCGAGCGGAGGAAGGCGGCGGCCTGCGCGGTCTCTGCCGCGTCCGGGCCTGAGTGGGCGACATAGGTAATGCGATGGCGCTGGGCCAGGCGAACGGTCAGGTTCAGCGTGCGGATCCTCTTCCCGGAGTTTGCCGGATAGGGGATCTCCTCGTCGACCATCACCACGTGCATTCGCTTTGGCTGGCTGCGAAGCCCCGTACATGCGAGCGTTTCTTCTTGTGTACCCGGTCGCAATGCGCAGCAATCGGTTGACATTGGCGTCATGGCGCGTTCCTTGGGTAAACCACAGTCGACGGGCGAAAGCGCAACGCCTCCAAGAGCATCCCGATTCCCGATCCCACGTGAATTGTCGCAAACACGGCGACGAGCCTCGGCAGAAGTGCGATGTTTTTTCGACGGAGCCCAATCCACAACGAACCGAAAATGAGGATCGCCGCGTAGACGGCCAGTGCGGCAACGTATGCCGCCCCGAGCCAAGCGCTGGCCAGGCTGAGCGGCAGGCCGGCGATCAGGCCGATCACGAATGCCAGCGGAACCATGGTGCCCGGCGACAGTGTGTCGGGATGCTTGCGCGCGAGGCGCATCCGGCCGCGCCCGTAGCGGAGCAACTGGTAGAACAATCCGCCCAGGGTGTCGCGCGGCTGGTAGCGGACCGCGACCTCGGGCGTGAAGTAACAGCGCAGCCCTGCGCGGTCCACGCGATGATTGAATTCCACGTCCTCGCAGGCGTCGAAGCCTTCATCGAACAGGCCGACAACGTCGAAGACCCTTCGCCGATACGCGACCGCCACGCTCTTGGCCGGGACGAAGCCGTCTTGAGCCGAGTAGATGTGCGAGACGGGATGATGTCCCAGCGGCGAGCTGCGCGCCGCGGCGATCGCGCGCTGCAGCGTAGTGGCGGGGGAGACGTCCAGCGGCTGCGGGCGTCCCACGCAGTCGGCCCCGCTGCGGTCGAACGCGGCCGCGAGGTTGCCCAGGAAGCACTCGTCCAACTCGCAATGGCCATCGACGACCACAATGACGTCGCCCCGCGCGCGACGCACCCCGATGTTCCGCGCCGCGCTCGACAACCGCCGCGGATTCGAGAATACCCGCACGTTGGCGAACCGGCGGGCGAACTCCATCGCCAGCTCGGGCGTGCCGTCGGTGGATTGGCCGTCGACCACGAGGATCTCGAACCGTTCGGGATCGTATCGCTGGGCCGCGAGCTGGCCGAGGGTGCGAAGGATGAATCGGGCCTCGTTGCGCACCGGCACCACGACGCTTACCAGCGGCGTTGCGACGGCCGGGCTGGGGGCGATGGTGTCCGCGAAACCAGAAGTGCGTGACGAGTCCGAGACGATCATGGCTACGCCACAAGCGTAGCTTGCGTCGTAGGGGCAAGCTGCCAGCTTGCCCCAGTGCTGCCAGGGCAAGCTGGCAGCTTGCCCTACGGTCCGTTGGATTACATCGGTTATGCGGCCAAAACGAACGGTGCGAAGCAAGGCGTCCAGCTTGCGCTCGTTGCGGGCGATATTCACGTAGTGCCGGAAACGGGAGACCCGCGACCCGAGCCGCAGGCGCGGCTGCTCGGGGTCCAGTTCCCACGGGTGAACGTAGAACATGTAAGGCTTTCCTGCCCGCCGGAGCCTGCGGACGCAAGAGAGCGTCAGAAACAGGGGATAGAGCCGAAAATACCCCCCGCCGCTCGCCGGGATATTCAGGCCGAGCAGGCGGCAGACCGACGGCGGAAACTCCCACAGCGAACCGGCGCTAGCGGCAAGGCGGTGCAGATCCCGCTCGGCGCCGGGGATGCCGTAGCGGTCGTGGTGGACCGGGAAGATGCTCGAATCGATCTCGAAGCCTTCTTCCACGAGGATGTCGATCGCCCAAAGCGACGATGCGGTGATGGAGAAACTCGGCGCACGGTACGCAGTCACCGGCGCTCCGATCGCGTCTTCGAGCACGTCGCGCGACCGCCGCAAGTCGGCGCGGAATTCATCCGGCGTCTGCTCGTAGATCAGGCGGTGCCAATAGGAGTGCGAGCCGATTTCGTGGCCGTGGCGGTGGATCTCTCGCACCAGGCGCGGATGCCGTTCGGCCACCCAGCCGAGAATGAAGAACGTGGCCCGAACCTGGTGGCGCTCCAGCAGGCGGAGCACGCGCTGGGTGTTTCCCACCACGCGGCTCTCGTAGCGATCCCACTCGTCGCGGCGGATCTGCCGCTCGAAGCCCGAGACCTGGAAATAGTCTTCCACATCGACGGTGAAGGCGTTGACGGCTTCTTTCACGCGAACACTCCCGACCATTTCGCTGGAACTCTCAAGTGTTGCTGTGCGCCGCTTCGCCGGCTTGAGCCATGGCCAACGGCACCGGCAGCCCGCAGACGAACGGGTGGGCCGGCTCCAGGGACGGGATCGGGCGATGCGCCGCGGTCGGCACGCTCGCCGTCTCGCGATCGCTTGCGAGATCGGAGACCTCGCGATACACGCCGAACATTCGAAGCAAGATCGGCTCCAGTTTTTTGCCCAAGCGCGCGGCCGTGCAGATGATCAATCCCAGATCCGTCAGCAGGCTTGCCTGTCGGACGTATTCCAGGTCGAGAACCAGCTTGCGGCGAACGCTGTCGAGGTCGGTATCGGGCGGAAGATTGATCTGGGCCAGGCCGGTGACGCCGGGGAGTACCGAGAGGCGGCTGGGGTACCCGGGGATCTTGCGGGCGAGCATCTGCACGAATTCCGGCCGCTCGGGACGAGGCCCCACCAGCGACATCTCCCCTTTCAGAATATTGAACAACTGGGGCAACTCGTCGAGGTGGAGCTTACGCAGGATGCGGCCCACCAGGATGACTCGCGGATCGCGGGTCCGGGCCCACACGGCCCCCGTCCCCGCTTCGGCATCGTGCCTCATGCTACGGATCTTGTACATGGTGAACGTGCGCCCGTTCTTGCCCACCCGGTCCTGGGCGTAGATTCCCGGCCCGCGGGAGGTCAGCCGCACCAGCAGCACCAAGAGCCCCATGAGCGGCAGGGCGGGCACGAGCAACAGGATCGCCAGCAAGAGGTCGACGCCGCGCTTCCAGTGGAAATACGCGGCGGGAATGACGGTCTTCACAGCTTGGACTTCGTCCGCAAGCATCCGATCGGCACGGTACGCCCGGGTCAGGATTGACGTAGCCATGAAATCGCTCCGATGAGACTGAGATTCATTTCGTTCAAGCATTCGCATAGGTGTAACCGCCGTAGCGGTAGGCATAGTGGCGAACGGGAACGCCGTTGAGGACGATCCCCGCCAGATGGCATCCGACCGACTCCAGTCGCACGCGGACCTTTTCCACTTGGCTCATCCGGCTGGCGTCCTGCATGGCGCAAATCAGGCAGGCGTCGGCCGCTTTCGCCAGGACCATCGCCTCGCCGGCGGCCAGCACCGGCGGCGTGTCGAGCACGATATGGCGATAGCGGCGGCCCAGCTCCGCCAGCAGCGACTCCAACTTCCCGCCGCCCAATACCGCGTGCGGGTTCTCGACCAGCTTTCCCGCCGGCAGCAGATGCACGTGCTCGTCGGCGTCGGCAAGGATGGCCTCTTCCAGCGAGCAACTTCCGGAGAGCACCTCCGCCAGGCCCGGCTCCCCGCGCACGTTGAATCGGTGGTGAGCGTCCGGCGACCGCATGTCGCCGTCGACTAGCAGCGTCGGTTCTCCGGAAACGCGGGCCAGGCTCGCGGCCAAGCGGGAGGCAACGCTCGTCTTCCCCTCGTGGGCCATGGCGCTGGTGATCGCCAGGACCTTGATTTCGCCGTGCTCTTTGGCCAACAGCAGGCTCGTGGCCAGCGCGTCGATGCTCTCCTCGACCATCCGCACTTGCTGCTGGAAGTGCCTCGGCGGCATGCGGCCTGCCGCCATTCGCGGCGGCAAGCGCGGCACCTCCGCCAGCACGGCCAGACTGGACCGCTGCTCCAGACACTCCGCGGCGTTGATGCGCCGGGTGAATCGCTCCCAGCCCACCACCATCAGAACCGGGAAGAACAGGCCGGCGAGCGAAACCAGCGCGATTTGCTTGAGGGGAAAGGTCTCGATGGGATTGAGCGGCACTTCAGCGCGCTCGAGAAGCGACACGCGCCCCGGGGCCCGCTGCTCCGTGCGCAGCTTGGCCACGCGATCGGCGATCAGTTCGTGCGCCTTCTCGGCGCGGGCGAGCTCGGCACGTTTGGCCGTGAGCTCCAGTTGGCCCTGGTTGAGCCCTTCGCACCGTTGGCGGAGCAGTTGTTCCGTGGCGCGGTGCGCCTCCAAGTCGGTCCGCAGACGTGCCAGCTCGTCGGCGCGCTTCTTGCCCGCGGTCCTGGACCATTCCGCCCGGACCCTCTGGCCGACATCCTTGGAGAGCTGCTGGAGCTTCAATTCGTCCTGGGCGATTGAGGCCTGCACTTGCCGGTAGAAAGGGTTTCGCTCGCCGTCGGCCGACCGGGACGCGATTTCGTAGAGCTTGGATCGCTTGTCGGCCAGCAGGGCCTTGAGCTTGGCGATTTCCACGTCGGCCGCGACGGCCTGGTCGATCACGTTGTCGGGGAGTGCGGCCTCGGAAGAAGTCTCCGATTCTCCCGCCGCCTTGATCTTGGCTTCCAGCACCTGCCGCTCGACTTCGGCGTTGATGAGCCGCGCCTGAAGCTCGGCGAGCAGCGGCCGGCGGCCGGCATCGGCGGGCGACGAGGGAATCGCGCCCGGATCGGCGGCCGCGTTCTTGTCAACCTCCTGAAGGCTCTCCCGCAGGGCCGCCACGTCG
>CAYTJV010000085.1:17379-18051 GCA_964438165.1 uncultured Planctomycetaceae bacterium | reverse complement strand
CAGGAAGTCCTGCCGCACACCGCGCCATGCAAAATGCTTGCGACGCCGCGCACTGCCAATTATAGTGAGAGGGATACAGGCCCCACAAGTCTGGCTAGGAGGGCCAATGCTAGTAAGCCGGTCTTGCCGCAGGAATCGCTTTGGTGGGGCTGTCCCCAGTGCCGGGAGGTTACGTGCCATGTCGTGGTGGCTGCGCCGAAAAGGTGTTGAACGAGTCCGGAAGCAAGGTCGTCAAGAACGATGCTCGCGCGTGAAGCGGCTGGGAAGGCGGAAGCCGCGCGTCGAACCGCTTGAAGAGCGGGTGCTCTTGGCGGGATTGCCCCCAACGGATGTACTCGTACTCCCGGACAATGTCGACGAGGAGCAGCCTGCCGGGACGGTCGTTGGGCAATTGTTTACTTCCGACCCCGACTCAGACTCGGGTTTCACTTACGGCCTCGTTACCGGAGGCGTCGACAATGGTTTTTTCACTATCGAAGGCGATCAACTCAAGACGAAGTCCGTGTTCGACTACGAGGGAAGGGATCCGACGTACAGCATCCTCGTTCGCGTAGTGGACGATACGGGGTCAGCGTTCGATAAGGCCTTATCGATCACGGTCAACGACGTGATCGAGACGCCGACGAACCTGGTAGTCGTCCCGGCTTACATCGACGAGAATCAGCCGGCCGG
>CAYTJV010000085.1:0-17279 GCA_964438165.1 uncultured Planctomycetaceae bacterium | reverse complement strand
TCGATTTTGAGCAACGGGATCCGACGTACACCATCCTTGTCCGCGTAACCGACAGCAACGGACTCTTTCGGGACACGCCGTTGGAGATCACGGTCAACGACCTGAACGAAGCGCCGACGAACCTGGTAGTCGTCCCGGCTTACATCGACGAGAATCAGCCGGCCGGGACAGTGGTCGGGCAGTTGAAAAGCACCGACCCTTCCCTTATCGCGCCGCTGACGTACGGCCTGATTACGAGCGCCGAGGGCCCCGACAACAGGTTCTTCGCGACCCAAGGCGATCAGCTCATCACGACGTCCGTCCTCGATTTTGAGCAACGGGATCCGACGTACACCATCCTTGTCCGCGTAACCGACAGTAACGGACTATTTCGAGACGCGCCGTTGCAGATTACGGTCAACGACGTAAACGAGGCGCCGGTCGCGAAAGACCATCGCTACACTGCGGACCAGTATACGCAGTTGGTCGTTGAGGCCCCGGGGCTTCTGGAAGGCGCGAGCGACCCAGAGGGCGATTTCTTGACAGCGGTCCTCGTCCCCGATAAGGGACCTCAGCACGGGAGCCTTTTACTCGACCCGGACGGTTCCTTCGTCTATGAGCCAAATGACGACTTCGTCGGAACCGATGAGTTCCAATATCAGGCGTTCGATGGGCAATCGTACTCTGATTCCGCGACGGTCACCATCACGATGCTCGATGAGGCGCCGACCGCCGACAGCGTTGAGTACACCATAATCCAGAACACGCAGTTGACAGTTGCAGCTCCGGGGCTTCTGGCATATGCGAGCGATCCGGATGGGAACCCTTTGACGCTTGATACCACGCCATACAGCGGGCCGGAGCATGGGACCGTTTCTCTCTCCTCGGACGGATCGTTCTTCTACCAACCGAATTCAAACTACATTGGAAGCGACGAATTCACGTACCGGGCGTTCGATGGGGAACTGTACTCCGCTCCCGCAGTGGTCAAGATCACAGTGGTCTACGATCCCGATCCGGTGGTGCAAGCACCGACGCTCGTGATCGGCGCCAACAACCTGGCCCTGACGCGCGTTGAAGACAATATCGTCTTGGTCAGCTTCGCGAATCGACAAGTGCTGCTTAACCAACCAGCGTCCACGCTGAACTCGATCACCGTTGTGGGGGCGGACAATAGGGCGGATACACTGACGATCGACTCCAGCGTCAGCGGCGTCCTCTCCGGTGGCGTGACGTTCAACGGCGGAAGCGGGCACCTGGCCGATACGTTGGTGCTCCGCGGCTCCAGCGGAGCGGACGCGCTTGGCGTTACCCCGGACTACGCGGCGGTCAATCTCCTTGTTGTCCCGTTTTCCAATGTCGAGCAACTGGTTCTGGAGGGCGGTGGCGGGGACGACACCTATTGGATCCCCGCCCTGCCGGTCAACACCACGATCGCCGACAGCAACGGCAACGACTGGGTTGATTTCTCTGGTGCGGCGAGCGGCGCGAGGATCGATCTCGGCAGGAGTTCCAGCCAGCAGGTTTTCGCCGGCGGCGGCACGTTGGCAATCAAGGGCAGGATCGAGAACGTGATCGGAACCGACTCGGACGACTGGATCAAGGGGAACTCGGCCAACAACGTGCTCGTGGGCGGGGACGGAAACGATCGGTTGGACGCCGGTGCCGGGCGGGACCTGCTCATCGGCGGCGAGGGCTCGGATACTCTCCTGGGCGGGTCGGGCGACGATATCCTGATCGGCGGGACCACGG
Organism: uncultured Planctomycetaceae bacterium; assembly: GCA_964438165.1. GTDB lineage: Bacteria > Planctomycetota > Planctomycetia > Pirellulales > Thermoguttaceae > CALFBP01. Next base: position 15,548 of record CAYTJV010000085.1, on the reverse strand, counting down.
CTTACGACGACAACACGTTGGCCCTCGCGGCGATCATGAGGGAGTGGACCTCGGCCCGGTCGTTCCGCAAGCGCCGCGACAACCTCGCAGCCGGAATCAACGATCCCAGAGCGGGGCTGATTCAACTGGACAAGGGCACGACCGTGCGCGACGACGGGGTGCGCGACGCGCTGTTTGGCGGCCCGGGCCAAGACTGGTTCTTCGACTTCCTCCCGGACGTCGTTCACGAGCGGTAGCGCTAAGGTAGTAGGCACACTCCGTGTGCCGTAGCCAGCGCCAAGCGGGCCCTGCCCCCGGGAACGTTCACTTTGAGATTCGGCGAATGCCACCGGCTCGCCCGGTGGATCGTTACGCTTTTCGCTACACGCGAAATCCATTCTCTTCGCCGAATGCCACCGGCTCGCCCGGTGGATCGTTACGCTCTTTGCTACAGGCGATTCGTGAGCGACGACCGTGAACCTCCACCGGGCAAGCCGGTGGCATCCAATCTCCCGAGCGACGGGCGCCGTGTAGCGGCAAGCGTAACCATCCCCGGCACAAGGCCGGGGCATTCCCAGTGTTACGTTCCAAAGTTGTCCAGAGATGCCGCAAAAAACCGTTTGGTGCTAGCGGACGGCACGCGGAGCGTGCCTGCTACTTTGCTTCAGCAGCGCTCAGCCAGGGTCGCGATCTCAGCGCGGACCAGGCGCTGGACCACTTCCCGGGGCGTTTGCGGGCGGCGGACCGGTTGTTTGGCGAGCATTTGGCGCAGGAGCAGCCCGGCATCGGGAGGAAGCCGGCCGACGACGTCCTCAAGCCGGGCGGGCCGGGCCTCTCGGTGCTGTCGGGCCAGCTCCGCCGCACTCAACCCGGTGAACGGCGGCTCGCCGGAGAGCATTTCATACAGGGTCGCGCCGAGGCTGTAGAGGTCGCTGCGAATATCCACCCCGAGCGCGGGACTCAAGGCCTCCGGCGCCATGTAGTGGCCCGTGCCTGCCAAGCACCGCTCGAGCGCCGGCTCCGAGCGATCGGTGCGGCGGGCGAAGCCCAAGTCGAGCAAGGTGGCGTGTCCCTCGGGCGAGACGAAGATGTTGTTCGGCTTCACGTCGCCGTGCATCCAGGAGGCCGCGTGGAGGGCGCCGAGGGCGTCGGCCACCTGCCGGGCGATCCACAGGGCGTCAGGAGCCGCCAGCGGTTTGCCCCGGGCGAGTACGCTGCCCAGGGTGGCTCCGGTGAGCCACGGCATGACCACGTAGTACGGCGGGGAGCTCGTTCCCGCAGAGAGGACCGAGATCAGGTGCGGATGCGAAACCAACCGTCCGGCCAAGGCCTCGCGGCGAATCATCTGAACCGCCCGTTGGTCGGCCTCCCACTCCTTCTTGAGTATTTTGATCGCGTACGGAGCGGTCGCCCGGGCGTTGCTCCCCCCCGGCCGTGCGAGGTAGATGTCGGCAAGCTTTCCCTCGGCTGCCTTCTCGACAAGCTCCCATTGCCCCAGCCTTGAGAGTATACTGGGTTCCCCAGAGAAATGGGGTATGCGGAGATCCGGGGTCGTGTCGATGTCAAGTTGGGCCATGTTTGCGGTCGCCGCGGCCTGCCAGCGGTCAAGCACTACGAGTCACATCGGAAGGAAGGGAAACGCATGATGAGCAGAACCAAAAGCACTCAGATTGCGGTCCCGGCGATTGCCGTCATGATCGGCGTGCTCCTCGGTTTCGCGTGGAGCGAGCTGAGGCGGAGCGATTCAGCCGGGGCGTTGGCTGCCGAGAAGGCGGATCAAGCCGCCGACGCGCGGCCCGCGCACGACTCGCCGGCCAAACCCAAGAAGGTCCAGCGATTCGGCTCGGCCATTGGCGTCAAGCCCGAGAAGCTCGACGAGTACGTCAAGCTGCACGCCAACACCTGGCCCGGCGTGCTGGACATGATCCGCCGGTGCAACATCCACAACTACTCCATCTATCTAGCCAAGCTCGACGACGGGAAGCTCTACCTGTTCAGCTACTTCGAGTACACCGGCGACGACCTGGCCGCCGACTCCAAGAAGATGGCGGCCGACCCCACGACCCAGGAGTGGTGGAAACACACCGATCCCTGCCAGATTCCGCTCAAAGAGCGCAAGCCCGGCGAGCACTGGATGAGCCTGCGAGAGGTGTTCCACGCGGATTAGACAAGAAGATGAGAGGACAGGAAGATGAGATGATCTTGTGACCTATCTGCCCACATCTTCCTGTCCCTTCATCTTCTTGTCCCTTCTCTTCTTTTCCGCGGTCCTATGGCCGCTCGATGGCCGGTGCGGTCTTCACCCGAGGCCGGATGGGGAGTTTCTCGATGCCCGGGAAATCGGGGTCGCCGAGCGCGCGCAGCTCCTCGTCGCCCATGTACGGGCAGTTGGCGTCGACCCAGGCCGTCAGGCGCTGGAGGCTGAGCGGATCGACGCGGACGTCGTAGTGCTTGCCGCTGGCCGCCAGCTCAATCAGCCGGCTGGTGTAGGAAAGGGTTGTCAACGGCCGCAGCGTTGCCAAGGCCCGCGGATCGAGCTTGGTCTCGTCCATCGTTTCCACGGCGATGGCCCCGGCCGCGCCATAGCCTGGCTGCCCTCGGTTGGCGACTGGATTTTGCCAACCGGCTGCGCCGATCAACGTCAGGTAGGGCTCTTTGAAGACGCTCGCGCCGGGCCGGAGGGTCAGGTCGAGATCCTTCCGTCCTTCGCCGTCTCCTTGGTGGCACTTGCCGCAATAGCGATCCAGTACCGGCTGCACGAAGCGTTCGTAGCCGATCGTTTCGGTGCCCCAGGGGGGCGGCGTGAGCCTGGTGGGCGGGCGGCGAAGGGCCAGGCCGGCGCTTCGGGGTGGGGCGACGCTATGCGATTCATGGCAGCCGACGCAGCCGCGGCTTTCGCCCGGCATCACGCCCGTAAAACTCCGCATCGTTTGCAGGCAGCGGTGTTTCTCGTCGAGAAGCTGGAAGTGAAGGGCCCGGCCGGGCGGGACCTGGAAGTACACCGACCCGTCGGCCTCGACCGGCACCGTGCTCAAGATCCGCTTGACCGACTCCTCGTACACCGCCGACACCGGCGGACCGGAAAGCCGGTAGGTCTTGAACCAGGTCGAATACGTCTTCGCGTCCGACTGGATCACCCGCAGGTACTTGACCGAGCCTCGCGGCAGGTCGTGTACGCCTTGGTAGACGTCGGCACTGTAGAGCGATCCCAACTCCGGCGGCGTGCGAGCTGCGCCGGTGCCGGGCCAGCGGACGCGGTCGGGCAGGCGCGGCGGTATGGGGCGCGGCCCGATCGGCATGGCGTGCCACACGTTGTGGTCGCCCTCGAAGATCAGCTCCCGGTTGCCGCACACGTCCATCAGGTAGAGCCGGAACTTGTCGTCCGCGCCCCGCGCGGAAACCAGGAAATCTTCTTCCGAGAGCGGATAGGGCGTCTTGTAGCTCGTGTAGCGGCCGCTGGCGTGGTAATCGGCCGCTTCGCGCGGATCGACCGGGCCGTTGCCGACCTCCGGCCAGGGAAGGTCCCAAGTCACCTTCGTCAAACCGTCCGGGAAGTTGAAGCCCTTGCTCGGGTCGATGATCCCGATGCAGCCGGTAAACCAATCGTGATGCCCCACGGCCGCGAACATCACCCGGCGGCTGCCGGCAATCTGCCGCGGCTCGGCCAGATGGTCGGGCCACACCGATTGGTTGCCCCAGAAGGCCGCCGTGCCCGTGCCGTCGGGATTGGTGGTCCACAGGCTCTGCACGCGGAAGACCGACTTGTCGGTGTACTCCCAGCGGGAGTAAATCACCCGGCCGTCGCCCATCAGCGAGGGGACAAAGTCGGGCTCGCTGTTCTGGCTCAGCAGGTAGATGTTGCCGCCGTCCGCGTCGCAGCGGGCCAGCAGGTACGAGTAGATGTACGGCCCGCAGCGGACGTAGGTGTTCCCGCGGGTGGTGGTAAAGAGGATGTGGCCGTCGGGCAGATAGATGGGGTCGATGTCGTCGTAGTCGCCGCGGGTAAGCTGGCGCAGGCCGGTGCCGTCGAGGTTCACTGCGTACAGGTGAAACGCCTTCTCATCGTGCGACTTGTAGCAGAACAGCACGCGGCGGCCGTCGAACGAGAGGTCGGGCCGCCAATGGCTGCCCGGCCGGCTTGGCCCGAGCTGGCGCACGGGACTGCTCGGATCGAGTCCTTCCAGCACCACCAACCGCCCGCCGGGCACCGCGCGATGGCCCAGGCGGTGGATCGCCTGGTGCGGCCATTCCGATCCCTCGGGATACGGCTGATCGATCAACAGCAGTTGGTTGAAGTCCACCAGGGGGTTTTTGAACGTGATCTTGCGTTTCACGCGCCGGACCGCAAGATACAGATCCTTGGCCGCGGCTCGGGTCGAGGGCTTTTCGGCAAGCGCGGCGAGGCGGTTGGCCAGTCCATCCAGCTCGGCGAGCTCGCCCGCCAAGTTGGGCGCTGGGCCCTGCTTGACCAGACGCGCGGCGATCTGCCGCGCCCATTGGATTTCCTGGCCGATCCGTTGCACCAGCGGATGCCCCTCCGCCTGATACATCCAGTCGAACACCAGCGGCGAGTCTCCCGGTTCCGCGTAGGTTGTCGGCAAGGCGTACTTTTCGAGCAGGTAGCGGCGCGTCTCGTGCTGCTCGGCTTCGCTCAGGGCCCGGCGGTAAAGGAGGACCTCGGCAATGTCTCCTTCCAGGAATTGCGGGCCTAGGGTGCCGACGAGAAGATCCTGATTGTTCGCGGCGATCTTGCCGCCGGCGGCTTGCCGGCTATCGGGCCGGCCGTCCAAAAAGGCCCGCACCGCCTTCCCGTCATAAACCACTTCCACCAGCCGGAAGGTCGAGTGGATGTTGCCGCGGAGCTGGAAGTAGCCGTGCGCGCCGCTCTCCAGGCCGAGGTGCGGCCACGGGCGCAGGCCCTGGTGGCTGATCGCGATCCCATAGCCGGTCCACGGCGGCCCCCAGTGGTTCTTGCTCAGCAGCCACATGTCGCTGCCCGAGCCGCTGGCCCGGGCGACCACAAAAATCGTCAGCATCGACAAGTCGAGCGAAGGCAGGTTGTTCACCGAAAGAAACTGCTTGCGCGACGCCGTGAAATGGACCGCGTGGAGCCCTCGGTCCATGACATTGCGAGCGTACGTGGGCCGCTGGTGCTCCGATTTCTGCTGGGCACTGTGGCGATGGCCGCTCTTATCCGTCCACGCGGCAATCGCAACGCCGTCCGATAGGTTCGCCGCGGCGCGCGCGTCGCCGTTAATGTCCTGGGCATCGAGCCAAAGGACCAGATCAGGCTCGATTACCGGCTTCGCCGCAAGAGCCGATTGCTCCGCTCGGGCCGCCAGGCAGACCAGCCAGACCAGCGCCCCGAGGAGTGGTGTGGCACTGCCTGACCACCGCGGCAGTGGCGTTTTCACGTATTGCATGACTCTTGCACCGGCAGCTTGCCCCGGAGGGGCATTTTGATAATAGCCCAGCGATTTATCGCTGGGTAGAGGATCGCACCGCACGATGGTTCTCGTCCCGGAGGGACGAAGCGATGGCCCTCCGTCACTCTCCCTACTTTACCTGCGGCGCCAACGGCGCGTAAAGGGCCGGGCGGCGCGACGCGAGGATCGCCTCGCGCAGGTCGTTGGCCAGTCGCGGCATCTGAGTGGGCTGGTACTCGGGCAGATAGCCGCCGGGACCGCGACGACAATCCGTGGGGCACGATTCAGGGAGGACAAGAGTTGGACTGTAGGGAACGTCCTCCGTGGCGTTCCGCAATGCGGAGTTGTGGCGTCCACGGCGATTCGCGGAACGCCACGGAGGGCGTTCCCTACAGGCGATCGTCTCGGAATCATGCAGAGTCATTTGGGTTTCAGGGACCGCGGTGCTCTGGCCCTAGCAGCCTTTCGAGGGTAGACTTGGGATGTTGGCGTCTGATGGAAAGGAGCACGAAGATGCGTTGCTGGAATTGCGGCAAGAGGATTCCCAACAAGGCCAAGATCTGCCAGTTCTGCGAGGCCGCGATGTTCAGATTGAGCTGCGTGATCGGCGTGAACCCATCGGGACCACGCAAGTACGGGTTGGGCGAGTAGTAATAGTCGATGTTGGGCAGCGTCTTCGAGTGCCACGGGTCGTGCGACTCTTCATAGACGGCGTTGGCCAAACGGGCCAACAAAACCGCCGCCCGGTCGTCGCCCGTCCTGAGCGGCTGCCAATGGCAGATGTCCACGTCGAAGTGGTCGCGCACCGACCGCTCGGCCCAATCCAACCACTTGCGATCGCCCGTCATTGCGTAGAGACAGTACATCGTGTGGAGCGTGTTCCAGTAGAAGTTGTCCCAGGTGGTGTATTCCCCGAACAAGCGGATGTTCTGCTTGCAGTTGGCGAAGTACGGGGTCAGCGATTCCTCGATCTTGGCATGGACTTCCTTGTGATCCGCGGCGGTGATCGGCGGCAGCTCGCCCCAAACCTGGCTCTCGCGGATGCTCGCGCTGGTGTCCAGCCGCGGCGGGGTTTCGACCAGGGCCGCCAGCCGCTTGCAGTCCCCCGCGCCGGGAGCGTCCGGGGTCACGGCGAGCCAGATTTCCTGAGTCTTTGCCTCCCCGGGATGCGTCTGATACGCCGGCAGCCTCGGATCGCCCGGCCGAAAACATTGGAAGTCGATGGCCTCGGGAGTCGTTTCAATGCCGTTGGGCCAGAGGTGCGCAAACCAGCGGACCACGGCGGTCAGGCCGCCGCTTGGGGTCTGGAGGCTCACCCAGCCCGGCCCGGCAGCGTGCTGCCGGCCCTGGTCGATCGGGAGCTTCAGACCGTAGGCCTCCGCCGAGAAGGTCTTCTCGGGCCGCTGGTTGACGATGCTGTACAGAAGGCGCACGTAAGGACATCCGGCAAACATGGTCACGCGCAGCCGGCAGGTTCCGTAGCGCTCCCCGCCCTCGGCCACCAGGTCTCGGGTCGCTTCCATTTCCGCTTCCTGGCCCGAGCGGGTGATCCACTGCCGGCCGGACCACGTCGCCTTGAACTGCTTCCCCAAAGCCCGCAGGTACGGGACAGGGCCGGCGCAGACCTTCCGATTTTCCCGCAGCAGAATCGTCACCGGGCCGTCAGCCGGTCCGCCGGGGCACCGCGCGCTGACCAGGCCGTTGCTCATCGAGAAATCGTCCGCCGTCGTGACCGGGTTTGCCGGTTGGGCCGCAGCGCCGGGGGCGACGTCGCCCAAGCGCAGCTCGAAAGGCCCGGTCGCCCGCGGCGCAAGCGTGAACGAAGCCAGGGCCCACTCGACGCTGCCGTCGGGCCAGGCGTTGAGCCTGCTGAACTGCGCTCCCACGCGCGTGCCGTCCGGTGCAGTCGGCGTTAATCCGCCGGTAAGGATGGCCTCACCGTACCGGTCCGCCGGCTTGATGACAAGACCGGGACCCGCTTTTCTGCACGGGGGCTGTTGCACGAGGAACCGGAGCGGTTATCGTGTTAAGGAACCTGGGGCTTCGCGCTCCGGCTGACCTCCGTTATCCTCGACCAAGTCATGACCCATCGAGAAGGACACATGAGATTCCGTCGGCTCGCGGTTCTGGTATTGCTGCTTGGGCTCGTCAGGCCGGAGAGTTCCTGCGGATCGCCGGTCGCCGCCAACCCGATTCCCATCGGCAGCCAGAAGCAGTTGTTCATCGACCACAACTTCATCGCGTCGTCGGAGAAGATCTCGCTGGTCGTCAACCCGCCGATCAAAGCCCCCTGGCCCGTCCTCATGGCCGAGAAGGAGGCATTGGGCTCGGTGATGCGGGCCGTGCTGCGGCGGGACGGCTTCGTCTCCGCGGACGCCGAGCCCGAGCCCGGATGGTTCGTCACGCCGCCGCTGTTCTTCGCGGGAGAGCAACTCGCGCTCAACGTCGACACCGGCGGAGGCGGCCACCTCCGCGTCGAGATCCAGGACGCGCAAGGCACGCCCGTGCCGGGGTACGCGCTGGCCGATTGCGATCCGGTGAACGGCAACCGGGTGGATTATGGCGTCTCGTGGAGGGGGAAAAGCGACGTGGCGGCCCTGGCCGGAAAGCCCGTGCGCCTGAAGCTGCTGATGCGCTCCGCAAAGCTCTTCGCCTTCCAGTTCCAGCCGCACACGAAGTGAGGTGGCGATGCTTCTCTCCCGTTATTGGCTCGATGCAATCATCCTCGCGGCTTATCTGCTCACGCTGGCCGGGGTGGGAGTGTATTTCTCCAAACGCCAGTGGAAGCTGGAAGACTTTTTCCTGGCACGCAAGGGGATTGCCTGGCTCCCGGTGGGCCTCTCGCTCATGGCGGCGCTCAACAGCGGCATCGACTACCTGATGCAGCCGTCGTCGATCATCAAGTTCGGGCTGGTGCTCCTGGTGGTGAATCTCTCCTGGCTGCTCTTGTATCCGTACGTGTTCTTCATCACGCTGCCCCTGTTCCGCCGGCTGGGGGTTTACACGGCGTATGAGTACCTGGAGGCGCGGTTCAATGTCGGCGTGCGCGGGCTGGGGGCGGCGATTTTCATGCTCTGGCGACTGGGCTGGATGGCCACGGCCCTGTACGTCCCCTGCCTGGCCATCACGAGCGTGATCGGACGGCCCGACCTGCTGATCCCGATGATCGTCGTGCTCGGCGGCCTGGTGACATTCTATACGGCGCTGGGAGGCATCAAGGCGGTGATCTGGACCGACGTGATTCAGTTCTGCATCATGTTTGCGGGCTTGGCCGGCACGATCTACATTGCCTGGCGCAACGTGCCCGGCGGTTGGAGCGAGATTCTGCAGGCGGCCCGCCAGGTCGGCCTGCCGGAAAGCCCACCGCCCGCGTGCCCCACAGACGGCCTCGATGGGCTCACGCAGTGGTTCGCGATTCCAGTGACCGCGGTGGGGATGTTCATTTCCACGATGGTCGGGCGGATCGGGATGTACACCACCGATCAAGTGATGATCCAGCGATTCCAAACGACTCGCTCGATTGGCGACGCCCGCAAGGGATTCCTCATCACGGCGGTGAGCGACACGATTTGGATGGTGGCGCTAGCGGTTGTCGGGCTGGCCTTGTTTGCCTATTTCCGGCATCACTCGATCCCGCCGCAAGTGCAGGCGAACCCGGACCATATCTTCCCGTATTTCCTCGGCCAGGTCTTCCCGCCGGGCATGGTCGGGCTGGTGGTGGCCGCCATCCTTGCCGCGTCGCTCTCCAGCATCGACTCGGCCGTGAACTCCATGACCTCCGTGGCGATGATCGACTTCGTCAATCGCCTCTACCTTCACCCCACAAGCGGCGAGGAGCTTTCCGACCACCAGCAGCGCCGGCAGGTGTCCATCTCCCGCGCCCTGACCGTGCTATTGGGACTCTTGGGCACGGCCTTGTCGTGCTACGTGGGGCAGTTCGGCACGATCTTCGAGATCGCCAACAAGCTGATCAACGCCTTCACCGGGCCGCTATTGGGGATCTTCCTGCTGGGGATGTTTACCCGCCGGGCCAACGGTCCGGGCGTGTTCCTGGGCGGGCTGCTCGGCACCGCCTTCACGCTGTACATTGTCCATTTGGCGAACCATCAGCTCATTAGCTTCATCTGGCCCTCGACCTTCGGCCTGGTGATGACGCTTTGCGCCGGGTACGTGTTGAGCCTGCCGTTCGCCACTAGCGCCGAGAAGCAGCATTGGACCTTCCGGCAGATCCTGGCACGAATCGAGCTGACGCAGTGACAAAAGAACCGATCGTCGATTTGAGCGTCGGGCAGCCCGACTTTCCTACGCCGGAGGCGATCAAGGCCGCGGGGAAGCGGGCCATCGACGAGAACTATACCCGCTATACGCCCCAGCCCGGTTTCCAGGACCTCCGCGAGGCCGTGGCAGCGAAGTTCGAGAACGAGAACGGCTTCCGCGTCTCGCCGGAGCAGGTGGTCGTGTCCTGCGGGGCCAAGCACAGTCTGTTCAACGCGATCCACTGCATCGTGCGCCCTGGCGACGAGGTGATTATCCTCTCGCCACACTGGTACGCCTATCCGCTCCAAGTGCAGCACGCCGGCGGCCGGCCGGTGCTGGTGGCCACTCGCGAGGAAGACGCCTTCCAGCCGCGGATCGAGACGGTCCGCGCCGCCGTCACCCCGGCGACCCGGGCGATGATCCTCAATACGCCCTGCAACCCCACCGGCGCCGTGTACGACCGCCAGCGACTCGGCGAGTTGGCCGAGTTGGCCGTCGAGCACGACCTGTGGGTCATCGCCGACGAGGTGTACGAGAAGATCGTCTTCGACGACGCGGAGCACGTTTCCATCGCCAGTCTGGGCCACCGGATCGCGCGGCGGACGATCACCGTCAACAGCGTTTCCAAGACGCACTCGATGACCGGCTGGAGAATCGGCTACGCCGCCATGCCGCCGGAAATCGCCGCCGCCGCGACCGAGCTCCAGTCGTACAGCACGTCCGGGCCGTGCGCGATCTCGCAACGGGCGGCCCTGGCGGCGCTACAAACGCCGTCCGCCCATGTCGAGGCCATGCGGTCCGAATACGCCAAACGCCGCAAATACCTGCTCGAGCGCCTGGCCGCCCTGCCAACCCTCCGCTGCCATGCGCCGCAAGGGACGTTCTACCTGTTCCTGAACATCTCGGCCCTTTGCGGCCGAACACTGGCCGGACGGCAAATCGCCGACGGCGAGGATTTCGCCCGGCTCCTTCTCGAAGAAGCAGGCGTCAAGGTCATCGCCGGTTCGAGCTTTGGCTCTAATCAGCACGTACGCGTCTCGTTCGCGGCTTCTTTGGAGGCCCTTGAGGAAGGCACGAATCGGATCGAGCGGCTCTTGAGCGCGTGAGTCATCTCCAGGAGCAAACGAATCACGAAAACACGAAGGAACGAAAGAGTGAGCAGAGGGTGATGGGCGAGCATTCATTATTCCCGGCGTTCTTCGTGCTTTCGTGCTTTCGTGATTCGATTTCCTCGCCAAAAGTAGCGCAAAAGCTTTGCTTTGGTCGCTTGGACAGGATAGAATCTTCATCCGAGAGCTGCTCTTTGTCGGGTCCGACCGGAACCGGATTCGATACTTTTGAAGAGGTCTCAAACGCACGCTTGCACGTGCAAGGGGGTCGCCATGCGCCGCAATCGATGGACGGTGGTGTGGGTTCTCTTGGCTCTCTCGATGGCCGCCGGGCTACATGCCGCCCAGCCGCCCGCAACGGTACTCGTTGGCGGCGAAGGACTTCTGGCCGCTCGCGCCGACCAGGCCGGAAAAGGTGACAGGCACCTTTTGCCTGAAAGGCCCAAAGGGGGCTCCGCCCAAAAGGTGCCTGTCACCTTTTCCGGCCCCGAACAGCGGGCACAATGGCGGATCTTGCGGATCGGCGATCCCGTGCCGCCGACGGGCCAATTCCGCAGCGCTGGCGGTGCCTGCCGGCTCGAAACACCTTCGGGCAATCTGTGCCTCGCCGGCGATGCCCGGCTGAGCTTCGATTTGCCCAAGCGACGGCTGACGCTGGAGCAGGGCACGGTGCTCCTGAAGCCGGCGGCCAAGGAGGCATGGTCCTGCGAGTCGGAAGGCATTCGGGCCGAAATCCAGGCCGGATCGACTGTTGAGCTGTCCGTTCAAGCAGGGCAACACGTTGCCATCGGGGTGTTTCAAGGCTCGGTCGAGGCGCAGGTTCCCGGCCGGCCCAAGCCGGATCGCATCGGAGAAAAGACCCTTTGGGGTTGGCAACCGGCGGAAAAGCGGGTCGCCTCGGCCCCGCTTTCGCCGCAGGACCAGAAACGGCTCGCCGCCTGGGCCAGCCTGGGGAAAAAGCCCCAAGGAGTGGGGCAATTGACCGTCAAAGATGCCCAGTCCGATTCGCCGGTGCGGCTCAGCGTGGCCCAGTATCGTGCCCACGTGGTGCTCCACGAGCCGGTGGCCCTGGTGCAGATCGACCAATCGTTCTACAACCCGACCGGCCAGCAAACCGAGGGCACCTTTGTGTTCAACCTCCCCAGAGGGGCTTCCGTGAGCCGGTTCGCCATGTATGTGGACCCGCGCAACCTGATCGAAGGGGAATTGATCGAGCGTCAAAGGGCCGGGGGTATCTATGATTCGATCGTGCATCGCCGCCGCGACCCGGCGATCCTGGAACAGATCGGCGACAACCTCTTCAAGATGCGTGTCTTCCCTATCTTCGCCCGTGATTTCAAGCGGATCCTGCTCGACTTCACCCTGCCGCTGGAAAGCGACGACGGCCAGTTCCATTTCGACCTGCCGCTACTGACCGACCGGGAGCCGATCTGGGACTTCCAGGTGACCGGCGCGATCCGCGGGCCGACGCGGTTGGAATCGGTCGTCAGCCCCTCGCACCCGAAGTTGAAGTTCCAGCAGCGCGGCCCGAGCGAGATCACCTTTGAGTGGAAAGAGGCCAATTTCCGGCCTACCGATGACTTGTCGTTGAGCTTCGTGCAGCCGACGGGCCGAGGGCCCGGATTGCGGAGCTACACGGCCGGGCCGCTGCCCTTTCCCGAGCGGCGTCAGGATCGTGCTTGGGATCCGCTGGCGGGTCGCCCCGCGACGTATTTTCTCGCCACGTTGCCGCCAGAAGCGATAGCGCCGCCCCTTGCGCCCCAGCCTGCCGACGTGGTGGTTCTGGTCGATACGTCGGCGGGTGTGAAGAACCAGCGCGTGGCGAGACAGACTGCGCGGATGATCCTGCAGAACCTCCCGCCCAGTTGCCGGCTCCGCGTGGTTGCGGCCGACGTCTCCCGCCGGTGGCTCACCGACGGCTGGGTCGCGCCCGACGGGCCCGAGGCACGCAAAGCCCTCCAGCAACTCGACAAGGGGGTCTTCCTGGGAACCTTGAATCTGAAGGCCGCGCTGCAGGAGGTTCTCAAGGTCTTCCCGGCCGACAAGTCGCCGCGGCGGCGGATGGTCGTCTTTGTCGGCGCCGGGGAGGACTCGTTCGACAAAAGACCCGATGGCGTGCCGATCGAGGATTTCGCGGGCCGGTTTGCCAACGCCAACGTAACGCCTTACGCCGCCCTCGTTGAGCCGGAATCGAATGACCGCACGACGCTTGCGCCGCCGGTCGTCACGTGCGGCGGTATGGTTTTCCGCGCCGCCAGGCGAGAGGATCGCAAGGAGCTTCTTGAGTGGCTCTTGGCAGGGCTCCCGAGTCCCAGGCAAATCGCCCGCCTCGACGTGGAGGGAGCAAGCCCGGACGACCTCTTCTATCCCGCGGCCTGGTTCCCCGGTCGGGGATTGACCGTGATGGGTCGGACGGCGGCGGCAACGCGGGTGAATGTGAATCTTACGATCAAGCAGGACGGCAACTCGACGCAGCGCCGCTTTGAGTTGAACGTCGATCCGCAGCAGGACGACGTCTTCCTCGGCCGCCTCTGGGCGCAGCGCAAGCTGGATCGGCTTCATCCCAAGGTTAAGCCGGGACCCCAGGAGAACCAGGCCGTCTGGCAGGCACCGCAGAATCCTGCCGACGACTCGGTGCGCCAGCAGATTCTGGCGATTGCCCAGGAATGGAGCCTGCTCACCCCGTATACGGCGTTTCTCGTGCTGGAAAGCGAGGCCGATTACCAGCGGTGGAACGTCGACCGGAATCTGCGGCGCCGCTACTGGAGGCCGGCCGAGGCGGTCGCGGAGCCGTCGCCGCCAGCGGGCGATGCGTATGCGTCCCTTCGCGTCAAGCTGGCGGAAGCGGCAACGGCCCGTCAGGAAGCGGCCGAAAAGAAGCGATTCGAGCAGTCCCTTGCCTCGGCCCGCGAGGCCATGAAGGCCGGCAACCATCGGCTGGCTCATGCGGTTCTAGCGGGAGTGGGCAGATTGCCCTTAGCGGAGAAATCGGCGGAATACCGCGCGCTGAAGGACGAAGCGGCGGCCCTGGTGCGGCGGGACGATCTATTCGAAGCAATGGGCCCGCACCGCTATCTGCTCATGCCCCCGGCGCGGCCTGAGCCGGAGCGGTTCCAGGCGAGCATTTCGCCGCTCTTGGCCAGCCCGAGCAACGCCGAGTTCGATCGCCGCCGTCCCCACGCCGCGCGGCTCTTGAAGGAGATCCAGATACCGCCGGAACGGATGTCGCTGGAGTCGCTGGTTTCGTTGTTGTCCAAACAGACAGGGCTCAACGTGGTGCCCGACCTCAAAGCCCTGGAGGAAGTCGGCATCTCCTTCGCCCCGGAAACCGCCGACCGCAAGCCGGAAAAACCGGTCGAAAAGAAGCCGGCGAAGCGTGCCGCGGCCGACGACGCGGACCCCTTTGCTGCGCCGGCAGACCGGCGCAAAGCAGCCCCCATTCCCAAGACGGCCCCCGAGGGAGTTGTGGATCCGGTCGAGGCGGCACGGCGGAACCTTCGGGAAGTGATCCGGCAAAACGCCGTCGCTCGCGCACCAATGGAGGCAGACCTCGTTGGCTGGGGCCGGATGTCGCTGCGCAGCTACGCGAAGTTTGTCCTCGCGCAGCAGGGCCTGGTGTTAGTGGAAGAGCCGCACCGGCTCTTCATCACCACGCCCGACGAAGCGGCGAATCATCTGAAGACCGAAATCTACCCGGTGGCCGACCTTTTCCTCACCCACGAGGTGCCCGACCCGGCGTCGCTGGCTAATCCGTACTTGGATCGCGAGCTGGCCGCCCGCGAGCGGCTGCGCAAGAAGCTCCAGCGGCCGATCTCTGTAAAATTCAAGGATCGTGCGTTTGAGGATGTCCTCAAAGATGTCGCCCGAGCGATGGATGACAACGTGCTCGTGGACACGAAGGCCCTCGAGGAGGTCGGCTTTGCGCTGGACAAGCAGGTGAGCGCCGCGTGGCGCGATGTGCCGATCAAGGAGTCGCTGCGCTGGATTCTCGATCGGGAAGGACTCGCGTATACCATCGACCACGAAGCCGTCGTCATTACCACGCCCGATGAAGCAGCCAACCGGCTCTCGGTGCGGCTGCACTCCGGCCGCGGCGTCATGATGCAGCCCTCGCCCCGCGAGATGGAGCGGCTCCGCACGCAATTCGGCGGTGACACGTTCGGCGGCGCAATGGGCATGGGTGGGATGGGTGGTCTGGAAGAGGTCGGCTTCGCGCCCGACGGAAGGATCCGCCGCTCGCCGCGGATGGGTGGCATGGGGATGGGCGGCATGGGTGGCGGCAGGTTCGGCGGCGGAATGGGCATGGGCGGCATGATGGGTGGGATGGGAGGCGGCATGGGCGCCGCACCTGCCGCCGGGCGAGTCGCCGACCCCGAGCGGCTCTCTTCCGGAGGTGACGGCCAAGGCCCGCCGGAACTCGATCCGGAGATGGCGGCCGACGAGGAAGATCAGCCCGAGGATAAGTTCGAGACAGACCTATCGCTCGTCGTCTCGCAGCGGGGCGGCCGCATTCGCCCCAGCGCGATCGAGTTGGGCGAAGGTGGGTCGTGGCTCGACTCCGACAGCGTGATCGACATGGTCACGTCGAGCATCCAGCCGACCACATGGGACGAGGTGGGCGGACCCGGCTCCATCGCCTTCTTCGAGCCGACGCTGGATTTCGTGTTCGCTCAAACCGAAGAAGTCCACGAACAGGTCGAGGCCCTCTTCGACGGCCTGCGCAAGACGTGGGTGGCGGGAGGCCCGGGGAAGCTTTGGGTCTCGGCCGAGGTTTCCC